>NZ_JACHFR010000002.1:701815-1039330 GCF_014202035.1 Treponema rectale
TAATGTCATTTTCGGGCACGACCCGAAAATCCCCCTGCAAGAGATTGCCGCATCAAGTGCGGCAATGACAGGGTGTCGAGCACGGCAATGACGATATTTTTTTGGTCATCCCTCTTTTTTTAGAAGCAGTTCATTATTGCATCGATAATTTCTTCAAAGTACCAGCTCTGTTCTTTTCTGTTGTAAAAGCCGAATTTTTCTTCATAAGTGTTTGCGGCATTCCAGTCTCCGTTATCCCAGAGACAGCAGCACATTCCGTATTTTTTTGATTCACTTATAAAATTTGTAAACCACTTAATCCGTTCCTGAGTGTTGTTTTTATTGGTTGCGCCGTATTCTCCGATTACGACAGGAATTCCATTGGAGATGAATTTTTCATTCAGCTGTTCAAAGGTTGCATTAACTTCTTTTTTGTGACTTTCTGTGAGGACTGTTTCTCCAGGGGTCTGCATTGCAAAAGCGTATGGAGTATACATATGTACTGAAAGAAGAAGTCTTCCAGATTCTGTATCCTGAGGCATCTTGAAAATATTTGAATCGAGAACGCTGTGAGGTGCTGCAGCAAGCCCTGAAACCATTACAAAACGCAGGCTGTTGTTTCCTCCTGATTTTCTGATTGCATCAAGGGCAACCTGATTAAGCCGGTTCAGTGTCTGGGCGCCGTACTTACAGTCATTACAGCTGTCGGACATCCACCACTCATGTTCGTGTTCCCTGAGGCGCGGTTCATTCAGCAGTTCAAAAATAAGATGCTCGTCATATTCGTTGTTAAAGGTTTTGCTTATCTGGGTCCATACATCTTTTATAAACAGCATGCTTTCGTTCCAGCTTACCATATTAGGATAAAAGCCGTCTCCGTAGCCGATTCCTGAGGGACTGGTATAGTTGTCATGGTGAATGTTTATTATAACGTAAAGTTCATCTTCAATAGCCCAGTCTACAATCTGTTTAACACGGTTCATCCAGGCTTTGTCAATTTTATGATTCTTTCCTGTAATATGATTTGACCAGCTTACGGGAATTCGTATTGTTTTAAATCCTGCCTCTGCTATTCCGTCAATCATTTTTTTATCGGTAAGAGGCTGTCCCCAGCTTTCCTGAGAGGCAAGTCCGGTGCATCCGTTTGCATCCAGGGTATTACCCAGATTCCAGCCGGTTTTCATTTCCTTTACAAGCTCTGCTGCCGTAATCTGACTGAACTGTTTGTTTTTACTCTTTGCATTCAGCATTGAAGCTGCGCAGATTAAGATGAATGCTGCTGTTAAAATCTTTTTCACAAATTCCCCCTTAAATAAAAAAAATCTGTCATTTTTTTATTGTATGTAAATAAAGAGTAAGGGCTGTTTTTTCTCTGAAATATAAAAAATTTGCTTTTTATTACATGAATTTTATAAAAAAAACACTTTGGTGATATTTTTATAAAAAATCCATTTTTATCATTTAATCAAAAAAAAGGGAATCTCTAAAAATTGCAATTTTTAGAGATAACTCTGAAAGAGCGATGTTTTAAGTCGTGACATTACAACGACTTAAAACTCGTCGGCATTCTCTAGAAATATACATTACTGGATTTCTAGAGATGCCCAAAATAATAAGGTGGAAGACGTGAATAAGGTAGAAGGAAGTTTTGTAAATCTTGACGGTGAAAAATTTTATAAAATAGAAAACTACGATTTTATGAATGATTTTTTTATGACCCTTACAAGTTCCTCTGATGTATGGAATTTTTTGTGGGCTCAGGGAGGAATTACTGCCGGAAGAAAAAATTCTGACAATGCATTATTTCCCTATGCAACCTGTGATAAATTAAGTGATTCTAAAAATACTACCGGTTCTGTTTCCATCATAAAGATTATGAAAGAAGGCAAGCACGGTAAATTCTGGCAGCCTTTTGAATCCCTGCTTTCTTCTTCGGCAAACAGGTATTTAAAGAACATTCACATTAAAAGAAATATTTATAAAAACCTCAACGGTACGAAAATCTGGTTTGAGGAAGTTAATGCAATGGAAGGTCTTTCTTTCAGATACGGATGGACTTCAAGCAGAAAATTCGGTCTTGTAAAAACTGTACGTATAGAAAATTTTTCAGGAAAGAAAGTAAGGCTTCAGATTCTTGACGGCTGTAAAAATATTTTAAGTTCTTCAATTACGGCTGATATGCAGTCTTCAAAAAGTGTTCTTCTGGATGCCTATAAAAAATGTGAGGTGGATGATGAGGCAAATATGGCTTTGTTTTCCCTCTCTTCAGTTGTAACGGATAAGGCTGAGCCGAGTGAATGCTTAAATACAAATGTCTGCTGGTTTACGACTCATGATAAAATAATTCTTTCAGAGAATGCAGTAAGGGATTTTATTAATGAAGATCCTGTCGTAACAAGACCTGAACTTCTGGGTAAAAGAGGGGAGTGCTATATTCTTCATGAAAGTGAATTGAATCCGGGACAGGCGGAATGCTGGGAGCAGGTACTGGATGTAAATCTTGATGCCTGTAAACTGGCTGAACTTAAAAATACCATAAGTGACAGACGCTATGCATGGAAGCTTCTTGAGGATGATATAAAGGAAACGGATGCAAAGCTTGAATCTTATATAGCCGCTGCTGATGGAATTCAGAATTGCGGAAGCGAAATGACTGCTGCTCATCACAGAACCAATGTAATGTTCAACATTATGCGCGGCGGAATTTTTGCAGACAACGGAAAAATTCATCTGGATGACTTTACGCGCTTTGTAGAAAAACGGAACTGTAAGCTCGCTTTGAAATTAAAGAAAGTTTTAGTTCAGGATTCTGTTTTAACTTATGATGAATTCTATAATGCCGTAAAGGATTTTGAAAATCCACAACTTCTGCGCCTTTCTATGGAATATGTTCCTGTTGCCTTTTCGAGACGTCATGGAGATCCGAGTCGTCCGTGGAATAAATTCAATATAGAGGTAGAAACTTCTGATTCAAAGCCTGTGCTTAATTATGAAGGAAACTGGAGGGATATTTTTCAGAACTGGGAAGCTCTCGTGTGGTCATATCCTCTTTACGTAAGGAATTTTATTTCCATCTTCTTAAATGCAATGACGATTGACGGCTTTAATCCTTACAGAATTTCCAGAGACGGTCCTGACTGGGAAGTTCCGGAAAAAGATAATCCCTGGTCTCAGTACGGTTACTGGACTGATCATCAGGTTATTTATCTTCAGAAGTTCCTTGAGTTTTATTCTGATTTAGACAGGGATGGACTGTGCAGTCTTCTGGGAGAAAAAGTTTTTACTTCTGTGAATGTTCCATACCGTATAAAGTCTTATTCTCAGATTCTTGCAGATCCGCGGCATTCAATTGAATTTGATTATGAGGAAGATAAAAGAATCCGCAAACTTGAAAAAGAAATGGGTGCTGATGCCAGACTTGTACTTGATGAAAATAAGCAGCCGCGGCTTTTTTCATTTACAACAAAAATAATTCAGGTGGTTCTTGGAAAAGTTTTAAATCATGTTCCGGGCTGCGGAATATGGATGAACCTTCAGCGTCCTGAATGGAATGATGCAAACAATGCTCTTGCCGGTTATGGAGCTTCTGTGGTTACCCTTTGTCAGCTTTACAGAATGCTGGAATTCCTTGCAAAGCTTTACAGGGACAATGTTTCTGATGTGGAACTTGATTTCAGGGTTTATGACAGCCTTAAAAAAACAGCAGGGCTTTATGACGGTTATGGAATCCGTGCTGTTTGTGATGCTTTTGAACGAAAGAAGTTTGTTGATGAGGCAGAGAAAATTTTTGAAGCAGAAAGGAATGCCTTTTATAAAAATGAAGGCGGGGAATCAGTAACGGCATCTTCGGAAGAAATTTCCAGCATGCTTGTAAAGATTCTTGCTGTGGTCAAGCAGTCGATACTTATGAATAAAAGAAGTGATTCTCTGTTTCATTCCTATAACATTCTTAGTTTTGAGGAAGATAAAATTGAATGTTCTCATCTTAAGCTTATGCTTGAAGGGCAGGTTGCCGTTCTTTCTGCAGGCGTTCTGGATAAAAAAGAAATAAAAGAACTTTGTGCTGCCTTGCGTTCAAGTGAACTTTATGAAAAGCATCAAAATTCTTATCTCCTGTATCCTGATGTTCATCTTGAGCAGTTTACCCGAAAGAACTGTATTTCTAAAGAGGAAGGAGCTTGTGTTTCTTCATATTTGAAAGAAGACTGTAACGGAGTATATCATTTTGATTCTTCCATCAGGAATGCAGAGTGTCTTGAACAGAAAATTGATTCTCTTCCTGAGTCGGAGAAACCTTCACCGGAAGAAAAGAAGGCTTTGTTTGAACTGTATGAAAAAACTTTTAATCACAGACAGTTTACGGGGCGTTCCGGAAGTTTTTACGGGTATGAAGGACTGGGATGTATTTACTGGCATCAGGTTTCAAAACTTCTTCTTGCCGTTCAGGAAAACTGCAGGCTTTATCCTGAATTACGGGATTTTTATGCAGACGTGAAGTCTGGTTTAAGCAGTGCAAAATCTCCGGAACTTTACGGAGCCTTTCCTTTTGATCCGTATTCTCATACTCCATATATGGAAGGGGCAAGACAGCCTGGTATGACGGGACAGGTTAAGGAAGAAATACTTGCCCGCTGGGGAGAACTTGGGGTTTCTATAAAGGATTCCTGTGCTGTGTTTAATCTTGCTGCAGTTGATAAAAATGAGTTTAATTCGGAAAAAAGTGTGGAATTTTCATGGTGCGGTGCAAAAATTTCGTATTTTAAGGCTGATTTTGACAAAATTTCAGTTTATTTTAATGAGAAATTGTGCGAGAATATAAATGGAAATGCGCTGACGAAAGAATTGAGCCGGAAGCTTTTTTCAAGAAACGGAGAAATTCATCATATAGAAGTTTATTCTGATTCCGTAAAATTATAGCGGAAGTGAATTGTCCTGAACTTTTTTGGAGTAAGCCCTGTTATTTTCTTAAATACGCTGATGAAATGACTTTCCGAACTGAATGACAGATAGTTGGAGATGTCAACCGGTGTATTGTCGGTGTATATCAGCAGGTTTTTCGCTGCTTCAATTTTTTTAGTGGTTATGTACTGTGCGATGGTAATGCCTACTTCACTGTGAAACAGTTTGGACAGGTAGGAGGTGCTCAGGGAAGAGACTTCGGACAGTTCATCAAGAGAGATTTTAGAATGAAGATTGTCGTAAATGTAGTCGATGCAGAGGCTTATCGGTTTGGAGTAAACCTTTCTTGTCTTCTGCTGCTGCATTCGTTTTACGTAAGCCTCGGTCATTTCTTTATGAATCTGGTGGATTCCTTCCTCCGACGAGCAGTGGTCAATCTTCTGAATGTAAATATCGCTGAGGTTGTAGGCAGATTCCATTTCAAGTCCGCCTTCAATGCAGTATCGCGTGATGAATGCAACTGTGATGATAAGATGGTATTTAAGGTTTCTGAGGGGATTGTCACTGAGCTTGCCGAATCCTTCAACGCACAAAGGTTTGAACAGCCGTTTCATTTCTTCCATGTCGCCGTTTCTGATGCTCTGGTAGAAGGCCATTTCCCTGTCGTACGGGATATGGTTAATCATGTATTCCCTGTTTTTAAATTCAATGCGTGTAAGTTCTTCTTTAATACCCATGGAAGACTTCTCCTTCAGGTGAAATGTAAAAAGCTAAAATATCTGATATTTTTCATAAAAATCTGATATTTATCCGCTATATACGGACTTAGACTTTTTCTATGAAGGCGGGTATTTACTGGTGGTTCGGTTGTATCTGCCCCTTCGTGGATAATATTTTAACATAGAAAATAATTTTTTAGGAGGAAAATATGAAAAAAATTATTTTTTCTTGCGTCGCTGCAGCTACTGCACTGACTGCAATGCTGGGAATTGCTTCATGCAGCAAACAGAAAAGGGGTCCTATCGGAGTTTCAAAAGGCGGAAAGGTTCTTAACATTTACGTATGGAACAACGAATTTAAGGAAAGGTTTAATTCTTATGTTGCAGAGAAACTTCCTGCTGATGTAAAGGTTAACTGGGTTGTAAATGCCAGCACGGACAATGTTTATCAGAAAAAGCTTGATGATGCCCTTCTTCGTCAGGCAAAGACAGAAAAGGACAAGAGAGTTGATATTTTCCTTGTAGAAGCTGATTATGCTCTTAAATATGTAAATCAGACAGCTACTGTTGATGTAAAGAAAGAAATCGGTCTTACTGATGAACAGCTTGCTCATCAGTATAAATATACACAGGACGTAATGACTGATTCAAATGGTGTTCTTAAAGGTGTTTCATGGCAGGCAACACCAGCCGGCTTGATTTACAGACGTTCAATTGCAAAGGCTGTTCTTGGTACGGATGATCCTGAAAAAGTAGGTCCTATGCTTGATACCTGGGAAAAGTTTGATTCTGTTGCAGAAAAAGCACACAACCAGGGATACTTCATGCTTTCAGGTTATGATGATGATTTCCGTGCATTTTCTGACAACATGAAGACTGCCTGGGTAACAAAGGATAGAAAGATTAACATTGATCCTCAGATTACGAAGTGGATTGAGCAGACAAAGAAATATACAGATCTTGGATATAACAACCGTGCTAAATTGTGGTCTCCGGAAAGCAACAAGGGTATGACAAAAGACGGTAGAGTATTCTGCTACTTTGGTCCTGCATGGTTCATTGACTTTACAATGGCAGGAAACTCTCTTGAAGACAAGGATGGACCGAAAGTAAAAGGAAATGGTTCATACGGAGACTGGGCATTCTGTAAGGGTCCACAGTCTTTCTCCTGGGGCGGAACATGGATTTGTGCAGCTGACGGAACAGACAATATTGATGAAATTAAAACTGTAATGGAAGTTCTTTGCTGTGATGATGAAACAATGACCGATCTTGCAAAGTCTTATGGTGACTTTACAAATAATGTTCCTGCTATGGAAGCAGTTGCAAATAGCAATTACAAGAATGAATTCCTTGGCGGACAGAATCATATCAAATTCTTTGTTGAAGCTGCAAAAGCAATTGATAGAAGCAATATCTCCATGTACGACCAGACTATGTCAGAAAAAATCCAGACAAGTATGGCTGACTACTACAATGGAAATGTAACTCTTGAAAAAGCATGGGAGAATTTCTACACAGCAGTAACAGAAGTTCATTCAGAATTGAGTAAATAAAAAAAGTCGTGTTGGAGGTCCGTTATGGATGGCGAAAATAAAATGAAAAAGAAGAAAAACATTACCTATGACAGGTGGGGATATTTTTTTATAGCTCCATTCTTCATTGTGTTCATAATTTTTTCTCTTATACCTTTGCTCTCAACATTTGCAAACAGCTTATTTGAGAATTATAGAATTGGACTTGAAGAAGTTGGACCGAATTTTATCGGGCTTGAAAATTACAAGAAGGTTTTTGAGTCAGATATTCTCCGCTATACAAAAAATACTTTTGTCATGTGGATTCTTGGTTTTATTCCGCAGATTTTATTTTCGCTGGTGCTGTCTGTCTGGTTTACTAATTCAGAGTTAAGGCTCAGGTTCAAGCAGTTTTTTAAAACTGTTATTTATATGCCTAACCTTATCATGGCCAGTGCATTTGCAATGCTGTTCTTTACATTGTTTTCACCGGAGGGACCGGTAAACAGCATCCTTATAAAATTCGGACTTATCACGCAGAATATCCGCTATTTTGAATCTACAAACTGGGTTCATGTGCTTGTTGCCGTGATGAACTGTCTTATGTGGTACGGAAATACGACAATTCTGCTTATGGCCGGTATTATGGGTATTGATGAAAGTCTGTTTGAGGCAGCCCGCATTGACGGTGCTTCACCTCTGCAGATTTTCTTCAGAATCACTCTTCCTCTGCTCATGCCGATTTTTGTTTATGTAATCATTACAAGTTTAATCGGTGGTATTCAGATGTTTGATATTCCTCAGATCCTTACAAATGGAGAAGGGGTTCCTGACAGAACAAGCATGACTATCATCATGTATTTGAATAAGCATCTTACAAATAAGAATTACGGTATGGCCGGTGCAGTTTCTGTTCTTACTTTTGCAATTACCGGTATACTCAGCTTCTCTGTTTATTCGATTACGATGAGACAGTTTAAGAATCCTAAGGGAGGAAGAAAATGATTCGTTACGGTACTTTTATGACTCTTAAAATAAGACGGATACTCTGCTATCTTGTTATGATATTTCTTGCAGTACTTTCACTGTTTCCGTTTTATATTCTTATTATAAATTCAACAAGAACTCATTCTCAGATTCAGATGGGATTTTCGTTCTTTCCTGGATTAAATTTTGTAACAAACCTTCGCAATCTTCTTGCTGATGAAAACACACCTATTGTTCAGGCAATGTTTAACAGTGTTTTTGTTTCTCTGATGTCAGCAGTCCTTACTACGTATTTTTCTTCCATGACTGCATATGGAATATATATGTACCACTTTAAGGGTAAGAACTTTGCGTTTAAGTTTATTCTTGCAGTTATGATGATTCCTGCACAGGTTTCTGCATTAGGTTTTATTAAATTGCTTGAAAACATTATGATGCTTGACAGTCTTGCAGCCCTTTATATTCCTGCAATAGCATCGCCGGTTGTATTCTTTTATATGTATCAGGCAATGCAGTCAACGCTTCCTGTTTCAATAGTAGAAGCAGCCCGTGTAGACGGTTGCAATGAATTTCTGACTTTTAACAGAATTGTACTTCCGATGATGAAGCCGGCAATAGCAGTTCAGGCAATTTTCTCTTTTGTAAGTTCATGGAACAATTACTTTACACCTGCACTTGTAATCGACAGTGATAAAAAGAAGACGATTCCTATTCTTATAGCTCAGTTACGTGGAGCAGACTACAAAAGCTTCGACATGGGCCAGGTTTACATGATGATCTGTATGGCCATAATCCCACTGGTAATCATTTACCTGATACTCTCAAAGAGCATAATCAGCGGAGTAACAGTAGGAGGCGTAAAGGAGTAAACGCGACAGCGTTTACGCAGAAAAAAAGGGGCTGTCCAAAAAGTATGAGTCATTGCCGTGCTCGACACCCTGTCATTGCCGCAGTTGACAGCCTGTCATTGCCGCACTTGATGCGGCAATCTCATGCAGGGGGATTTTCGGGTCGCGCCCGAAAATGACACTTATAAAAGTTGTTGACAGCCCGAAAATGACATTTATAAAAAGTTGTTGACAGCCTGAAAATGACACTTTTTGAACTTTTTGGTCATCCCTCGCAGTTGAGTATGAGTCATTGCCGTGCTCGACACGGCAATCTCTTGTATTGAGGGGATAGTACAACCCCTCAAAACGGCGGATTACTTACTAATAGAAATCATTTCATCAATAAGCGGTTCAAACCACCAGCTGCAGTTTTTTCTGTTGAAGTAACCGTGACACTCACCGCTGTTAATATCTCCGTACCCGCCGCTTGCAGTTGAGATATTCATATTATCCCAGAGAATTACAGGAACGGATGACTGCTTTGCTTTTTTATAATAGTATTTGACCCACTTAAGACGCTCTGCCGTATTGTTTTTATCAGAAGCACTTGCTTCACCCATAACGACACCGTAACCTTTTGAAACCCACTGACTTTTTAATAAACTGAATAAATAAGAAATGTCATTTCCTTCATCGTCATCTTCAAAAGTGGAGTCTGCCGTTGTATTCATGCAGAAATCATAAGGACAGTAAGCGTGGACGGCGATTAATAATTTATCAGCCGCACTGTCATTGGGAACAGTCCAGTTTACAGAATCGTAGGGAGAAGCAGCATAGTAAGGAACCATTATGAACCTGTCTGTGTTTTTTGAACCGGAAGCCCTGATTGCATTTAAGGCAGCCTGATTGTAAGAAGAGATAACTTTATTCAGGTCAGAAATATTTTCTGGTGCTGTAAATCCGTCGTTTGCAGAATCTCTGTTCCGGGGTTCATTCAGCAGTTCAAATATAAGGTTCTGGTTGTACTCCTTAAAGTATTCGGCAACCTGTTTCCAGACTGCGGTAATATATTTTCTTGAAGTTTCCTGTTCTGCGGTATTTGTGTTTACTGTATAGCCGTAGGTTGTTGATAGTTTTGCTGATGTGAGATTGTCATGGTGAATGTTTATAATTACATACATTCCTTCGTTTATGGCGTAGTCTGTGACTGTTTTTATCCTGCTAAGCCACTGAGGATCTATTGTAAGGTTTGAGTCTGTAATATGGTTGTGCCAGGATACAGGAATCCTTATTGTCTTAAAACCTTTTGCTGCTACTGCCTTTATCATGGACTGTGTTGTATACGGCATACCCCAGCTTGTTTCTGTGGATACTCCTTTATTTTCTTTGCTGCCTTCTGACTGAGCATCAAAAGTATTTCCCAAGTTCCAGCCAGCCTGCATTTTTTTAGCAAACTGAATGCTTGTAGTTGAAGAAGAAACAGGCGTGTCTTCCGGAAGTTTAGAAGACTCCTGCTGAGGTTCTGCGTTTCCGAGACAGGCTGATAAAACAATTGCAGAAGATACAGTCAGCAGTGTTTTAATAAGTGCGGTTTTCTTTTTCATTTTAATCTCCAGATTCTTCAAGATGACTGTCAATTTGAAATAAATAAACGGGATGATGTTTGAATGTATCATCCCGTTTATTAACAGATTTATATTTTTTCTGCTGAAAAATTACTTTTTCTTTTCCTGAGTTTCAATTTCTTCGACACGGATGTCATCAAAAACAATTGTATGCTTTTTATTTATGATTTTGTCAGAAACTGCACCCATGGAAATCGTAAAGATTACATTCGGATCAGAATCTCCTCCCATTACGAAGGTCCATTCATAATCTTTAAACTCTTTTCCGACTTCAAAGCGAAGTGTGTTTGAATACGGGAACCAGTTGTCATCTTTTGAACCGTCTCTCTGAAGAGCAAGCATGATTGTGCGGTCAAGGTCTGATTTTGCCTTAAGTGAAATCTTGTATTTCTTTCCTTTTTCAAGAAGACAGCCGTTCTGCTTAAGCTGAATCATCCAGTCAAGGTTTCCTGTTTTTTCAATGGTTACGCTTGCCTGTTTTGATTCTCCGCTCTGGATTACCTCGCATGCAGCACTTGAGTTCTGATGGGCATATAATTCCCAGCCGGTAAGTTTGCGTTCAAAACTTCCGTTTGCAATAACTGCATTTTCTTTTACATAAACATTGTCTACGTAAAGCGTCTGGCCGTCACTTCCAAGAAGAAGCTCGAAGTCAATTTCGCAGTCCTTTTCCGGTGCAAGTGTCCACTGATAATGACCTGGTAATGCAGGCTTTCCTTTTTTTGAAGAAGAAGGAAGCGGCATGATGCGTTCAGTTTTTGTGATTCCTGCAAAACGGGCGGTGATGGTTGTTGTTTTAGATGAATAAGCATCAAATTTTACAACATAAGTTTTTCCGCCTTCAAGTTTAAGGCCTGTTTGTTTTATGATGACATCTTCAGGTTTTGCTTTTTTAGGAGAAGTTACGCAAAGCATTCTAGCCCTGTCTTTTGTAACTTTGATTTCTGCATTTACTTTGTTTTCAATTGTCCATTCGCCAAGACGGTTTTTTCCTTCCTGAAACTGTCCGTTATAGATGTAGTTTCCGTCAGGAAGACTTCCTTTTCCAAGAGCAGCATAGTCAATCTCTCCGATTTTTTCGAGGCGAACGTTTGCGATGTGAATTGTTGCCGTTGAATCCTGTGCACCGCAGTTGTATTCAATACGGCAGGCCGGATCAGAATCAGCTTCCATTTCGAATTCCCATGAGAAGTGCTGGGATTTAGTTGTAAGCTTAACTTTTACATCTCCAAAGCGGCGTTCGTAACTATTGTTAGGTGCGCTGATGCCGGTAATCATTGTGCGTGGTGAATCAGCCCATGCATCAAATGAATAGCGGTATTTGAATCCCATGTTAAGAGGTACATTCGGCTGTACATACTGAATTGAATATTCAAGGGAACCTTCTTTTTCTGTTTTGATTGTATGGTTCTTTCCGTCAGTTTCAACAGATCCTACACCGCCTCCGGCTTTTAAGAATTCCCAGGCAGTCTTGTTTGTGGACACCATGTTTCCTGAACTGTCAGTTTTTGCAACAACAGGTGCGTGTTCCGGTTTATCAACATCTTCGTTGTAGGATTTTTTCTGATAAACCTTTACATAGTCAACGTACATTTTTGCATCATCGAGTTTCGGATCAAAGTTTGTCGTTTCATCAGGATATCCTACCCAGCTTCCACCTACTGCAACGTTAAGAATTATGTAGAAAGGCTGATCGAATGGAGCAGGATAAGAAAGTTCTCCGAAACCAGGACGTTTTGTAAACCAGTCATTTACTTTTTTATAGAGCTTGCCGTCGCAGTACCATCGGATTTCCCCCGGTTCCCATTCAACTGCAAAAACATGGAATTCATCTGCAAAATTATGAGCTTCTTCTACTTCATAAGTTCCCTGCTGCATTGCATGTGGTTCTCCAAAGTGAAGTGTTCCGTAGAGTTTGTTTGTTTCGTGTCCCAGAACTTCCATGATGTCTATTTCGCCGCATTTAGGCCACTGTCCGTAATAGGTTTCGTCTCCCGGCATCATCCAGAAGGCAGGAAGAAATCCAGGTCCCTTCGGAACTTTAAGCCGGGCTTCAAATCGTCCGTAAGTGAACTCATGCTTGCCCATTGTATTGATTCTTCCGGAAGTATATTCAACAGTTCCGTTTTTATTTTCTTTTTTCAGAGCCTGAATTACAAGGAAGCCGTCTTTTACGTAAGTATTTTTTGATGAATCATCGTAAGACTGAAGTTCTGCATTTACCCATCCAGGTTCATGGAATTCAAAATTCCAGTCCTTCATGTTCAGTTTTTTTCCGCTGAAGTCTTCCTGCCATACAAGATCTGCGTCCGTGTACATTGACGTCTCCTGTGCGAATGCAAGTGTTCCGCATAAAATCGTACTGCACGCAAGCAAACCGATTTTATTGAATTTCATTGTTCCCCCTTAAAAGCCTTTGTGGTAATCCTGTGACAGAAAGTCTCGGACTTCAGCTGCAGGCTTTAGAAAGCAAGCTGCCGGTGATATCCCGCCACGTTTTTTTGATTTTGTGTTCGGAAATATTTTCCTATGATTAATTTTAAGTCGGATCTGTATGAAAAATATCAGTTTTTTATGAATAATATTAAAATATTACTGGATGATTTGTATAGACAAAAAAAAATCTTGTAAAAAAAAGCCGCCGCAGCTGTTGAAGTTTTGATTCAAGACATTCTGCGGCGGCAAGGGGTTTACTTTTTAGAAAAGAAGCTTACTTTGTTCTTGTGATTGTGAATTCAGTAAGTGTCAGGGTTTTTGCAGTACATTCTGCATCGTTATTTCCGATTACAAACATGAAGTCGTCTGCTGTGTCTGAACCGAATGTGTATTCACCTGTAATTACAAATCCATCTGCTGTAAAATTTGCATTAATGGCTTCACCGAATCCACTCCACTCTGCTGTAAGGAACTGGATGTTTGCTTCAAAAGCTTCATTTGCTGTACCTTTCATTGTGATGGTGTAAGCTTCTCCTGCCTTTGCGCCTTCCGGAAGATATTTGCTTCCTGCCGGTGCAAACTGGATTCCGTGGCTTACTGCCGGGTCACCCCAAATATTCTGAGGAATGCTGATTGTAAGATCATCTCCGGCTGCTGTGTAAACTGTTGTTCCGATTGCCGGACGTTCATCTTCAGCAGGATCAGATGATTCGGCATAGGTAATTCCGGTAAGAATCTGTTTCTGCTGTTCTTCAATACACATTTCTTTCCAGTAGCTTACGGAAGGATCAGTATCAATGAGGTTACCCTGAATGATGTTTACTGCTTTTTCATCGTCTACGTTTGCAGTAATCTTGATGTAAATTGCATCGTTTTTTGTTACTTTGTAATCTGCAAAGAGAGGTACTTTTGCCTGGTAGTCAGTTCCGTAGCTGTTTTTAGGAAGAGTGATGTTTTTTGTATAATGTTTTGCTTCTCCGTCATTAATGATGTATTCAATGTCTACATTAGAAAGTGTAACGCTCTTGTTTAAGGTTGTTTCTTCATAGTTGAGTACCAGCTCTACAGAGCCTTCTGCCGCACCTGAACTCTGTGCCCAGAAAGTAAAGTAACCGTCTTTTGCTTCAGGTTCAGTAAGTTCGATGTCATCATCAGGATCAGCTACAGGATCACCGAGGTTTGTGATGCCAATCTTTTTAAGAATAAAGTTTCCGCGGATTCCAAATCCGTTTTTAAGAATTTTAAGGCTTTCTTCAGTTACTACAAAATAATAAATACCTTTTTCTGCAGCACCGTTTAATGTTTCGTAAACACCTGGATGATCTGCATTTTCTTTAACAGGAAGTTTTGTACCTTTTTGGTTGTAGTATTCTTCTACATTACAGTCAGACCATCCTGAAGCAACCATGAACTTTGCATATTCACCGTTGATGTCGATTTCGAAAATAACTTTTGATCCGACCTGAAGGCGGGAAGCATAATCTTTTGGAATGTTGATTTCTTCACCCCAGCTTGTTTTAACATCTGCCGGTTTTTCCAGTATGGTTGCACCTTCCCAGATTGAATCAACAGGTTCAACATAGTCAGGGTCTTCTCCTCCTCCGCAGGAAACAAATCCGCCAAGTACAGCTGCCATTGAGGCAACAGCCATGATTTTACGTAAAATCTTTTTCATATTAGAATTCCTCCTTATTTATCTATGGGATTTCCCCACTTTTTGCTTTGTTAAAAAAATGTTTGAAACAGTTTTAGAACTCAATGCTTGCGCTGAATGGTACGGACCATGTAACGCGCTCAGATGTATCAGCTTTTGTATGAACATCGATTCTTGCACCGATATCAATATTTGCTTCTCCGATTTTGAATGCGCTTCCACCCTGAACTGTAAGTGCAAGACTGTCGCTTAAATTGTCATCAAGAGTAACTGCAGTACCGTCCATGCTCTTTACAAATACATAAGGTGTAACTTCATCAAGAAGACCGTATGTTCCCAGGTTGTATTCAGCTTTTGCAAGGAACTCAAGATAGCTCGGGTCTGTATCGTTTCCTGTAGTTCTTACGGTTACAGGAAGATGACCTGTAAGCTTGAGGGCATCAAGGGTATATTCAGCATAAAGATCAATAGCTGTACCGTTCATTTCGTACTTATCCTTGCTGGCAATGTAATCGATTCCAAATACAGGCTGAATGAATGCGTAGAGATTGTCAGATTCGTATCCTGCGCCGATGCGTGCTGTTTTCCAACTGTCCTTTCCGTTATCTCTGAAAGAGGCTTCAAAAGTAAAGGCATCTAAATTGTAACGTGCCGTGATTCCCCATGGAGCATATACAGTATCTGCGTCTCCCTGTTTGGAGATTCCGCTGGAACCGATTCCAGGTGCTATTGCGGCAGATACAGTAAGTTCTTCAAAAGGAGTGTATGCAAGACTGAATCCCATTTCATCAACATCAGCATTTGTTATGTAGAAAGGAACTTTGTCTGCTGCACGGTCTGCAAAAGCAAACGGGTTTGCAACTTTTTCTTCATCAACGCGTTCTACAAAGAAGTCATCGATTCCTACATAGCCGAGGCGTACATTAAGTTCATCAACCGGCTTAAACCAGAGATAAGTATTGCGTGCACTTGCATTCCATCCGTCTTCTGCTTTTGAAGTACCTGTAAGTTCAAAGAAAAGCTCAAAGTGTGCGCCTGCAAGTCCTGCATCTACATCAATTTCGATTCCGTTTTTAGAATGGTCTTCAACGGCATCAAGGGCAAATACTTCATAGTTTGCATCAGCATCCTTCTGTTTTGATTCTTTTACGATGCTTCCTTCCATTGTAACTTTTGCTGTTGCTTCATATGCTGCGGCTGTCGACAGTACTGCTGCCGAAACTGCACATGCTGAAAGTAATTTTTTTATTTTCATTTCTAATCCTCCGTGCTGGATATGCTGTTTGTCTTGAATCTAGAATTTTATTTCTGCTGTAAAAGGAACCCGCCATTCAACGTCATTACAGAGATTTACATCTGTATAAAGTTTTGAATGAATGAGGAGTTCGTAACCTACTGAGAATTCACATGAACCGGCTTTAAATTCAATTCCCGGTGTGATGTCAAAGTTCATTGAATCTGACAGTTCATCATTAAGACGGATGAAGGCATATTTGTTGTCACCGTCATGATTCATAGTTCCCACTTTTACAAATGGAGAGAAGTCATCCATGTTTCCGATTTTTCCCAGGTTGTATTTTGCCTGAAGGACATATTCAAGATAGCTCGGGTCATCATCTTTGTCCGTAGTGCGGATTGTTACAGGAACATGAGCGATGAATGTCCAGGCGTCAAATTTGTATTCGCCGTAAAGATCAAGACAGATTCCTGACAGTTCGTATTTGTCCTTTTCTGTTTCGTAGTCAATTCCGAAGCATGGCTGAATGAATGCGTAGATTCCGTTGGACTCATATCCTAAAGCGCAGCGGGCAACTTTCCAGCTTTCTTTTCCGTTGTCGCGGTAAGCTGCCTGAAAGCAGAGGTTTCCTGTGTAGTAGCGGGCTGTAATTCCCCATGCGTCGTAAGTGCTCTCGCTGTCACCGTCTTTACTCCAGAAGGCTTTTCCGAAAGTACCGGGAGTTCCCCAGCGTCTTGCAACTGCTCCCGTAAGAATCAGACCTTCCACAGCGCGGCTTTCAAAGCCGATACCCATCTCGTCTACGTCAGAGTTGTTTACATATCCCGGGTGTTTTGACCAGTCGCGTTCGTTAAGGTTAAAAGGATTTCCTACTTTCCATTCGTCGATGCGTTCTTTGTAAAGCTGGTCGTTTCCTACATAACCTGCAGTGATTTTTAGAGATTCCAGGGGTTTTACCCAGAGGTTTGAGCGCCTGAAAGAAACGTTTGAACCGGAATCGCTTTGAGTAGAAGAGTTGACGGTATACCATAAGGCAAGTCTTCCGCCGAATGAACCTTCGCTGAATTCAAAAACTATGCCGTCATCATCTTTCTGGGCTTTTGAATTCAGTTTGAAGAAATCATATTTTGCATCTTCATCATTTTTTTTAGTTCCCTCTGCAATGTTTCCTGTAAGTACGGTCCTTGCCTGTGTTGTAAGGGCAAAGGCTCCGCTGCATGCAGCTGTTATTGCGAGAGAAATACATAAAGCATTTTTGAATTTCAATTCTTTATGTCCCCCTTTTTTATGTCTGAAAAAAATTATCAGCCCGAACTGTGGGGGAAAATATCATAAAGATGTTAAATATTATAAAATTTTATTATTTTGCAGAAAGTTTTATTTCTGAAGCGTTTTCCGCCTTTATTTTGATTCTGTAGATTGTCTGCGGCCAGGTACGTCTTAAGCGGCTGTCTGCTATTTCTATAGGTTCAACGCTTATGTCAGTTTCTGACGCATCTGTTTTAACCCTTATGGAACCTGCTGTTCCGACGGTAATTGTCATGGAACTGCTGTCTACAAGAGGTTTTTCTTTTACCATAAGGTTCATGACCGTAAGGGCACGGTCTTTATCATTAAAAATAATTGAATCATCAATATCCAGACCTTCTTCAGAAACGGATATCCTGCGGCTGTAGGATTTAACTCCGGCAGAAGAAGGGTAGGCTTTTGCAATGTTCATGCTTATTGAATTT
Source organism: Treponema rectale (assembly GCF_014202035.1). NCBI lineage: Bacteria > Pseudomonadati > Spirochaetota > Spirochaetia > Treponematales > Treponemataceae > Treponema > Treponema rectale. Next base: position 719,429 of record NZ_JACHFR010000002.1, read on the forward strand.
TCTTCAGTCTTAACTTCCTCTGCACGGAATTCTTTTCCGTCCTGCTGCATGATTCCGTTAAGTTCCGGAAGGTTGTGATAAGAACTCTGCATTGTCCAGATTTCATATCTCTGGGGAGAAAAAGTTTTCTGCGTATAGTTTTCTACTCCCACATCAATGATGAAAGGTTCTCCGTTCTTGTAAAGAATGAAACTTCCCGTATCATTGTGGTTGTGGCTGTCTGCGTTATTTCCGGCTTTAGCTGCTGCTGAAAAAATTCCTTTGTGGACGATAAATACGCCTATGCTTTTGTACCAGATGTTTCTGCTTAAAGGTTCAGCTTTTTTCTGAAGTCCCTGAAGTCCCTGAAGTTCCTTAAGAATTTCTCTGTCGGCAAATATGGACTGAAGGGTGTAGTACATATTGCTCTGAGAAAGTTTGTCGGCGGTAAGACTGAAAAGTTTTTCTTCCGTAGATGAAGCTTTCCACTGATCTGCGGCAAAGGAACAGAGGGCGTCAGAATGTACGGCTTTTCCAAACAGGAATTCCCTTGCGCCGGATTTTCCTGCCCGTGGTGAACAGTCTGCAAAATTAAAGAAATATTCTGAATGGGGAATATTCATGTTGAGGATATATTCTGCAATGTTTTTAATTTTCGGAAGGGTGTAAACGCTTTCTGTAAGTTTATCAGTAACTCTGTTTATGATGTCACAGGCATTGTAAAAGGTAAGGCCTGCATGCCGGTAATATTCTGCGCCTTCAGAACAGCAGCCGTCTTCTCCATAGTCTTTTAAGAAACAGTCCAGGCTGTAAAAAGCTTTCTGAAGTATTTTTTTTCTCAGTTCATCTGAATGGGGAAGAATAAATGCCGCAAGAAGTGCATTCTGAGTACACCAGGGAGTCCAGTTGCACATCGGTTCATCATCGTTTCCCATCCACCAGAAATGTTCTGTAAGATAAGGTGTAATAATTCTCCGCTCAAGTTCATACTGAATGCGTTCACATATCATCGGGGAATCGGCATCAAGTTCTTCTTTAAGCAGATACCAGGTTAAAGAAAGAAGGTTTGCTGTTTCTCCTGCAAAAAGTTCAAAAATAGGTCTTGAGGAATCAGGATAAGGAAGCTGGGGAGTATCCCGGGTATAAGAATTATGTGCCGGAAGATGCCAGCCGCTTTCTTCACAGATTAAAAATATTCCGTCTGTAATGTCTTCAAGAAATCTTCCCTTATGTTCAAAACATTCTGCCAGAACAAGGATTATGAGCAGGGTACGGCGGTTAAAGTGATGGTTTTCAAAATTGACACGGTTTCCGTTTTTATAGAAATCATGCCAGAGGGAAATGTTAAGCTGAGGCCAGCCTTTACTTCTTAAAATCTGAAGGGCATTTTCTGCCTGCTCCAGGATGAAGTTTCTGAATTCATCACTGATGGAATTCCAGGTGTTTCTGTCAGAAGCTTTTGCAAAGGGAGTAAAGTCTTTTAAAGAAGCCGGTATTCTGTCAGAAAAAGAAGTAAAGGTTGTTTCGTTCATGATTTCCTCTTTGTGAATGAATTATACGTTAAGCATTGTTCCGATTTCTGTTTCGCCGGCTGCTTTATCAAATACTGTTACGTTTCCAAAACCGATGCATCCGTCAACAAGGTATGTATCTGTCGGTGTGGCGTATTCTTCGTGAGCAACAACTACTACATAATCTTTTGAGCCCTTTGTGATTTTAAGAGCCTGAAGCTGTGAATCCTTAAAGGTCCAGTTCTTGAAATTGGAACGTAATGGAATGAGCTGTACTTTTGTTTCTTCAAAACTGCCTGCCCTGTTAAGGGAGATTACTGTAAACATAAAGGAAGAGCCTTTTGCATTCCACTGAGTTTCCAGAGTTTCGTTATTTTCTACTGCATTGTAATGGCGGGAAAGTCTTGTTGCTGTTTTCTTTGTGCAGGCGTCAGGTGCAAGTAAAAGAATCTGTGCTTCATTTTTGCTGCTGGAGTATTTCCAGTTGCCGGATCCAGTCTCAGAAAGTTTTCCTTTGTTGTTGAAGTGAAGGAAATTCTGATAACTGTGGTTTCCGTTCGTGTAGAATTCGTCTGCAAGAATGAAGATGTCCGGCTTAAGGTAAATGACACGACGGTTTGCAAATACTCCGCCTTTTTCATTTGTCATGTATCCTATGTGTCCACCTTCTGCATAGGCATATTTCTTAAAGTCCTTGCAGGCTCTGTTTACTGCACGGTCAAGATGAGAACATTCCCAGCTGTCGATGTAATTGTAGCAGCTTGCTCCGTCAATTATTGTTGTGTTGTGGGCGGCTGCATCTTTAAATTCAAAACGTTCAGGCTTATTAACGTAAGTGTAGCGTCCTGAATCCATGAGAATGTCTTCTTCATTTGCATACAGGTCAATGTGAAGCTGGTCTGAATGACCGTGACCTGCTCCCAAAGTTCCGCAGTGGAAATGAAGGAAAGTATCTTTTTCTGTCCATCCGCTTCTCATGTAGATGTTTCCTGAATCTGCCAGTGCAAGTGTAAGGGATTGAGGATGTTCAGCCTTCATGTTTTTATATTCTTCGGCAAGTTCAGCTCCTACTTCCCATGCTGAATCAAAGTCTAATTCAGGATAGCCGCTGCCTTTAAGAACAGGATCATGGAAGAAAGCTGCTCCTATGGTTGTAACGTCCCGGACATCAATTTCATCACTGTCGCCGTTGGAAATTTCTTCTCCGTTCGGTTTCTGCCAGTATACGTTTGCAAGGGCCATTTTGTGCACGCGTTCACTGAAACCTTCCGGCAGTTCAATTCCGTTTCTTTCTGCAAGAATTACGACGGTATAGAAAAGCTGGGTTACTTCATTATGGTACATAGGGCTCTGTTCCCACTGTGCACCGTCATCGTATACCTGAAGTCTTATTTCCGTATCAAGCCGTTTGATTGCAGTCTTTACATATTCTTTTGTACGCTCTGTTTCCGGAAGCATTACGCCTGCAACAAAAAGCCCGTGGTTTGCCATTACGCCCCAGTTGCTCATCATGTTGTACCAGTTCCATACGGACATAATGAATTCTGCATGTTCCGTCATGCTGGCAACAAATTTGTCCATTACTTCCCCAGTGATTGCAGGGCTTCCTTTAAAGTACATCATTGCCTTAATCCAGTATTCCATACGGAGTCCTGTTTCAAGAGTACGCCAGGCCTTATCATTTTCTGGAATGTGGGGAACGGTTTCTATCCATCCTGAAAGCTGGTTTACGAAAGTTTCTGCATATTTTTCGTCTTTTGTAACTGCATATGCCTGACCGAGACATATCCAGAATCTCATGCGGTTAAAGGCATAGATAAATTCCGGGTCATCACCAGGCATGTAGAGCCAGTCAATTTTATCTTTAAAGACAACCGGTTCTACAGTCTGCTCCATGTCCCATCTTAAATCGAATTTGAATTCCTGCCGGCAAACTTCATCGGCAACTCTCATTACGTGGGCAAGTTCTTCCTTACAGTTATTTTTTACATATTCTGCGGTAAGTTCCCTGTCATTAAAAAAGAATTTTCTTCCCTGATTAAAGAATTTGTTTACGTCCATTTTACCAATACAACTCCCATGCCGGATTTACAATGCGGGTAAGAGCTTCCATGTAGAAGTAGTCTCCCCATGATGTACATTCATCAACGCCTTCAGGTGTACAGGTATTGTACGGTGATTTTTTACTGTAGGTTCCGTGAAGGAGAAGGCCGTTTGATTTAGAGAAATCTTTTACTGCATATTTATCAACAAGAGCCTTAAGAAGAACTCTTGCTTTTCTTTCAAGTTCTTTGTCTCCTGTCTGAGAAGCCATGTCCAGAAGTCCGCAGGCAACGATACAGTCAGAAGAAGAATCCCTTGGTTCAGTTTCTCCGTCGTGAACAGCATTGTCATCGTTAAAAATCATGTCCCAGTAAGGAACGTTGTCTTCCGGAAGGCGGGAAAGATAAAAGTCTGCAGTGCGGTGGAAAGCTTTAAGGTATTCCTCATTGCGGTCATAGCGGTAGGCAAGGGAGGAACCGTATACGCCCCAGCTCTGTCCTCTGGCCCACACAGAATCATCTGCATATCCCTGACAGGTTCTTCCGTAAAGAGGTGCTCCTGTCTCGCAGTCCATAAAGAAGGTATGGAAGGTAGAGCCGTCTGCCCGGATGGAATTTTTCATACATGTCTGGGTATGAAGGCGTGCGATTTCTGCATACTTTTTATCGCCCGTTTCCCTGCTGGCCCAGTAAAGAAGGGGAGTGTTAAGAAGACAGTCTACTATATACCTGTAGTTGTCTTTTTCTCCAAGAGCGCCCCATGCCTGAATGAAGTTTCCTTTTGTCTGGAATCTGGAAATAAGCTGGTCGGCTGCTTTTATGGCTGCACTTCTTCCCATATCGCTTTTTATAAGTTTCCAGGCTGCAACACAGCTTGGGGAATATAAAAATCCCATATCGTGGTGATCAACAGAAATTTTGTTTTCAATTCTGTAGTTCATGCTTTTTACATGCTCAAGGGCGGCATTTTTAAAAGCCTCGTCTTTTGTGTATTCATAAGCCAGCCAGATTTCTCCAGGCCAGAATCCTGTAGTCCACTGATCATTTTTACACTGAGGATAAAAGTTATTCACGCTGGAATGATTCTGAGAACTTGTGGTGAATTCGCCAAGATTGCGGCGAACCTGTTCAATGCATTTTTCTAAAGCTGCACGGGCTTCTTCATCGGTTAAAACCGGGGAATTGTCTCTAATCATAATGCTTTAACTGTAAACCTAAATCGGTAGTAATGCAAGTGTGATATTAGATTATAAAAAGTGATATCAAATTTTATTTAAGAGGCAGGTTATTTTCCGCTGTTTCTTTCCCAGAAGACCCCATCGCTGTATCCCTGAATGGATTTGTCCCTTTCTGCATCGGCAAGGCGTTTTTCTGCCCAGGTACAGAACTGGGGGCTTTGTTCAACGCCAAGATAGTGACGGTTCAGTTTTTTTGCAGTAACACTGGTTGTGCCGCTTCCTAGAAAAGGGTCAAAAATAAAGTCCCCTTCATTACTTGAGGCAAGAATCATTTTTGCAATGAGTTTTTCCGGTTTTTGAGTAGGGTGGGCTGTATTTTCTGCCATGCTCCAGAAAGGAATTGAAATATCATCCCAGAAGTTTCCGGGGCAGGTATCCCTGAAGTTTCCGTCTTCGTTTTCGTTCCAGTCTTTAGGAATGCCGTTTACTTTATAAGGGGCTATGACTTTCCGTCTTAGTTTTACTCTGTCTATATTGAATGTAAAGCTGTCGCTTACGGTGCAGAACCAGATGTCTTCCATAGAGTTTTTCCAGTTTGCTTTAGCTCCCCGGCCTTTTTCTCTCTGCCAGGTGATCCGGTTCTGTATTATAAGCCGTTTTTCATCCTCAAGGGCACAGAGCACGTCTGCAATAACCATGGAACTTTTCCAGTCGCAGCAAATGTAAAATGAAGCGTCTTTTTTCAGCAGGGGAAGAAGTCTGTTCAGCCAGTTAAGGGTGTACTGATAGTAAGATTTTCTGTCGGTAGCAGAAAACTTTTTTTCTGCATAGGTTTTGTTAAGGTTATAGGGAGGATCAATTATGGCAAGACTGACAAAATTTTCCGGCAGGTTCTCCATTATTTTCAGAGTGTCTGCACAGATTGTCCTGTCAGTTATATTTTTAACTTCTTTTATTGAAGAGAAATCGCTCTGGTCAGAAAAGGTAAGGCATCTGTCGAAGAAGTCTTTTCCTTCTTCAACAGATATATCCAGAGTTTTATTACGCTGGGACTTAGCCATTCTTTTTTGATTCGATTTCGTTGTGCTGCTTTTCAAGAAGTTCCATTACATGATCAATCATCTTCTGTTTAGGATCACTTTCGTCAGCAGGAAGGGATGCCAGATACTGATCTCTGAACGGCTTGCATTCAATTACTTCATGAGCACCAAAGATTGTTACTGCCGGTGCACAGAGGTCATTAAGCATGTTTTCATCCTGAATTTCAAGAATTGAACCGTTGATTGTAACAAGAAGGACTACGTCAAAAAGACGAAGGTAACTGTCAATTTCTTTAAGACCACGTTTTGTTTCCGGATGTCCCGGACGATAACGTGTACCGCTCGGGAATACAAGAATTACTTCTCCACGTTTCTTACACTCAGTCATGGCACGCATTGCAGCCATATTTATTTTGCGGGCTTTCTGTTCTTCTGCCTTAGCTTCTTCTTCTGTTGCAGCATCGGCTTCTTTTTTGTCCAGTGAGCGGGTAGGATAAATAACTACACGGGTAAAACTTTCTGCAAAAGCACGTACAGTAGGATCTGCTTCATTGAGTTTCATGCCGGCAATGGCAACAATTCTTTTTGAAAGGTCTGCCACTTTAGGATTTCCTGATTTTTCAAGCATGTAACAGAATGAAGGAAGGTCTGTATTTGAATAATGTTCCATGAGAATCAGACCACTTTTTCCTGACTGAACAAGATCATAGAATTTTTCAAAGTTTTCTATTCCTTCAAGATGGCTTTCAGGAAGAGTATTGTCTTCTACAAGCATGTCCATGATTTTTCTTGTTTCAGGATTTGCAACCTGATAGACATTTGTTTCGTCTATTTTTGCTGCAGCATGAGAAAGTTTGCTGAGCTTGTCAAAAGAACTTGCATATCGCTTGTATAAAGGAGCTTTTTCCATAAATCCCTCGATTGATTTTATTAAAAGTTAAATTCAATTTTAAAATGATTAAAGCGTTCATGTCAATCAGACAGCGCAATACTTGTGACTGCCTCATTAGAACGCAGGTGTTTACAGCCGGTCATCGATGAATTGAATGAAATCATCATAGGGACGGGGTTTCGAAAAATAATATCCCTGGATTATGTCACAGTGAAGCTTTCTTAAGAAGTCCAGCTGTTCTTCTGTTTCTACACCTTCTGCTACGACGTTCATTTTTTTAAAATGGGCAAGTTCTATAGTATGACGCAGAATTTCATCTCCACCGTCATTTCCTATAAAATCAATAAGGCTTTTATCAAGTTTTATTACGTCAAAGGGCAGAAGATTGAGACAGCTTAAAGATGAAAGGCCTGTTCCAAAATCATCCATGTGAATTTTAAAACCTTCCTGCTTAAGCGTTGCAGTAAGTTCCTTGAGTTTAAGGTTGCTGCTTTCATAGGTTTCTGTAAGTTCAAGAGGAACATAATCAGGCAGAATGCTGTTGCTTTTTATAATTTCCTTGTATTTCTGAATGAGACCGCTGTGATGAAGGCTTGCTCTGGATACGTTAATCGAAATTGGAATGATTTTCTTTCCTTCTTCCTGTCTCCGTCTTATAAGTGAACATACTGCAGTGAATACGTATTCATCAAGCTTTACTATAAGACCGTTTCTTTCAAAAAGAGGTATGAAATCTACAGGAGGAATCACAGTACCGTCTTTCTGGATCCATCGCACAAGTGCTTCAGCCCCTACAAGTTTCTCTTCGTCTGCAGAAAATTTAGGCTGAAACCAAACCTTGAATTCATCTGCGGCCAGTGCATCAGAAAACGAAGATTCAAGAAGCTGCTCTTTCATGTGAATTTTACTTACGGGTCCGTTATAGTTTGCAAAATGCACTTCATAGTTCCGTTTAATGCTTTTTGCTGCAAACAGGACTCTGTCACATATTGTGTTTATTGGAAGAGTGTGATCGATATTGCCGTAGAATCCATAATTGATTTTAAAGTTTTTTATCGGTGCATTACTGATTATATTTTTTGAGTTTTCAAGAAATACATCTTTAGAATTCCGCCTGCTGGTAGGGAACAGAGAAATAAATGAATCACCTCCATACCGGCCTATGATTCCGTAAGGCTCAAGTTTTTTAAATTCAACAGCAAGATATTTCAGTAATTTGTCTGCAACAGCCGTTCCGTAAATACTGTTGAGCATTTTAAAATTATTTATGTCTCCTAAAAGTACGTCGTAACTTTTTTCAGGATTGTTTTTGAGGATTTTTTTTGCTTCTTCAAAGAATCCTTCCCTGTTTAACACTCCAGTCAGTTTGTCGTGTTCAAAGGCGTAAAACTTTTTTGCTGTATCACGCATTCTTATATAGAAGAGAAGTATGACAAGAACTGTCAGCGCCAGAGAAACCAGTGTTTCCGGAATCATGTCTTTCCATGTAATCCAGCCGGATACAGGTTCTACAGAAAGGTACCAGATGTCATTCGGAACAGGTATTTTTATGCTGAGATCTTTTGAAACATCTGCATTGCAGTCTGTAAAGATAAAACCGTATTCATCGGTATAAGTATGTCTGTTGTTCTTTTTCCATACACCGAAGTCGTATTCAGAAGCAGATGTGTCTACTTCTGAAATAATCTGCTGTACAAACTTATTCCAGTCCAGTACGACTACCGAAAAAGCTTCAAATTTACCGTTGGTAAAAATAGGATTTCTTATGATAAAGCCTGTTTTTCCGTTTTTGAGGATATTCGGACCGGCAACAGTAATTTCTCTGGTAGAAATTGCCTGAACGGATTTTTCTCCCAGTTCAGTATCTTTAATCAAGTTAAAGCCGATTGTTGAGTCTTTTATCTCTTCCGGCCATGCATGGGAGATTATTCCGCAGGGAGCAATGAAGAATTCGCTTGCAGAGGGGGTGCTTTTTCCAAGCCCGGTACAGTACATGTCAAATTCATCAAGAAAAGGCTTTCTGTTGTGAAGGTAAAGGTTTTCCATTGACTGGGTAATGTAGAGGCTGGAATTTACTATCAGTTTTATTCCTGAAGCAACACTTTCTCCGTAGATTTTGGCATTGTCGATTTGTTCCTGATGATTGGTTTTATACATCAGGTGCATGGAAAGTGCCTGAAAAATAAAGCTGATCACTGCTATGAATGTCAGGAGTTTTTTCTGAGAGGAAGAAATTGATACTTTAGAACTTAATTTTGTTCTGCGCACATAAACATTATAACCCCAAATATTTAGAAATTCATTTTTTAATTTTTTTTTAATAAAGTATTGACTTTACCTATCGAAAGTTTAGTATGCACGTTTATGAATGAAAATTCAGCAGAAAACAGAGGCTTGTCTGTAGTAAGACTGGCCTGGCCAATGTTTGTACAGCAGCTGCTGTCTATGTTTCTCGGATATGTTGACACCATTATGGTCAGTCATTATTCAGACAATGCAGTAGGTGCTTTGGGAAATGCAAATCAGATAATCGGTTTTTTACTTCTTGCATTTTGTGTAATAAGCAGTGCTTCCGGCGTAATAATTTCTCAGTATCTGGGGGCAGGAAAGTCTTCTTCAGAGATGAATCAGATTTATTCCCTGTCAGTTGCCTTTAATGTTTTTATAAGTCTCTTTATTTCACTTATCCTTACTTTCTTTTCAAGACAGCTGCTGGCAGTTATTAAAGTTCCGGATGTAATGATAGATGATGCCGTTTCTTACATGAAAATCGTCAGTCTTTTCCTTTTTGCAAATGCTGCGGTAGGCATTTGCAGCCAGATTTTTAACTGCAATGGCCGGACGTTCTTTGGGATGATAGTAATGTTCGTTATGAATATCCTTAATATTGCCGGTAACTACATGTTCCTGTATGGTCCGCTTAAACGCCTCAACATGGGAATTGCCGGAGTTGCTGCATCTACGTCGGCAAGTCATATAATCGGACTTATTCTGTGTCTTATTTTTTTCTATAAAATCATAGGCGGAAGATTTTCTTTAAAGCATTTTATTCCTTTTCCAAAGAGTCTGCTTTTTAAGATGATAAAACTGGGAATTCCTGCAGCGGGAGAAAGTTTTTCTTATACAGGTTCTGTAACGGTTATAGCTGTATTTGTAAATATGCTGGGACCGGATTCTGTTACGGCTAAAGCGTATTGTACTATTCTTACAGGTTTTTCTACGGTGTTCTCCAATTCAATTGCAAATGCAGTTTCTATAATTACGGGGCATGCTGTAGGTGCCGGCCGCTATGAATATGCGTATAAAAAAGTAATGAAGTGTCTTCTGTGGGCAATGATAATTACCATTGGGGTTGCCGGTATAAACTGGATTATTTCTCCGTATACTCTTTCTTTGTTTACAGAAAATGCATCAATAATAAAAATAGGAAGCGGCGTTATGCTTGTTGCCCTGTTCCTGGAAATAGGAAGGGTCACAAATTATGTTGTTATAAGAAGCATGAGGGCTGCAGGAGATATTCTGTTCCCTGTAATACTTGGAATTGCTTCCATGTGGGGAATTTCCATAGGAGCTTCCTGGTTCTTTGGAATATTCTGCGGCTTCGGGCTGGCCGGAGTATGGATGGGAATGGCTGCTGATGAAATTTTCAGGGCAGTAGTCGTATTCATACGCTGGCAGAAAGGCAGCTGGAAAAACCGCAGGGTGGTCTGATTGAGGGGGTAGTACAAACCCTCAAAACGGCGAAGTCAAGGCTTTAAGCGTTAGCGTGCCTTGACTCGACGTATTTAGGTTTTAATACAAAACCTAAAAACGGCTGTGTCAAGGCTTTAAGTGAAACGTGCCTTGACCAGACGTATTTTAGTTTTCTATGATCCTGAACATAGGAGTTTCGCCCGGATGAAGTTCCAGAATGTGTTTTTCACATGGGCGTACTTCTGACGGATCATGGGTTACATGAAGCAGGGTAGTAGTTCCTGTTTCTGCAACGGTTTCGATAAGGTCAAGAAGTTTTGTCCTGTAGTCTTCATCAAGGCCGTGGCAGGGTTCATCAAGTATAAGGACTTTTGGATTCTTTACGGCTGCCCTTATTATGAGGATTGCCCTCTGTTCTCCGTAACTTAATGAAGAAAAAGTTTCGTTTTCCCTTCCGGAAAAGCCTGCAAGCTTAAGCCATGCCCTTGCGGTTGCTTTTTCAAAGTCGGTTGGGATTTCATAAAGACCGATGCTGTCTTTGAAACCGGAGATTATTACGTTTTCCAGAGTTGTTCCGCCTACCATTCTGTATTCAACGTGAAGCCTGTAGCTTACAATGCCCAGCCTGCGTTTTATATCCCAGATTGTTTCTCCGGAACCCCGTCTTTTACCGAAGATTTTTATGTTTTCCCGGAATACCTGCATGTTGTCTCCGGTTATAAGCTCAAGAATAGTTGTTTTTCCAGAACCGTTTGGTCCGCGGATAAGCCAGTGTACGCCCTTCTTTATTTCCCAGTTAAGGTTTACCAGAACGTGATGATCTTCCCAGCCTACGTTTACGTTTTCAAAACTGATAAGGCTTTCTTCATCAGAATCTTCTGCCGGAGAAAGGGCATGGCTCTGTTCCCGTATGGTTTTTAATTCATTAAGGAATTCTGTTTTTGTTTTTTCCCGCTCAAGAGCTTTTTTAGCCCTTCTTTCTTTTACAAGGGTTTCGTATTCATCACGGCTGCCGCAGAAAGATATTTTTTTGTCTTTAAACTCCAGTACCCGGTTTATGCTGTCAGGAATTTCATGAAAGCGTTCCATGCACAATATAATTGTAGGAAATCCACCGTTTTCCTGGGCATTTGTCTGTCTGTGAGAAAGGGTATCAAAAAATTCCAGGAGTATGCGCCGGCTTTCTGCATCAAGTCCTGCAAAGGGATCGCTTAAAATGAGCAGCCTGCATCCGGAAAGAAGAGCCCTGCATAAAAGGGTTCGCCTTATTTCTCCTGTGGACATATATCTTAGTCCCCGGTCCAGTATTTTTTCTACGCCACAGAGCTTTATCTGCGGGAAGGTTTCAAGTCTCGAGGCAACAGGGGGCAGGGGAGCACCTTTTTTTGAGGAACCTCCTAATACTTCACAGATGTACTGTCTTCCCGTTCTTCCGATGTCTTCTTTATCCATGTATTCGCTTTCGTCACGCATACGTTCTTCTTCTATTAAAGAAGCTGCTGCTTCAAGGGAAACTACAGCCACGCTGTCTCCGAACTGAGAATTAAAACAGGAATCTTTTGATTCAGTGCAGAATTCTGCCTTGCCGGAAAGAGCGTCTACAAAAGCAGCTTTTCCTCCGCCGTTAGGACCTGTAATGAGCCATGCTTCCGTACCGTGCATTTCAAAATTAAGGTTTTCCAGAATGTGTACAGAGTTTTTTTGAACGGAACAGTTTTTTATCTGAATGAGGTTTTCCATAATACAGCCTTCTTTATTTTTAGATTATATGCGTGTCTTTATAATAAAAAAAAGCCGCCTCTAAGTGAAGCGACTTTTCGTATGAAAATTCTTTGTAAGTAACAGAAGTATTATTTTCTAGCAGATTACAACAGAATTATCTGTATGAGAGAAAGGAGCCGGGATGTACTTATCTGCTGCCCAATCATTTTCCCACTGCTTGCCGTCTAAGAGATAGCGGAACTGATATTCCTTACCAGCCTCAAGCGGTACTTTTACGGAGAATGTTCCGTCTTTTCCTTTTTTGAGAGGTGTTTCAGTGCTGCTCCAACCATTAAAATCACCGGCAACTGTTATAGTTTCTGCACCATGCGCAGCATCCTTAGAAACAGAAAATGTTACGTTGCAGGTAACTTTGTCCTTTGAATAGGATTTCTTTAAAGCCATGCAAAACTCCTTTAAATTTGTAACTTTCTTTAATAATAAAAAATTATAATATCAATAATTTAAATTTGCAATATTTAAAGTAGTCTGTGGTGTTTCTGCAATCCTTTTCATAAGAAAATTTTTCAAAAAAAGTTTTAAAAGAAGTGCTTTACTTGAATTTAACTCTTTCATATTGTATAGTTCTTGAACATTCAAATCAGCCGCCGATTTATCCAAATTGCAGAGCGGTAACTGCTTCGTATGAATGCAGTAAATCTTGCTAAAAGGGAGGCTCTATTATGAGCGCTGTCTTAAACAAAAATCACTATTTATTTACATCAGAATCAGTTGGAGAAGGACATCCTGACAAGCTTTGCGATCAGGTTTCAGATGCAATTCTTGATTATGCACTTTCCCTTGATAAAAATGCCCATGTTGCCTGCGAAACTTTTTCTACGACAAATTTTATTCTCGTAGGCGGAGAAATAGGTTTTCAGGATCCAAAAGTAAATCTTGATGAATTTAATTCAAATGTAGAAAAAATTGCCCGCCAGGTTGCCCTTGATATCGGTTATGATTCAGCAGAAAAGGGTCTGGACGGAAAAAACTGCATTTTTGAAAACCGTCTTCATGCACAGTCCGCAGACATTAATCAGGGAGTTGTAGGAAAAGGTCTTGATGAATATGAAGGAAAGCAGGGTGCCGGTGATCAGGGAATGATGTTTGGTTTTGCATGTAATGAAACTCCTTCACTTATGCCTGCTCCGGTTTATTATTCACATCAGATTCTTCTTAAAGCTCATGAACTTCGTCATTCAGGGGCAATAAAATGGCTTCGTCCTGATGCTAAATCTCAGGTTACCATTGAGTATGACGGTTTTAAGCCGGTAAGAATTGATACAGTCGTTGTTTCTCATCAGCATGAAGATTCAGTTTCTCATGAAGAAATTGAGACTGCTATTATAGAAAGAATTATTAAACCTGTTCTTGAACCAACAGGACTTCTTGATGAAAATACAAAATACTATATAAACCCGACAGGCCGTTTTGTTACAGGTGGTCCGGACGGGGATGCAGGTCTTACAGGACGTAAGATTATCGTTGATACTTATGGCGGAATGGGTCGTCATGGAGGCGGTGCTTTCAGTGGAAAGGATCCTTCTAAAGTAGACCGTTCAGCAGCTTACATGGCCCGCTATATTGCAAAGAATATTGTTGCTGCAGGTCTTTCTGACCGTGCGGAAGTAGAACTTGCCTATGCAATCGGTGTTCCGTTCCCGGTTTCAGTTATGGTAGAAACTTTCGGTACAGAAAAGGTTGCCCGCCAGAAAATTGAGGCTGCTGTAGAAAAAGTTTTTGATTGTACTCCTGCAGGAATTTCTGAAACTCTTAACCTTAAGCAGCCTATTTATCGTAAGACTGCAAGTTACGGTCACTTCGGAAGAGAAGGTTTCCCTTGGGAAAATACTGATAAAGTTCAGGCACTTAAAGAAGCTGTAAAATAAAAGACTGTAAATAAAAATATGAAACTGCTGTCAGAAAGTGAAATTGAAGAAGTTTTCAACCGGTTCATGAAGGTAAATCCAAATCCTCAGTCAGAACTGAAATGGACTTCACCTTTTACTCTTCTGGTGGCAGTTGTTCTTTCCGCTCAGGCTACGGATAAAAGCGTAAATATTGCGACAGAAAAACTTTATGCTGTAGCTGATACTCCTCAGAAAATTCTTGCCCTTGGAGAAGAGGGCCTTATACCTTATATAAAATCCATTGGACTTTATAAATCAAAAGCAAAACATGTTATTGAACTCTGCCGTAAGTTAATAGAAGATTTTAACGGAGAAGTTCCTTCAACAAGAGATGAACTCATGACTTTAAGCGGGGTTGGCCGAAAAACTGCAAATGTAGTTCTGAATGTGGTTTTTCATAAGCCTGTCATGCCGGTGGATACGCATTTAATGAGAATTTGCCCGAAGATTGGTCTTGCTGAAGGTTCTACCCCGGAACAGATAGAAACTTCTCTGGTAGAGCGTATTCCTTCAAAATTCATGGAGCATGCCCATCACTGGCTGATTCTTCATGGCCGCTATGTATGTAAGGCAAGAAATCCCCTGTGCGGGCAGTGTCTTATAAGTGATATCTGCCTTCATAATCAGTAAAAAAAGTAAAAAAACTACCCTTTTGGATAGGACGCAGATTTTTTTTTGTCGTGTATAATATACTTATGAAGGTGTGTTATTTTTACAAAAAGTGGATTTTCTTTATATTTTTAACAGTCGCTTCAATTATATTGTTTTCCTGTGATTTTAATACGCTTTTAGATCCGGATGTTGATAAACCTGTAAACGGTTATTTTGAATACTGGTCGCAGACATGTCAGTTTGCAAAAGTTGAATATGGTTCAGAAAATACTGTCATTAATGGAATTGTAAACCTTGCAGCCAGGGACAGAGTTCAGATAGATGTTGTATGTATAAATCCTAAGGAGCATAAACTTCTCAGCAGGGACGGGAACTGTTTTTGCTTAAAGAAAGATTCTGAAACTGTAACCTGTACGGAGTGGACGGAAGAAAATATTACGCCAGACCTTATAAGAATTACTGCAGAACTTTCGGATGATTATGAAGGAGAAGAAATTTTTCTTGAAGGCTGCCTCTGGCCTGAAAATCGAGTTGAGCTGGGAGAAGAGCAGTTGCGGGAAGCTAATCCGGAACTTTTTGTTTCAGCAAAATTCATTCAGAATACTCCGCCGGATAATGTTTCTAATCTGTATGTACCTTCAGGACTGATTGACGGAAGGCATTATGTGTCTTTTGAACTGACGGACATGACTTTAAAAAGAAATGCCGGTTCTACTTATGAATTGAGTTATTATCTCAGGGAAGAAGACGGAAGTTTAATTTATAAGGGTACAAAAATGCTTGCCCTGGAAGATAATAAAAATTTTCCGGACAGTAAGTTTATTTATTATTTTGATGAGCAGGAAGAAAATCTTCTGTATGAGTATTGTGTTCAGGTATATGGTCCCCGCGGATTAAAAGCTTCTGTAATTTCTACTGCTCCTGGGCTTGGACTGCATACGCTTCTTGAACCGGAAATCGAGTTTAGTAAAGAATATAATCAGAAAAAAGATGACGACGGTTATGAATATATAGAAGTTGCAGAAGAATCTGATGAAGTTACATACTGCATAAGCGCGGAAGAACCTGGGGTAGAGCTTACCGGAACTGTAGACGGAGCAGCTTTCAGCGGAAATTCAGAGGGAAGTCTTGCCTGCGGTGCTCATATTCTTACAGCAACAGTTCATATGGATAGCTGCCGTGATATTACTGTCATTAAGAAGATAATGATTGTAAGGTCGTTAAGAGAAGCGGAATTTGAGTTTGAGCCTGGCTTTAACGGAAATACAGATTCTGAAGGTTATGAATATATAGAAGTTGCAGATGAACAGACGCCGGTAGCCTTTAGCGTTACTTCTCCAGATTCAGGTACTACGGTTACGGGAACTCTTGACGGAGAAGAAATACAGCAGGATATGACCGGTAATCTTTTTGCAGGATATCATACTTTGGTTGTTACGGTTCAAAAAGATTATTATACGGATTCTGTTATTACTAAAAAAATTCGTGTAGTAAAGACAATGTCCGGGGCTCCTATTGAACTTGCTTCTAATGGAAAAGCAAACGGATTAACTGCAGAAAAGTCCGGGGAACAGTATGAAGTATTTGAGTATAATGGCAGTGGCCTTGACGTAATTGTAACAAAACCTGAAGAGGCTTCTTCTGTAAAAGTTGTTGTTAACGGAACGGAAAGTTCTACTGTAAAAACTCTTGCAGACGGATTTAATGAAATTACTGCAACTGTATATAAAGAAAATTATCTTCCGGTTGAAGTTTCCAGAAAAGTATATGTTGTTCCAAAACTTACGGAACCTTCTGTTGAGTACAGTTCTGACGGGGTATTTAACGGACAGACTGCTGTATCCGGTGAGGCAGAATTTGATGTAGTTGAATATACGGATTCCTTTAAGATGGAGATTACAAATACATATTCATCTTCCGGTTCTACTCTTACGGTTTCTGTAAATGGAAATAAAACAACCGGCAGTTCTCAGGAAATAGTACTGGCTTCAGAATACAGCGAGGGATTTAAGACAGTTACGGCAACAGTGACAAAGGATTATTGTCTGCCGGTCAGCGTTACAAAGAGGTTCTATGTTGTTCCAAAACTTACGGAACCTTCTGTTGAATACAGTTCTGACGGAACATTTAATGGACAGACTGCTGTATCCGGTGAGATGGATTTTGATGTAGTTGAATATACGGATTCCTTTAAGACGGAGATTACAAATACATATTCATCTTCCGGTTCTACTCTTACGGTTTCTGTAAATGGAAATAAAACAACCGGCAGTTCTCAGGAAATAGTACTGGCTTCAGAATACAGCGAGGGATTTAAGACAGTTACGGCAACAGTGACAAAGGATTATTGTCTGCCGGTCAGCGTTACAAAGAGACTCTATGTTGTTCCAAAACTTACGGAACCGGAAATTGAATTTACAAACAAGACTTCTGAATCAGGAAGTAAAATATTATTCAGTTATCTTTCTTATGACAATCTTCTGATGAATGTAAATGACACTTACCAGGGTGAAAATTCCACCATGACAATAGTTCTGGACGGTTCAACTTATACAGGTAATATGACAGGTAAGGAACTTGCTGTGGGAGAGCATAGTCTTGAAGTAACTGTTGAAAAATCTTTATGTGAGAGTGTAAGTGTAAGTAAAAACTTTACCGTCGGTATTAAACCTGTAATTCTTTCTGTTGGGACAATCTCTGCATATAATACTGACGGCGGTAATAATGTTGACCTGAAGGGATATTTCTATGCTGCAACAACAGATACTTCTCAAGTAACATTAAAAGCCTATACCGCTTCTAAAGGAACAACTGTTTCTAAAAATCATACGATTTATCCTGATGGCCATACGCTGTATTTAAAATCGCCTGACTCTGTTTTCTATTTTTATTCATCAAAAATAGAAGATTATGATAAGGGGTCAAGTAATGATGACCTTGGAACAGTTAATTACGGACAGTCAGATGCAACAAGAAACTTAAAGGCATTAAAATCGAATAAGTACTTTAGTGTTAATTCAACAAATTCATCCCGCGGCCGTTATTCATTCAATGTCAGTCTTTCTGAAGTACCGTCTGCTACATTTGAATTTACTCCGGCACTTAGTGGACTTTCTGATTCTTATGGGTATGAGTATGTTGAAGTTGAAAATGCTTCTGATAGAGTTTCTTACAGTGTTTTATGTTATGAGGAAAATGTATCTTTGTCAGGCAGTGTAGACGGAACATCTTATTCTGGTGCTGTATCCGCTTCTTTTGGACTTGGGGAACATACGATTACCGCTGTTACTTCACAGTCTGGTTCAGGTTCTTTGTCTATAACAAAGAAGATAAAAGTTGTTCAGACATTGAAAGCACCGGAGCTTGCTTTCTATACAGATTCTGGTTTAACAACAGCTGCTGCCGCTACAAGTGTGGAAGAGTCCGGCTATTCGGATTATACGGCTTATGATATAAATCTTGCTGCTGATGGAAGCGGATGTCTTTATTATTCAGCCGAGACAGATGATACAGATGTTTCAATAACTGTTGTGGATGAACTTACCGGGGAAGAACTGGATGGTTCAATTGCACAGGGACCACATGTTATCGAGGTTACTGTTTCAAAGTCCGGATATTTATCGCGGGAATTTGAACTTGGTAAAATTTATGTTCAGGGAGTCCTTTCTGATCCTGTGATTACTTATACAGGCACTCAGAATGGCAGAGACTCCAGTGGAAATCCGATTTATAAATTCAGTTATAAAACTTACGACAGTATGCCTTTTAATGTAACTGCCGGTAATGAAGGTAATACGGTTGAGGTAAAAATAGGAGATACTGTTACAGCTTCCAGCGGATGGCATCTTGATCCTGATACTGTAAAAACGATTAGTGTTACTCAAACCCGTCAGTATTGCCGTAAGTCTGAGTATTCTGAAACAGTATCTGTAAAAATAAAGCCTATAACTCTTTACATGCAGGCAACTGCAAATGGAGAACTTGCAGCCTGGATAACAGGTTTTGGTACGAGCGGTGGATTTGATGTTCGTGGTGCTATATTAATAAACGGTAATACTGTTTTTAGTTATGAAAGTGGAAAATACGGTATTTCTCAGAGCTGCTGGTGTACGCTGAAAGACACTGATTATTCGTATACAGGAGTGTTTAATTCACCTTCAGATTTGATAACGATAAGTTTTTCCAGCTTCCGTCGAAATATAGGCTCCGGTAGTGACAAACAGTTTGGAAATCAGTCAAGTTCTAATACCTTAAAAAACTGCAAGACTGGTAAAAATAATGGTTCGGAAGGTGATGCCGGTACAGCCTGGACGTTTATTGTTGATACAATAGCGGGAGACTCTAACGGATATGTAAGGCCGAGGGTTAAGTTTACAGCCAGTGAATAAAAAAAAGAATGAAAATTTCTCTAAAGTTATTATAAATTTCTGCCGATATCTGTTAAGATGTAATTGTAGATTTTTTTACGAGGGTATCTATGAAGCAGATTGGAATAAAACTGGCAGACGGAACTTTTTACCCGATTCTTAATGAAGGAACTGCTGAAACAAAAACATTGAATTTAACTACGGTTCAGGATAATCAGACTACTGTTCATGTAGATTTGTATCGTTCTGAATCCGGTTCTATGGATGATGCTGAATATGTTGATACCCTGGAAATTAAGCAGCTTAATCCCCATGAAAACGGGGAGCCTACCCTTAATCTTGAAATTTCCCTTGATGAAAAAAATGAACTCAGTGCAAAAATCAATGACCCTGAGACAGGAAAAAACAGCGAAACTCAGGTAACTCTTGTTTCCAGAACACTTTTAGACAGAAACAGTGAGCCGGTAAATTTTAATCTTGATAATGCAGAACCTTCTTTGCCTGAAGAACCTGTGGAATCTGATACTTCTTCAGACGATGCTTTTGATAATACCATTGCAAACGATCTGCCGGTATTTGAAGAGCCTGTATCTGAAGAAACGGCGGTTTCTGATGAAGATCTTGCAGATTTTAATGAAGAAGAAATCAGCGTTCCGGTAACAGAAGAGGATAAAACTGCTGACTCTGAATCAGATGGCGGACTTTCGGCAGCAGATGCGGCGCTTATTGCCGGTGGAGCTGCCCTTGCCGGAGCCGGTGCTTATGCCCTTGCTTCTGATAAAAAAGATGATGAATCAGAACCTTCCGAGTCTGTTGAAGAACCTTCCGGGTCTGTTGAAGAAGAAATAAATGTTCCTGCAGCAGAAGAAAATAATGATTTTGAAATTCCTGCCGATATTTTAAATGACCTCCCGTCCCAGGATGAAGAAGTTTCTGAGCCTGAAGATGAATCCATTGACGGAGTGAGCCTTTCTATGGATGAACTGGATGTTCTGGGGGTCGGTGATAACGAGAAGGTTGATACAGCCGAAACAGCAGAAGAGGAAAGTGCAGTGATAGGTCCATCTCCGAATGATGAAGATTTTTCTTTTGACGAAGTAAATGAAGAAAGCCAGGTTTCTGTAGATGAAGCAGAACCTGTAAAAGAAGAAACATCTGATGATTTTGATTTTGACTCGATTTCAGAAAGTGATCCTTCACTTGTAGAATCAGAGGTTACTGATACTGTTTCTGATGAAGTAGCGGTAGAAGAGACTCCTGCATATACATCTGCAGATACTTCCGCTGATGATTTCAGTCTTCCTGATTTTGATGCTCCGGAAGAGACATCTGTTTCTGTGGAAGATTCTGTTCCTGAAGAAACTGCCGCTGCTGATGATTCTGTACAGACGGATGATACTTTTGTTGCGGATGAAGCTCCTGCTGCTGAAGATTTTTCTCTCCCGGATTTTGATGCACTTGAAGAAACCGCAGCAGAAAATGTTGCTGAGGAAGAAGTAAGTATAGAAGAAACGCCGGTATCAGAAGAACCGGCTGCAGAGGACAGTACATTTACAGATACTTCCGCTGATGATTTCAGTCTTCCTGATTTTGATTCACCGGAAGAGACGTCTGTTTCTGTAGAAGATTCTGTTCCTGAAGAAACTGCCGCTGCTGATGATACAGTTCAGAGTGATGATACTTTTGTTTCTGATGATGTTCCTGCCGAAGAAGATTTTTCTCTTCCTGATTTTGATGACAGTACGGATGAGCAGGAAGCTGTTGCAGCAGCCAGTGCCAGTGCGGTAGGATTAAGCGGTGTGTTTGATGAAGATTTTGGTGAACCGAATCTCAGCACCGAAGACGAATTTAATACTTCTTCACTAGATGATGATATGTATAAGACAAAAGACCCTACATTCCAGCCGAACAACAATATGTTCAGCGATTTGTATGATAAAGAAACTCTTGAAGGTAAGTCTACTTATAATTCAGATTATGAAGACTCTGATGAAATTAAAAAGAAGACCCGTGTTCCGGTAATAATCTGCATTGTCTGTGCAATTATCTGTATCATTGGTGCTCTTCTTGTGCTCTTTGTAATTCCTTCAAAGATAAATATCTTTAATAAAACAAAGGCTTCTGAAAAAGAAACTGCAGTAGAAACCCCTGCAGAAGTTGAAACGGAAGAAGAACCGGTTGCAGATTTAAGTCAGGATGTTGTTATAGAAGTAGTGCCTCCGGTAGAAAAAACTCCGGAACCGGAAGCTGTTCCTGAGCCTGCAGAACCTGCAAAAGAAAACGAGATTGTTGTTGTAAAAGAACCTGAAGTTGCTGTTCCTGCAGTTCCAAAGGCTGATAAGAAAAAGGAACCTGTTACCTATAAGATTAAGTGGGGTGATACTCTCTGGGATATTGCCAATGCTTACTACAAGAATCCGTGGCGTTATAAGTTCCTTGCACGTTATAATGGAATCAGAAATCCGGATAAGATTATTTCCGGTACTTACATAAAGATTCCGAACGAATGAAACTGAATGTTCCCGTAATATTGTTTTACTCTCTTTTAATGTGTCTGCCTGTGTCCGGATGTAAAGCTTCGGAAGGTGTTCTTCAGCAGAAGTACGGGGCAGACGCTGCTTATTTTGAAGGACTCCGCTGTCTTAAAAACAAAAATTATTCCGATGCCTGCCGTTATTTTACCAGTGCGGCTCAAGAGGGTTCTCCGGTTATTGCCCGCCGTGCTTTAAAAGAAAGGGCAGCTTTGGAAGATGTTTCTGCAAGAATCAAAACCTATGAAGAAATCTACAGAAGATATAAAGATAAGGAATCCCGCCGGGAATTGTGCGAACAGTACCTTAAATACCGGCAGCCTAAAAAGATTCTTGATCTGACTTACGGAATTAAATTTGAACCGGAATTTTCTGATGACTTGTATTACAGGTATGAGGCTCTTTCTCAGTGTCACGAAAAAATAGACGGTCAGAGTTTATACAGGTGGTTTGTTGAATTTCCTTTTACAGAACGGCATAAGACTTTTATTGAAGAACATGAGCTGGAGGATGAGGTTCTTCTTTTCAGAAAGTATGTATACGAAAGAAAATATTCCCGGGCTTTGAATTATGTCGAAAAAGTAATGGAAGGAGGGACAAGTCCTCTTCTTTATTCAGATATAGGAAAAACTCTTCTGTATGCTGCACCGGATTACAGAAGTGCGGTAAAGAAGCTTGAAACTGCCGTGATTCCTCTTTCTGATGTGGACAGTTGTTTTTACGGATGGTTTTATATAGGCCGCCTTAGTTCAAAGACAGGTGATGTTAATTCTGCAATGGCTGCTTTTTTGCAGGCAATGCAGTTTGCACAGGATAAGTCAAAATTTGATAATGCCCTCTGGTATTTGTTAAATGAATCTCTCAAGCTTCCTTATACCGAGACGATAAATCTGATTGCCGTTTATGCTCCTCACTGGCATGATTCTTCATATTACGATGATTTTTTTGAAACTCTGTCAACGAATCTTCTCTCAAAGCAGCTCTGGAAACAGTATCTTGAAGTAACCGGTATTATAGATGGTTTTGCTTCTCAGGAAACCTGCGCAAAATATTTTTACGTAAGCGGAAGACTGATTGAGGAAAGATATATTCCCATGTCTGTAGCTGAGTGTAAACAGCAGAGTGAGGAATACTTTAAAAAAGCAGCCGGATGCAGGACAAATCTTTATTATCTTCTTCTTGCCGGACAGAAAGCCGGTTACAGTCAGAAAGAGATGGAAGAAGCAGTTCTGGATTTTGGCCTTAAGACTTCAGTAAAAGTTAATGCTGATGCAGAGCGGCTTTTAGAAGGTTATGCTGATTATGGATTTCCGGAATATATTTATGATGCATGGAATAAATATTCATCTGAGATTTCCATGGACTGTGCCTGCAAGATTGCCCTCTTCCTTAAACAGTGCGGAGTAAATGAAGAAAGGTATTGCCCCCAGAGTTTAAGAATTGCTTCCCGCAAGATGAATTATCCTGAGAAGAAGTTAACATCGCAGATGCTGGAACTTGCCTTTCCCCGGAATTATTCAGAAGAAGTAACAAAGTGCTGTGAGGATTTTAATCAGAGCGAATATCTTTTATATGCACTTATAAGAAGTGAAAGCTTTTTTGATTCCTCCATACAGAGTCATGCCGGTGCAACAGGACTTACCCAGTTAATGGATTCAACTGCAGGAGATGTAGCAAGAAAACTTAAGGTAAAGGATTATGATCTTACGGACAGTTCTACAAACATCCGCTTCGGTTCCTTTTATCTGGAAGAACTTATTCACCGGATTGATGAAAGTGAACTTCGGGCTTTGTTTTCGTATAATGCCGGAATTACAAACGTGCGCAAATGGATAAAGACGGCATCCATTCTTTTTGGCAGGGAAGATTTCAGTAACGATCTGTTCCTTGAAGCACTGCCTTTTGCAGAAACAAGGGAATACGGACGTAAACTTGTAAGTGCTGCTTCATTATACGGAGAGTTATATTATGGAAAAACTTTTGCTGAGGTGATTCGCCAAATAATGAATTAAGTGTATACTCTTTCATAAATATTTTGTTATCAGGGGTATTTATGAATCCGTTTATGAATGTTCTTCCGAAATTCATGCATTTTTCAAATCTTGGTCCGCGGGTGGCAATAGTTTTAGGTTTAATGCTTTTTTTTGGAACTTGCGGTGGTCATATTTTTCAGAAATTAAAAATTCCTCAGGTTGTAGGATATTTCATAATAGGAATAATACTGGGAGACTCAGGACTGCAGCTTATTCGTCCTGATGTTGTGTCTGCACTGAATCCTATAAGTGTAATTGCCCTTGCCTTCATCGGTTTTCTTGTGGGGGGCGAACTTAAGACTGATGTAATTAAGAAAATGGGAAAGCAGTTTGTAAGCGTGCTTCTCTTTGAATCTCTGGTTCCGGCAGTTGTTGTTGCCATTCTTACAGGTTTTGCAAGTTACTTCTTTACTCATAATGTAGAGCTTTCTTTTTGTTTTGGTATTCTTCTCGGGGCAATCTGTTCTTCAACAGCTCCTGAGGCAACTACAAATGTTCTTCAGGAGTACAGAAGCCGCGGTCCGCTTACGACAATGATTTATGGTCTTGTTGCAATGGATGATGCAGTAGCCCTTATTCTTTTTGCAATTGTTTCTACTGTTGCCGCTCCTATTCTTGGAGGTCATGCAGTTTCTTTCGGAAGGCAGATGCTTAATGTCGTTTACAATGTATTCGGCTCGATAGCCTTCGGTCTTTTACTTGGATGGATACTTTCATTTATATTGAAAAAACTTACCCATCAGGAAGGAAGGGTTCTTTCTTTTACTCTGGGACTTTTACTTTTGTGTACCGGAATTTGTGACAGAATCGGGCTCAGCAATATTCTGGCTGCAATGAGCATTGGTTTTTATATTGCAAACTTTACGGAAAAAAATGTACGCCAGGTATTTGACTTTACGAATAAGTTTACACCGCCTGTCTATGTTCTGTTCTTTGTTGTTGTTGGTGCCAAACTTAATATCTGGGAGATGAAGCCTCTTCTGATTGTCCTTGCTGCACTTTATATAATCGGCCGCACTGGCGGAAAGGCTTTAGGTTCATGGTTTGGTGCTTATATTACAAAGGCACCGGTTACTGTTCAGAAATATATGAAGTACTGTCTTTTAAGTCAGGCCGGGGTTGCCATCGGTCTTTCCCTTACGGCAGGAAATTATTTTAAAGATACAATCGGAGACAGTATTCTCCTTATTGTAACTGCTACGACTTTTGTTGCAGAACTTATAGGACCAGTATTTGTTAAAATAGGAATTACAAAAGCTGAAGAAGCCGGCATGAATGTAACTGAGGATGACATCCTTAAGCGTACCCGTGTAAGTGATGTTACCTGGGGAACTGAAAAGGCCTGCGACTGCAACAGCTGTGCAATCGTTGCAGATAATGCTATAATACGGGATATTCTTACACAGTTTGAACGTCATCATTATCAGTCTTTCGTAGTAAAATCTTCTTCTGACGGAAAACTTGAGGGAATAATAACCCTTGCTCACTTAAAGGAAACTCTTCTTATTGGAGAAATGGCAGAAACACTTCTTGCTGTAGATATCATGGACAGACCAGTGTGTACCTGTCATGCAGATACAAGTCTGCCGGATGTGTATGACATGTTCTCCGAAAATGATACGGAAGCAATTCCTATTGTTGATGCTGACGGCAGGGCTCTGGGCGTGCTTGAAAAATTTGCAGCAGACCATTACATTCATACACGTATTCTTGAAGTAAATCGTAAGCTTGAAAGTTTAGGCTGAAAAATTAAATGGAGGCATGATATGGCAGATGAAGCTTTATTGGCAAAAGTAAAGGAAACTCTTGAAGCATTCCGTCCTCAGTTGCGTGCAGACGGTGGTGATATGGAATTTATCAGTATTGATTCAGATAACAAGGTACATCTTCGTCTTACTGGTGCGTGCGGAGACTGTCCGATGGCAATGATG
The DNA here is from genome assembly GCF_014202035.1 of Treponema rectale. Classification (NCBI taxonomy): domain Bacteria; kingdom Pseudomonadati; phylum Spirochaetota; class Spirochaetia; order Treponematales; family Treponemataceae; genus Treponema; species Treponema rectale. The sequence goes on from NZ_JACHFR010000002.1 coordinate 744,909, forward strand.
ACTCTTAAAATGGGAGTAGAGCGCTATCTTAAAGAAACCTGTCCTGAAATTACTGAAGTTGTACAGGACGAATAATTCTATCAATTAAATATTAAGGAATAACAATGCAGATAACAAAGAATAAATTTGTACAGATTCATTATACTCTCAAAGATGATGCAGGAGATCTTATTGATTCTTCTGTAGAAAAGGAACCGCTTTCATATATCCATGGCAATAATTATCTTCTTCCAAAACTTGAAAGTGAACTTGAAGGAAAAAATCCCGGAGATAAATTTTCTGCTGTTCTCGAACCTGCTGACGGTTATGGCGAAAGAGACGAAAGAATGGTTGCAAAAGTTCCGAGAGAAAACTTTGATACGTCAATGCCTATTGAAGTAGGAATGCAGTTTCAGGCAGATACTCCGGTTGGACCACAGATTGTAAAAGTTACGGAAGTAAATGATGCGACAGTAACTGTTGATGCAAATCACGAGCTTGCAGGTGTACGCCTTCATTTTGACATAGAAGTAATTGATGTTCGTGATGCAACTGAAGATGAAATTAACGCACTTTCACAGGGCTGCGGATGCGGCGGTTGTGGAGGAGACTGCGGCGGTGACTGTAGTTGTGACGGCGGCTGCGGTGGTGGTTGCGGCGGCTGTGCAGGCTGAAATTAAATGACTGTAATAATCTGGTCGGTGTTTACGTTCTTAGGAGCGTCTTTCATAAGAACTTTTACATCGGCTATTGAGTCATAGAGCTTTACCCGTTCAGTGTAAAAGCTGTGAAATATAATCCTTGCTTCTTCAATGGAGCGGGGATTTTTTTTTGCAATATAAGCCGGCAGATTTACGGGAATTCCGTCCGGTCCGATTTTAGCTTCCCGCATTATTCTGTCTGCAGCGACATTTTCCTGCGTGCAGAGAAAAATAAATTTTCCAAGAGGATGAAGGGCGTTCAGGGCTTTTTCGTTATTACAGATTCCTCCGCCGGTTGCAATAACAGCATCCTTTTGTTTTTCAGAAAGTTCCTGAGCAAGCTGAAGGCAGGCTTTTGTTTCTTCGTCTTTAAATGCCTGTTCACCTTTAGTATTGTAAATCTGCCGGGGAGACATGCCGGTGTTGTCAGTTATGAGGCTGTCTATATCGTAAAATGGCATGTTGAGTTTTTCAGAAAGAAGCTTTCCTTGTGCTGATTTTCCGCAGTGTTTTATTCCCATAAGAATTATTGATTCCATAAGAGTCTCCGTCTTTTTATTTGTAAATTAAGAATATTGCCGGAATTTTATTTATTTCAGGTACTTCTGATTTTTTCCATTCAGCAATTGTTTTAGTATGAATGTACTCGGCTTCAGTAGTAATTCCGCAGGCTATGCAGAGTCTTGTATCCGGTCTGCAGCTCTGGAGTATGGTTTCAAACATTTTTATGTTTCTGTAAGGTGCTTCTATAAAAAGCTGAGTCTGATTTTCTTTGCAGGCTCTCGCTTCCAGCTGACGTATTTTTTGTGCCCGTTCTGCCGGTTTTACAGGAAGGTAGCCGTTAAATGCAAAACTCTGACCGTTAAATCCGCTGGCCATTACCGCCATGATCATTGAAGAAGGACCGACTAAAGGAATTACATCCAGATTTTTTTTCTGGGCCATTTCTACAACTGCTGCACCCGGGTCTGCAACTGCAGGACATCCCGCTTCTGAAATTACCCCCATCGGACGTTTGTGTTTTATAAGGGGATCCAGAAAATGTGATATTGTTTTTAAGTCCGTGTGTTCATTTAATTCTGTAAAGTTAAAGTCTTCTATGGGAAGTGAAGAATCTGTCTGAGCCAGAAACCTTCTTGCGGATTTAGTATTTTCTACAATAAAGTCTTTTATTCCGCGAATAATCGTCGTGTTGTAGGATGGAAGAACTTTGTCTATTGCCGTATCGCCTAAGGTAACAGGAATAAGGTACAGCGCCGGTTTAATTTTTTCGTCTGACATTTAGGAGTAGTGTATCATATAAAAATAATTTTTACAGTCTCTTTTTAACTGTATCCTGTCGCAGTCTTTAAGAAAAAGAATGACCTCGGGGACTTGAATCTGTTATAATTAAAAAAAATATGTTTAATTAGTATTGACAAATAATTGCATACAACCTATTATTTAATTGTACACAATCTTTTAGCAGGAGAAGACAGATGGAAAATATTCAGGATGAAGTTTTTGATGCAGCTGTAATCGGTACGGGCCCTGCAGGAATTTCTGCAGCAATTACTCTTACCGTCAGAAATAAGAAAGTTCTTCTTCTCGGGTCCCGCAGTTTAAGTGATAAAATCAGCAAGGCTCATGCAGTACGTAATTATCCGGGGCTTCCGGAAATTGCCGGAAATGATTTTCAGAAAAAGATGCTTGAACATCTGGATGTTCTGGGGATTCCTGTTACTGAAGATCAGATAACTGCCTGCTATGCTCTTGGAGATACGTTCAGTCTTACAGGCCGTTCTTCCAGGACTTATACTGCAAAAACTGTAATCATTGCCAGCGGAATAAATTTCGGAAAGCCTTTTGAAGGAGAAGAACAGTTCCTTGGCCGCGGGGTAAGTTATTGTGCAACCTGTGATGCTGCTCTTTATAAAAATAAAACAGTTGCAGTTGTTGCTCAGACAGAAAAAGAAGAAAGTGAAGCTGCTTTTCTTGCGGAAAACTGTGCTGAAGTTTATTACATTCCCATGTATAAAAAAGAAGATATTCATTTTGAATCTTCTAAGGTAAAAGTTATACAGGATGCCGTTGTTTCTGTAAGCGGCGGTATGAAAGTACAGAAACTTGTTCTTAAAAATCAGGAACTGGATGTTGACGGAGTATTTATTCTTCGTGACAGCGTAAAGCCTTCCCAGCTTGTTCCCGGAATTGAACTTGACGGAAATCATATTGCAGTTGACCGTCAGTGCAGGACAAACTTAAAAGGCTGCTTTGCCTGTGGTGACATAACCGGTGCTCCATATCAGTATATAAAAGCTGCGGGAGAAGGAAATGTTGCAGCCCTTAGTGCTGTGGAATATCTTAAATAAAAAGTAAAGTCGGGTTGCATTGCAACTGTAAAAAAATATAAAACAGGAGACTATTATGGTAAAACAGATTTCAGAGTCAGAATTTGATGAAGCAGTAAAAAGCGGCGTTAGTGCAGTTGATTTTTCTGCAGTGTGGTGCGGTCCATGCAAAATGCTTGGTCCTGTATTTGAAAAGATTTCTGAAAAGTATGAAGGCAAGATTAATTTCTACAAAGTTGATGTAGATGAAGCTCCAAACCTCTGTCAGAAACTTGGAATCATGAGTGTTCCTGCAGTGTATCTGTTTAAGGATGGGGCACAGGTTGCAACAAACATTGGTTTTGTCCCGGAAGCTCAGCTTGAAGCCTTCATTACACAGTAGTCAGGTTTTATTGAGTTAAAAAAAAAAGCTGTTCCTGTCCGAATCTTAAGTTTGTAAAAAAACTTACTTCATCAGAAACAGCCTTTTTTTATTTTATATTAGTTTTTTTTTATTTTCCGATAATGTCTCTTGCAAGGATCTTTGCAATGTTAGGACGCTTTACCAGATCTCCCTTAAGACCTTCTTCACGTGCTTTGTTTACGTAAGCCGGATCCTGGAAGCTGTACTTGAAGTTTGTATGAACGTCATAAGTTCCCTTCATGAGGGCATAAGCATCTTCTGTCATAACAAGCTCTTCGTCTGTAGGAATAACAAAAATCTTTGTTTTTGAATCATCTGCATGAATGTAAGTTTCTGCATTTCCAGTGAAAGACCATTCATTGCGCTGTGCATCAATCTTGATACCGTAGTTTTCAAGTCCTGAACATGCCTTCATACGTGTGATTGGTCCGCGTTCTCCTACACCGGCTGTCCATACAATTGCATCAACATGACCGAGTTCAGCCATAAATGCACCGATGTACTTCTTGATGCGGAGGGCTTCCATTTCGATAGAAAGCTGGCAGAGTTTGTCTCCTTTTGCAGCGTCAATTTCGATATCGCGGCGGTCAGAATATTTTCCTGTAATACCAAGACATCCGCACTTCTTATTTAAAGCTTTGTCCATTTCGTCAGCAGACATTCCAGTTTTGCGCATGATGTAGAAAGGAAGGGCAGGGTCAAGATCTCCGGAACGGGTTCCCATTACGAGACCTTCGAGAGGTGTAATACCCATTGTTGTATCGTAGCAGACACCGTTTTTAACGGCACACATTGAAGAACCGTTTCCGATGTGGCAGATGATGAGGTTGCAGTCTTTAGGATCTTTTCCAAGAAGTACTGCAGCGCGTTTTGCTGTGTAAAGGAAGGAAGTTCCATGGAAACCGTAGCGGCGTGCTGCATACTTTTCGTACCATTCACGTGGAATTGCATACTGGAAAGTTTCTTCCGGCATTGTCTGGTGCCATGCTGTATCCATGATTGCTGAATGAGGAACATTTGGCATTACTTTCTGTGCTGCTTCAATACCCATGATGTTTGCAGGCATGTGAAGAGGACCAAGATCTACAACTTCACGGAATCCGTCAAGAACTTCCGGTGTAATGAGAACTGATTTTGTGAATTTTTCTCCGCCATGAAGTACACGGTGTCCTACAGCTCCGATTTCGTCCATGGATTTGATTACGCCTACTTCCGGGTCTGTTATTTCTTTGATGATAAGTTCAATTGCTTCTTTGTGGGTAGGGCATGGGCTTGTGATTTCAGTTTTCTTTCCTTTTGCTTTGTGTGTGATGCAGGAACCTTCAATTCCGATGCGTTCAACTACACCGTTTGCCATAACTTCTTTGTTGTCCCAGTCATAAACCTGGTACTTTGCAGAGGATGAACCGCAGTTCAATGTTAAGATTACCATAATTTCTTTCCTGAAAAATAGAATTGATAGAATGTGGGTGGGTGTCTGTCAGGATTAGCGAGGCAGGCAGGGCACTCAGATATTCACATAGTATAAAAAAAAATCCTGCTCTTTTCAACCAAAGAAAGGGGATGACCAATAAGTTCAAAAACTGTCATTTTCGGGCTGTCAACAACTTTTTATAAGTGTCATTTTCGGGGTTGACCCGAAAATCCCCCCTGCGTGAGATTGCCCGGTCAAGCCGGGCAATGACAGGGGAGACAAGTAGGGCAATGACAGGGTGTCGAGCACGGCAATGACTCATACTTATTGGACAGCCCGTGTGTTTACTTTAATCAGCCCCTTCTTAAGAAGCCTGTTTCAAGATCTATTTTTGCACGTTCCTTCATCTGGTAGTGCATTTTTTTGCCTGTAGCCGTGCGGGGAATTTCTTTTATTATTGCGTAATAGCGCGGCCGTTTATACTTTGACAGCATGGGACTGTTTTTGCAGAACTCAGAAATTTCTTCAATAGTAACGGAAGGATCTTCGGCAACTATATATGCAGCGACAGCCTGTCCACGGATTTTGTCAGGAACTGAAGTAACTATGCAGTCCTTTACTTTGGGATGTTCGTTTACAGCTTCTTCAATTTGTGTCGGGTAAATGTTTTCTCCGCTGACAACCATCATGTCGTCTTTTCTTCCCCTGATTGTAACAACCCAGTTTTCATCCCAGGTTCCGGTGTCTCCAGTGTAGTACCAGCCTTTATAGTAACGTTCCTGCGTTATTTTTTCATTCTTGTAATATGAGCAGGAAGATTTTGCCGGACTTTTTATGATTATTTCTCCTTCAGAAATGCGGTCATGTTCTTCCATTTCTTCCGGTTCTGCGCGACGGTCTTCGTATATTTTTACTACGCGGACTTCATCATCAATACAGCTGCTTCCTACTGAACCTGCTCCATCCGGCAGGTCATACGGGCGTAAGAAAGAGTTCCAGAAGGTTTCTGTAGTTCCATAACCGTTGAAAATATTTGGAGTAAGGGCGTTACTGTATCTGATGCAGTCTGATCTGCTTAAGGGTGCTCCCATTGTGATGATACCCTTAAGGGATGAAATGTCTTTTTTATCTCTTTCCTGAATTTTAGAAAGCATTTCAAGATTTGCCGGTGCGCCCATTAAAAAGGTAATCTTGTATTTTGAAGTCCAGTCAAGAACCGTCTGAGGTTTGAAATTCCTCATTACAACAATTGATGCACCTACATAAAAAGCCGGTCCGGGACCTGCACAGTGACATCCTCCTCTGTGAAACCATGGAGTCATGTTAAGTGTTCTGTCCAGCCTGCTGAGTGGATACTGCATTATAACGTCATGAGCAGAAAGAACTTCATTTATGTCATTGATTGGAACTGATTTAGGAAGTGCCGTTGTTCCTGATGTACACAGTCTGAGAACTTCATCATAAATATGAGGCCTGCATTCCATCTGCGGGTCTGTGTCAGGCATGGACTTTATGAAGTCTCCGTATGAAATCTGTCCTTCAGGAACTGAAATTTTTTCTATATTATCTGCCAGTATTACTACTGCCGGTTTATGCTCAGAAAGTTTTACGGCCTGTGTTACAACTTCTGATGCGTTTGCTGAATAAATGATTGCCTTAGGTTTGTTGTGGTCTATGAGAAGTGCCATTTCTCCTGCTGCAAGCTGGGCATTGGCTGCAAGAAGTATTGCACCTATTTTCCTTGGAGCTATATAACTGATTGCAAAGGAAGGACTGTTTCTTAAAGCTGCCATAACGACATCGTTTTTTCCAAGACCTGCATTTTTAAGAGCAGCAGCAAACTTATTTGCTTCACTGTTAAGCTGTTCGTAGGTTAATGTAAGGTTCTGGTCAGGATCGATTAAGGCAGTTGATTTAGAGTAACGCCTTACATTGCGCATGAAGCCGTTGAGCCAGGTGTATTCATGCTCAAAGGTATCACGAAACATACGGTCATCGTAGGTTCTGTTAATCATTTCGTTTGTGTGCATTTCGCCTTTGTTTTTTATAAGTTTTCCGGAATTAATCAGTTCTTTTACGTAATTAGAAACTGTCTGTCTTGTCAGTTTGCAGTGTACGGCAAGTTCCTTGAATGATATTGAAGGTTTAGAACTTATGCTTTGAAGGATTTTTTGAAGGATATCAGATTTTTTTGTTTGTGTCAGTTTCATTCTGAAATAATACTTATTACAACAGGAGAAGTCAACTTTAGAAAATGTAAAGTTTATTTTAACATTTTGTGTTAGTTTAAGCAGACTGAGAGTGTAAAAAAAAGGTGCCGGAAGATAATACTTCAGACACCTTCAGTTTTTGTCGTATTGCCGCTATTTGTGATTAGAATCCGTAATCGTAATCATAGTTATAGTTGTAATCATCATAGTTATAGCTGTAATCATCATAGCCGTAACTGTAATCATCATAGTCGTATGATTTTTTCTTTGAACCGAAAGCTTCGTTTAGTTTATCATTGAGTTCGTATTTGTCAGAAAACTCCATAAGCTGCTGGTACAGTTCATAAGTATTTTTTGCATCTAAGAAGGCATAAGTTTCTTTATTGTCATCATCATAGAATTTAATTGAAAGAGAAATGTTAATGCCGTCAAAGAGTTTTTCAAAGTCTGCTTTTGGAATTTCTTTTCCTTCTTTTAAATCCTCAAGCACAGAAGAATTGTCTGTTATTTTTGAAATAGCATCGTTATTTTCTTTTGCGGAGAAGTTAAATGTGAGAATTGCTTTTCCACCTACACCATTTGGTGCTGCAAATGAAAGGGCTGAAGAAAGGGAAACTTTAACTGCAGCATTGAAGTTTTCCGGAGGCATGCTGGTGCCTTTAAAAGCTCCGTCTGCGCCTGCAGAAGCTTTTATAGAAAAATACTTCAACATTGAATCGTCAATTTCAAATTCTGCCGGGTCCAGAGCAAGGGAAGCAGATATTCCTGCACTGAAGTTTCCGTTAACTTTTTTATCACTTCCAGAAACTGATACGTCAGCAGAAGCGTTGTCTATAGAAAAAGAAAGACCGTCGATTTTAGTACTGATTTGACCATAACCAGAGCCTTTTATTAAGCCTGAGTTGTTCTTTGGATCTTTTTTTACTTTTGCTGCTACTTTTATTCCAGGAATGTTTACCATCATTCCTTCCGGTAAATCTGTTGCTTTTCCAGGTGCAGTTGACCATTCAAAATTCGTATTTCCTTTTCTTTGTAAGTCCATGAATGCCTGCTGTGCATCTTCCTGAAAGTCCTGAACTGACTGAGCAAGTTTATTGAGGTATTCACTTCTTTCAAAAGCTCTTCTGTACTGAGAGGCTGTTCTTGCTTTTGCAAGGTAAATATTTGTATTGCTGTGAACTTCCGAAAGCAGATTGCCAAAGGAGTTTTCAATAAAGTCAATCAGTGGATCAGACTTTGCTGAAGAAATAGATTTTGCAGCAGAGATAATGTATGAATCATCCTTGATGAATTTTTTGGCACCGCTGCCTGGTACTGATTCTGCTGAAATGGCAGAGACTGTTCTTACGGAACCGGCCCCTGAAGATGAAGATTCTTCATTCTCTTTAGAACATGAAGAAAAAATGAATGCTGATAAAAGTGCTGTTGCAAGCAGTATTTTTTTCATTTGACTCTCCTTAATTTACGATGTTAATCATCTGATTTTTAAAATAATACAAGAATAATGTTTTTTTGTGTAGTATTTTAAAATTCAGTTAAATATATATAGTATGAAAAGAAATATTTTTTTTATAAGCCTTGTATTTGTCTTTGTCATGGTTTTTTCTGCCTGCAGTTTTTATGAGAATAAGGAGCAGACGGTACTTTCCCTGAAAGTTCCGGAGGAGTTTTCTGATGAGGAGTACTGGATTGTGGAGTACTTTGACAGGAACCGCAGGTTTTGTACAGTAAAAGTCTGCCGGAATGATTCTTTTTCTGTTGCTGTTGCCAGAAATGCAGCCTGTGCCTTTTCTGCAAGACCGTCAGAAGGTGGAAAGGTAAAAACAGAATGTGTTTTAGGAACGGTGTATCCTTACGGCTCTGTTTTAACCAGGGAGGGCTGTCTTGCTTCCTGTGTTTATAATGCTCTGGTGCGTGCCGGCAAAAATAATACGGAAGAACTTTTTGATTTCTTAGACCGCTTTAACTGGAAAAAATTAATGGAAGAGTGTGCCCGGCATCCTGATACTGTTTATGACCTGGACAGGATAATAAAAGCTGTTGCTGCCGGAACTTTTAAAAAAGGTGATTTAAAACCATTGGAAAAATAGCCGGAAGTCTGTACACTTAGAGTATGAGAAAAAATCTTTCTGGAATGGTAAAGTTTGTATTTTTTGCAGCAGCGACTGCTTTTTGTTTTTCTGCCTGCAGTAAAAAAAATACTCGTACTGTTTCCCGTTCAATGCAGAATATCCGTCAGATTGAAGAACTTCACGTAAGTCATGAGTGGTTTTGTTTTGACGGAAACTCCATAAAAGAAACGGAACTTCCGTCTGTTTCTGCAAGTGCTTCGGAAAAACCATGGACGGAAGCTGTGCGTATCAGTTGTGCAGCCAGTGTTCCGGAATCAGAAAATTCTCTTTATAAAGCCTATGCCCTGGTAAACAGATGCGGACTTATCGGGTTTACGGAAGATGGAGCGGATTTGTTCTGTGACAATTCTCTTTTTCTGGACAGTTCCGTACAGGGACTTGTATTTTCTTCAGGCAGTCCTGTTTTTTATCTTTACCGCAGTACCTTTTTCTTTGATGAAAAAAAAGTTTCAAACGCAGCTTCCGGTGTTCAAACTGTAAGGCCATTCCTTGTAGAATTTGACAGCCGTTCAAAAAATTTTTATCCTCTGGTTTCTTACGAAAACATGAATCTTGAAAAAGAAGATCAGGTAACAGGATGTTTCTGGAACGGAGATGTATGGGTTGTAGGGGTAAAAAACGGTTCTCAGAGTGAGATTCAGTTTAAGTATCTGTGGTGGAAGCCTCCTGTTGCTTTAGGAGATTTAAATCCTGCTTTGGGCGGAGAAAATTTCTTTATAAGAAAATCCAGTGAGCAGGAATATCTTTCTGTATGTCTTCCAAAACTTTTTGAGGAAGCACCTCTTGAGTTAAAGACTTTACTGAAGGCTTTGCCTGAAAGTTTTTCTTTTTACGTTTCGTATCGGGATGACAGTGGAACAACGCCTGTAAGTTATTATCATGAAGGCAAGAGCGAACAGAGTGTAAATGCAGTTGCAATGACTTCTGCCGGAAAATCTTATTCAGCAGTTGTTTTTGCTGATGGAACTGTATTTGTAAAAAAACTGGGATTTGATAAAGTCAGTGCATTCAGGCTGCCAAAACTTCCTGACGGATTTGTTTATGGAGAAGCAGCTGTTGCCGGAGACGTTATGTATGCCGCTTGGGAAGAAGGATCTTCATGGCAGACAAAACGTTCCGGTTTTATAAAAGTTAATCTTGCTGATATTTTATAAAAATCATTCCTTCCGGAAGTTCATTTTTTTCTTCCTTGAAGTAAAGGTATCTTAACGGATGAATGTCCAGGGCATTTGTTGACCATCCGCCAACTCTGTCTGCGTTCAGAATGTGATAGCTGATTGAGTGAGAAACAGGAATTATTTCTCCGTCATCAAGCAGCGTCTGTTCTGCCAGAGCAAGATTCTCGTATCTTTTCTGAATGGTATCAGCAACAGATGCTTCGGAAATACAGGCATCTACTTTTTCGTTTGAGTAACCGGCAACGTTAAAGGAACTTCCTGTTTTAAAAAGCTCAAGGAAGGCAAGAGGATCTGCATAATCTCCAACCCAGGCGTACATGAATAAATCTGCATTCCATGATTTAATTGAATAGTTGTACCTGTAATCCGGTGTTGTCTGGGTAATAAGCTGAACTCCAAGAGGCTCCCAGGCTTCTTTAAGAAGTTCTGCCCATGCTTTGCAGTATTCATTGTCGCTTATGGCAAATACAAGAGGTATTTTTTTATTTTTAGGAATACCGGCATTTTTACGGGCATCTTCCATAAGTTCCTTTGCGTCTTCAGCATCAGTTCCTTCGATTCCGTTCAGTTTAGGATAGTTGGAAAGCGGGTATACAAGAGTGGTGGCTTTAACCGGATATTTTTCCCGCAGCTTGTCATATGGAACAGCTTCAATAAGTGCGTTCCTGAAATCGGCTCTGTTCCAGGGTTCGTTTATCGGTTTAAAAAACAGATAAGTGGTGCCGAATATTGTGTTGGCATGAATTGAATCTTTATTGATTATTTTAGATGCATCTGCTACAGAATCAATCCAGTCTGCTTCTCCATTATTGTAGGCGTGGGCATTTGCAGCAGCGTCTTCACTTTTTAATATTTTAATGGAAGGAAGTGCAACAAGAGATGCTTCCCTGTAATTCATGTTTTTTTTAAGCAGTATTTCTTTGTCGCTGTATTTTTCCAGAACAAAAGGACCTGAATAAACATTATCTTTTTCGCTTACGGCAGACAGAGAAAAGTGGCACAGCAGGGCCGGAAGGTGTGCAGTAGGTTCTTTAAGGGTTATAACCAGTGTTTTTTCATCCCGGGCATTTATTCCCAGTTCTGATTCTTTAATTTTTCCGTTCCTGAAATCTGAAACTCCTTCTATGCAGTCAAGAAATGAAGAAAATGATGCGTCCGGAGTTTTAAGAAGTTTTATCCATGACTGTCTGAAAGTCTCTGCTGTAATTTTACTTCCGTCAGAAAAGGCTGCGTCTTCATGAAGGGTAAAGGTCCATTTTTTTTTGTTTCTGGAAACCCTGTAACTTTCACAGATTGCGGGAAGGGGTGCGGCGGAAACCGGGTTATAAGAAAAAAGTCCTTCGTATAATCCGGTCAGAACCTGTGCCTCAGATACATAGCAGGCCGTGTGAGGATTAAGGTTCAGAGGCTGCTCGGATACAATTATCGTAAGTTCATGCTGATTTTTAAATTCAGGATTTTCTTCGGCAAAAAAAGGAACTAATGCTGCCGAAAAAAAAACTGCGGCTGATAGTAATAATTTTTTCATATTAAGATTCTCCGGTGATACCCAGCTTACGCATCTGTTCCTGTTCTTCTTTATAAGAAACATATTCTGCCCTGTGCTGGTTCACTTTTACTAAAACATTTTTTACGGCTGTAAGTTCCATTGAAATGCCTTTTATTTTTGTACGGTCAACTGCGTTTGCCTTGTTTTTGAAATATTCATCAAGAGCGGCACTTTCATTTAAAATTCTGTTGCAGTCTGCCATCTGTCCTGAAAGAAACTCCAGTGCTTTTGTTTCCGGTACGGAAGCGATTTTAGTATAGCCTGGAGTATGCTTTACAGAAAAGGAGGAGTAATAGCGGGACCGTTTTGAAAGTGAGTCTATGAAGCTTGAGAATTGAATTGACTGTCTTTTTTTAGCTTCTGTTTTTTTATCTACTATTACAACGTCATAAATAATAGGCGGCGGCTGAAGTCCCAGGATGTTTCTGAAGAACCTTGCCAGCTTATCCCTGAAGGAGTTGTGTTCGCTCTGGAGAATTTCGCTGTTGGAAAGAAATTTGCGGCAGATAAGGGCTATGTGTTCATAGGAAGTTCCGAGAGTGCGGATTGCTTCCATTAACAGTTCGTGAGTATCAACTGTTTCTTCTTTTTTTGCAGATTTCTTTTCCTGCTGAAAGGCTGCAAGAAGTTTTGCCTGGCGTTCAGCTCTGTCTGCCCCCAGTTCCTCTGCTATGATTTCCTGAATTAGAGGTTCAGCAAAATGCCGCTTAGGCATTGAGGAAGCAAAGTGCTTTCGTATTTCAGCAAGCATTGCAGCAGGAGATGCCATAGCAGTCTGCATGCTGAATGAAGGATTGCCGAATACATTTTTTCTTACTTCAACTTTATAACTTTCTTTCTGATAGTCAGCAAGGGCTTTAAGTCCGTCGTTTATTTCTTTAATTGCTTCCGCACTTTTATGAGTAGTGTCTTTTATCAGGCTGAGAATAATTGGCGGTGCTCCGTTGCGAAGCATTTTTATACAGGTAGCAAGTCCTCTTGTGTTAGGACGGGCTGCATTTTCCGTAAGATTTGACCAGGTGAAAGTGTTGTTGAGTTCCAGCAGCTTGCGGATTTTTTCCATATCAAGCTGTTTTGTTGAGAACTTCATGTAGTTGCATACAAAGTCAACGATGCTCTCATAGTCACTGAATCTTATCCCAAGAACGGTATTGCGTTCATTTTCTGTAAATTCAAGATTTTCAATCTGAATTACGTCTGAGATTTTCTTGTCTTTTTTATATGGGTCAGGCGTCAGCAGGTTTTTATTGACCATAGCTTCAAAGAGATTGCGCACGCAAGTCAAGTGAAGGCGGTAATCTTCCTGAAGTTTAGGCAGCTCCTGTGTGTCAAACCATACGCCTTTTTCTTCAATAGCGGTTATTATTTTACTGTTAAAATCATCTTCTGCCATAAATCCACCTTTACCCTTTAAACATCGGCATAAATTCCAGATTTCTTTAATGGTTGTAAAATTGAATAAAAAGTATTAACCTAGACGAACATATTTTTATTTCTATATTAGAGAAGGTATTGAAAATGGCAGTTGATGAAAAATTGCAGATGGTAAGGCACAGTTGTGCACATGTAATGGCAGAAGCCGTTCTTAATTTGTATCCGGGTACAAAGATCGCTATCGGTCCGGCTATTGAAAACGGATTTTATTATGACTTTGATTTTTCCACTACCACAACCAATACCAAGCCAACAGAAGCAGATTTTGCAGCAATAGAAAAAGAAATGCGTAAGATTCTTGCAGGAAATCATCAGTTTGTAAGAAAGGAAGTTTCTAAGGAAGAAGCTCTTAAGCTTTTTGCTGATCAGCCTTATAAAATTGAACTTATTAAGGATCTTCCTGATGGAGAAACTATTTCTACCTATGAACAGGACGGTTATCTTGATCTTTGCCGCGGACCTCATGTTGAATCAACAAAAGAGATAAACGGACAGGCATTTAAGCTGACAAAAATGGCCGGAGCATACTGGAGGGGAGACAGCGATAAAGCAATGCTTACCCGTATTTACGCAGTATGTTTTTACAAGCCAAATGATCTTAAAGATTATCTTGCAATGCTTGAGGAAGCAGAAAAACGTGATCACCGCAAGCTTGGCGCACAGATGGATCTCTTCCATATTGATCCTGAAGATCCGGGACAGATTTTCTGGCACCCGAACGGATGGCAGATGTATGTAACCCTTCAGGATTATATGAGGCAGAAGGTTCTTGCAGACGGCTATAAGGAAGTTAATACTCCTGCAGTTATGCCGCGCTCTCTGTGGGAACGCTCCGGTCACTGGGGTCATTATCAGAAAAACATGTTCGTAACAGAATCAGAAAAGAGAATCTTTTCTATTAAACCTATGAACTGTCCTGGTGCCCTTGAAATTTTTAACAGCCGCTCACGTTCATACAAGGATCTTCCTCTCCGTCTTGCAGAGTTTGGTCACTGCGTAAGAAATGAACCTAGCGGAACTCTTCACGGAATTATGCGTGTAAGAGGCTTTGTTCAGGATGATGCACATATCATCTGTACTGATGAACAGGTAGAAAGTGAAGTTGCAAAATTCTGTCGACTCCTTAAGGATGTTTATAAGGACTTTGGTTTTGATAAGAATCTTGTTGTAAAACTTTCTACGATGCCGGAAGACCATGTAGGTGATCTTGAAACCTGGCAGCGTGCAGAAAAATCTCTTGGTGCAGCCTGTAACGCAGCCGGTCTTGAATATGAAATTCAGCCTGGTGAAGGAGCATTCTACGGACCGAAACTTGAGTTTAAGCTTTATGATACTCTTGGTCGTGAGTGGCAGTGTGGTACCATTCAGCTTGACTATCAGCTTCCTAGTGCAGAGCGTCTTAATGCCCAGTATATTGGTGCTGACAATCAGAAACATCATCCGGTTATGCTTCACCGTGCAGTTCTTGGTTCTCTTGAACGTTTTATGGGAATCCTTATTGAAAACTATGCCGGAGCATTCCCTGCATGGCTTCATTTTGAACAGGCTGCAGTTGTTCCTGTTAATCCTGAGTTTGCAGATTATGCACAGAAAGTTGCAGATGAACTTGCTGCTGCAGGAATCCGCGTAAACGCTTATACAGATGATGACAACATGAAGAACAAGATTAAGATGATTTCTACAGAGCACAGGACGCCTTATATTCTTGTTGTCGGTGCAAATGAACAGAATGAAGGAACTGTAACGGTACGCTTCAGGTTCAGTTCAAAACTGCCTCAGAAGACAATGAAAATAGAAGAATTTAAGGAATACGTACTTGAAAAAGTTCGTACTCACTATAACGGAATCTAATTAAAAAAAAATGGAGGACCGACAGAAAGATGCTTTTACATTTTTTTTGCCGGTCTTTTTTTTGTTTAGGGGGAATGAATGAAAAAAACAGTACTATGTATGTTTTTGCTCGCTGCAACAGGTCTGGCTTTTGCTTTAAATGTTTCTAAGTATAACGCAAAGGAGTTAAAGAAGTCCGGGGCAGAAACCTTTATAACGGATGAAGAGTCATTTGAGGAATTTCAGGAAAAATATACAGATAAGATTGCAGCTGATCCCCTGATTGGATTTTTTTTAAATGCCGGCGAAAATGAAGATTTTGTCTCTGCAATTGAAAAATGCGGAGATAACATTTCTGAGGAATTTGAAGAGTTTTATATAAGACTGAGCCGTCAGGCAGAACAGTTTGATGCTGCTTACGAAAATACAGGTTATGGAGAAGTTGATTTTACACTGAAACTTCCAAAAAATGCCTTTAAGCCTCTTCAAAAAACAGGACTCACTATTGATCTTCCTTCAACAAAGGGCGTGTTTGCACTAAGTGCGGATACGGCAGATGAAAATAATGTAAATATTACTCTGGATGTTGATTACGAAGCTTCTGTTGTTTTGGATCCTGCAAAAGCTCTCGGAAAGCAGGCAGCAGAATCGATGTTTAAGGATTTACGCTTTTCTGTTGCAGTATATGGAAAAGTTTATGTAAATGCAGATAATGATATTTTACCAGCTGATTTTGATCTTGACGGTTATTTTGATTACGTTAATTCTGCAACGGCAGATATTTCCATCGCAATATATGGTGCTTCTGCATTTAATTCAGATGGAACGGGCGGAAAGGTCATATCAGACTTTACTTTTGGTTATAAAGGAAATCTGACTGAAGATGTAATCGAAAAGGTTGTAACTGCTTATGGTGAATTAATTAATCTGTTTTCTGATTCAGAGACGGAAGTTGATGAAGAACTCTTTAGAAGTCTTCCGTTTACAGTTCATATCGGACAGGAATACTATAATGATAAAAACCAGTTGACTTATGTTGCTGTTGATGAATCAGATCCGTATGAATGTATGTGTAAATTACAGGAAGTTCTGCAGAATGTAGAAACTTCTTTGAATTATTAAAAAAGTAGGCATGATAAAAAGTATGGGAATCTCTAAAAATTGCAATTTTTAGAGATAACTCTGAAAGAGCGATGTTTTAAGTCGTGACATTACAACGACTTAAAACTCGTCGGCATTCTCTAGAAATACACATTAGTGGATTTCTAGAGATGCCCGTATCTTTGTGTATTTTTTATCAGAGGCAGTTGCATTTTAAAGCCGGCAACTGCTATTCGAGATTTTTAATCACGCGATTTGCCGCCAGGGCTTTAAAGGAGAAAAAAATGAAAAAAATTGCAGTAGCATTAGTTACGCTTGTTGTTTCGGCAATGGCCTGGGGACAGACAAAAATTTCTGAGATTTCGGCAAAGGATTTAAAGAAATCCGGTACAAAACAGTTTATTACTGATGCAGAAAGTTTTAAGGCTTATAAGGAAAGTTGTGCTGGTTTAGCATCGGATCCTTTTATGACTTATTTTATGAATATTAATGCAAATGAAAAATTTCTTTCTGCTGTAGAAGATTGCGGAGATGCACTTTCTGATGAAGTAGATGCATTTGCAATAAGAGTTGAAGAGCAGGGCGGACAGCTGGAAAATTCTTATAAAACAACTGGAAATGGAAAGGTTGATTTTACTATTAACCTTCCAAAAAAAGCTTTTAAGTCTTTTGCAAAGATGGGCCTTAATATTGAAGTTCCTGTAAGTGCCGGACTTTTCAGCATAAAGAATTCTTCTGATGATGAAAGCAGTGCAGAGCTTTTAATAGATGCTGATTATGAAGCAAAACTTGGTATTGATACTAAGAAACTTCTTGGAAAAGATGCTGCTTCATCAGTTATAAAAGATATGCAGATGGCAATGGGGTTTGTTGCAAAGGCTGAATTAAATGTAGATAAAAACTTTATAGATGATTCAGATTCGTTTGACAACTTCCTTAAATATGTAAACTCAAGTAATATTGATGCAAAATTTGTGTTGTATGCAGGTTCTTCTATTGATTCCGGAGAATTTGGTGGAAAGTGTGTTATTGATTTTACAATTGGTTATAAAGGAAAACTTAATGCTGCAGTAATAGAGAAACTTTCTGCTACTTATGCTGAATTTATGAAAATGTGCACAGGAACAGAAGCTGATATGGAAGTATTTAAATCTTCACCATTGTATATGCACATTGGTTATTCTTTCTATGATGACAAAAATAATTTGACTTATGTAGTAGCAGATGAATCCGACCTTTACAAATGTATGGTTAAATTTCAGGATGCTTTAGCAACAGCCGGAGTTATCCGCTAAGTTTTTCTTAGTTCTGAGGGCAGTTGTTTTCCTTAAAACAGGAAGGCAGCTGCTTTTTTTTATGCCCGGAAGAAAAAAAATTTGCCTATTTGTCAGATTTTTAGTATCTTGTGCAGTAACAAATTGTATTTTATTTCATATAAATAGGAGCAGATAAAATGGCTAAACAGTTAGTTTACAGTGAAGAAGCACGCAAAAAGATGCTCAGCGGTGTTGAGCAGATTGCAAAGGCAGTTAAGGTAACACTTGGACCTTGCGGACGTCTTGTTATGCTGGACAAAAAATATGGTTCTCCAACTATTACTAAAGACGGCGTTTCAGTTGCAAAAGAAGTTGAGCTGAAAGATCCTTTTGAAAACATGGGAGCTCAGCTTGTTCGTGAAGTTTCTTCAAAGACAAATGATGTTGCCGGAGACGGAACTACAACAGCTACTGTTCTTGCTTATGCTATTGTTCGTGAAGGTCTTAAAGCAGTTTCTGCCGGAATGACTCCAATTGAAATTAAACGCGGTATTGATAAGGCAACAGCTCTTGCCATTGCAGAAGTTAAAAAGAACAGCCGCGCAGTTAAGGGTAATGATGATATTACTCACGTTGCAACAATTTCTGCTAACAATGACCCTGAAATCGGTAAAATTCTTGCTGAAGCTATCGAAAAGGTTGGTAAAGACGGTGTAATCACTGTTGAAGAATCAAAGAACATGGATACAACTGTTAAAACTGTAGAAGGTATGCAGTTTGACCGCGGTTACATCAATGCTTACTTTGTAAATGACCGTGACAGAATGGAATGCAATTACGAAAATCCATACATTCTTATTCACGACGAAAAAATCAGCACTATGAAGGACCTCCTTCCTTTACTTGAAAAAGTAGCTCAGACAGGAAGACCTCTTGTTATCATTGCAGAAGATGTTGACGGTGAAGCTCTTACAACTCTTGTCGTAAACTCTATCCGTGGAACTCTTAAGTGTGTTGCCGTTAAGGCTCCTGGTTTCGGTGACCGCAGAAAGGAAATGCTTAATGATATTGCAATTCTTACAGGCGGAAAAGTTATTACTAAGGATCTTGGCCTTAAACTTGAAAGTGCAACCCTTGAAGATCTTGGTACAGCTAAGTCTGTTAAGATTGATAAAGACAATACAACTATCGTAGACGGTGCTGGTGATAAGGATACAATTTCTGCCCGCATTGCAGAAATTAAGGCTGCCGTAGAAAAGTCTACTTCTGATTATGACAAGGAAAAGCTTAAGGAACGCCTTGCAAAGCTTTCTGGCGGTGTTGCCGTAATTGAAATCGGTGCCATTACAGAAACAGAAATGAAAGAAAAGAAGTTCCGCGTTGAAGATACGCTTGCTGCAACCCGTGCTGCCCTTGAAGAAGGTATTGTATCTGGTGGTGGACTTGCACTTATCGAAGCAAGCAAAGTTCTTGATGCAGACAAGGCTGATCTTTACGGAGACGAAAAGGTTGGTTTCCAGATTGTTAAGCGTGCTCTTGAAGAACCAATCCGTCAGATTGCAGAAAATGCAGGTGTAGACGGTGCTGTTATTGCAGACAAGGCTAAGAATGAAAAACCTGGTGTCGGATATAACGCTGCAAAGGGTGAATGGGTTAACATGATGGATGCAGGTATTATTGACCCTGCAAAGGTAACCCGCTGTGCATTGCAGAATGCAGCTTCTGTTGCCGGCATGCTTCTTACAACTGAATGTGCCATTACAGATATTCCTGAACCGCCTGCTGCAGCTCCAGCTGCTCCAGATATGGGTGGAATGGGATACTAAGGTAAAATCTAGATAGGGACAGTTAATTTATGCTGTCCTGTCTTTTAACTGAAGGCTCCTGCTTTCTTAATTGAAGGCGGGAGCCTTTTTTTTTATTCAACTCCATTACTATAGCAATGGAGTACTTTAAACATTGACATGTTTAAAGTACATCCCTTCTGAAAAAAAAAGGAGGAGAAAATTTTTATGTCAGATGTAAGTAAGAGTCATTATGACGGTTATGCATTTAAGCTTTGGCTATAGAAGTAAGTGTACCAGAATTGTGATTTGCAGATGCGGTAGATTTTAGAATAAAGGAGAGTGAAAATGGAAAAAAAGAAGATTGGAATTATTGCAGCAATTGCAGGGGCAGTAATTGTTCTTGTCAGTGTTGTAGTTGGTGTTGTTACTTGTGAAAGTGATGATGATTATTATTCAAGTTTATCAAAAGAAGAACGGTATCTGTCTCGCTATGAATCTTATTGTGGCGAACTTGAAGATCTTGTTGTAGATTTTGAAAATCATGAAATTAGTTCTAAAGAAGCTTCTAAAAAGTATGAGCGTATTGTAAAAAAGTATAAAGATTTAGCTGAAGCTGATATGGAAGAATATGATTTCACTAAAAATCAGCAGAAAGCATTAGAAGGATATGTCGAAAGACTGCTTGAAGCTGCAGGCAAGTGTTTTGATTTTTTTATGTAGTTTTAAAAGAAGAACAGGTTCTGTTAAGGAGCCTGTTCTTAAGTTATATCGATTATCCTGATATAATTCCCTTTATAATAGGTTCACATAAAACAAAAATTACACTGAAAAGTACCGCAGGAAGATAATCTGCGGTTTTTATTTTTTTTATTCCCATAAGATTAATTCCTATTAAAATAATCAGGGCGCCGCCACTTCCTGTAAGTTCGGCTATCATTTGTTCTGTCACATACGGAGCGATTAAAACAGAAAGTAAAGTCAGACATCCCTGATATAGAAAAATGGTAATTATCGAAAAAGCTGTTCCAACCCCCATTGCTACAGTGAAACCTATTGCAATGAATCCGTCGAGAATTGATTTTAAAAATATAATTGAATAATCGTGTTCGATTCCTGCTTTAAAACTGCCGACGATTGCCATGGCTCCTACGCAGAAAAGTACGGAAGCATTTAAAAATCCGTAGGCAAAGTTCTTTTTAGGGCGTCCGGTTTCAAAAGATGGAGCAGACTGTTCTTCATGCTGTCCGGCGGTATCTTTAGATATGGAATTCTGTTCTTTTGATTTGTTTTTTATGAAAATTCTCTCCAGCAGTTTTCCGAAGGCAAGTATTTTTCCGTCAATATCAAGCAGAGTTCCTGTAATTCCTCCTAAAATCAGGGCAAGGGCAAGATACACAACATTCTGATATTTAAATGCCATCTGGATTCCCATAATAAAAGAAACAAGTCCGCAGGCTAATTGTATGGCATCCGTAATTTTTTGCGGAATTTTTTTTGCAAATAATAATCCGATGATTGAACCGGCCAGTACCGTAGCGCAGTTAACAAATACAGCAATCATATAGAATCCTCACTTTAATAAATATAAAGTAACTGGATATGGTACTCAAGCCTATATTTCTGTGCGGGAATTATTTCATGATGCTTAAAACTTCCTCAATGAGTCCTTTACATAAACATCCAGCCTGATGCCTCTGGATTCATAATAGTTTTCCAGCGTTTTTTCTGTTTCAATGTAGCAGATTTTTTTTATCTGAATGGCCAGAAGAATTTCCAGCATCCGCTTACAGATTTCATAACTCTTTGTTAAACACGGAAAAATATAGTAAACTGTATTTATGTATTCAGATTTATTGTTTAATTTTACGCAGATGATTGAAGATGAAGGGCAGGATTATGGAGCAGAAGTTTTATCTCAGGTTGCTGCTTCAAAACCTTTGTTTGTAATGGATTCAGGAATAAAAGCCCATGATATCTGGCATCGTGCAGATGTTTTGCGTGAATGTACGGAACTTATGGAAGATGAAATAAAAAAATCTGCTGTCCGTCAGATGCTTTATTTTTCTGCCGGAGTAATGCCGGATTTAGAATCTGTAGAAAACCGTTATGATTATGTAGCTGAACTGGAAGAAAACATTACGTCATTTAAAGATTCAGATGATGAATTTGCCTCCCGTCTGGTAGCTTTAGGTCCCTGCGGAATAGATCATGACTGGGAATCAGTTGAATATGAAGGACGTGACCATGATTACTTTGACAGTCAGACTGTTTCTGATGAAAGGGATCTGTTTGCACTGGAACTTACCCTTGGAAAAAAACTAAACATGCCGGTTATAGTTCATTCCCGCAAAGGATTTAAAGAGACTTCAGATGTATTAAAAGCTGTCAAATGGAATAAAGGAGTTATTCACGGATATTCTTACAGTAAGTCAGAACTTGATTTTTTTCTGGATTTGGGCTGGTACATAAGTTTTAGCGGAGCCGTTACTTATGCCGGAAAACGCGGTGCTGAGGATATGGCAGAAATCGTAACTTATGTTCCAAAGGACCGTATTTTGATTGAATCTGATTCTCCTTATTATGCGCCTGTTCCGTTGAAGAGTTCAAAAAATACTCCGCTGAATATTAATTATATCTATGAATATGTTGCAGCAAAAAGAGGAGTTTCTACTCCAAAGCTTTCTTCTGCAGTAGATGAGAATTTTAAAAAATTATTTTTGAATTAAAAAATAATTCCTGCTGATATGAAAAAGTATAAAAAAAATCCATCCTGGCTGTTACAGTTTTCTGCTGCAGCTGAAGGATGGATTTTTTGTTTAAAAAGAGAGGTTACAGTTCTTTTGTAAATGTTTCGTCCTGGTATGTAAAGCCCATTCTGCTTAAGTAAAGCTTGTGGCTGTCACAGTCTGCTGTTGCCTGAAGGTGCCTGATTCCTTTAGAAGCAAGATATGAATAAAGGAATTTTCCGACAGAGCAGTCACGGTACATTGGAACTGTGTAGTCAAGTTTTACATTAAGGTCTGTTCCTGAAGTTTCAGAACCTGCAATAATTCCTACAGGAGTTGTTCCGCAGCATACCAGGTGTACGCTGTTGCAGCCGGAAAGACTTGTAAAATCAGCAAAGTAATTATTAATGTCTGCTTTGTATTCATCAATGAAGAATTTTACAAAGGCATCATCTTCACTGACCTGTACGACAGAATACTCTTTTTTTGTATGGAGCAGTCTGTAAAGGTTGTATACATTAATTACAACAAGACAGAAGTTCATTATTGCAAGAGGATATGCGTGAACAATTGCAGCATATACGATGGAAATGACACTTCCGATCATGTTGATGAGTCTCAGCTTTACGACAGAAGTCATGAGCATAGAAACGACAACAAGCACTGAACCGATGTAACCTACAATTTCAAGAATAACTTTTGGATCCATAAAAACCTCTTTGAAATTTTTTTTGACGGAAGTATAGTATACACCCAATATATCCAATAAGAAAGGAAAATTTAAAATTTTTTAGGTAAAAACGTTATTGTTTAATTATATCGTCTTAATGTATATTATCAATTGAAACAGAAAGTACACTCGCTGGTGTGTAAGTATCCGGACTATAAGGGAGAACTGTATGAAAAATATAAATTTAATTTTTGGAATCCTTATTTTTGTTGTTGGAATGCTTATGTGCATTAATCCGGTGAGCATGCTTCTTGTTGCAATAGTTCTTCTGGGAGCGGCATCAATTATAAACGGAATCAGTGAACTTATGGGTTTTCGTAAAGTTTCTGATGATCAGGTATTTGTTACGGTTACAATAGTAAAATGTATTCTTACGATTGTCTGCGGACTTCTTGCAGTGATTCTTCCGGTTTATTTTTTGAATGCAGGAATGGCAATACTTAAACTTATAATGATTATAATTGCGATATTCTTTTTCTGCCGTGCAGCTTCTGAGTTTTATCTTATCATAAGGCTTAATGAACTGAATGTTGATGTAAAGCGGATGTTTATCAGGGCTATGGTTTTGATTGCAGCAGGAGTTCTTCTGCTTATAATTCGTGCCCAGACAGTAGGTGTCGTTATCGTGCGGATTCTTGGTGTTGCCGCAATGCTTGGCGGAGCAGCTTTTGCCGTGTACAGCTACAGAAATGCTCCTCAGGAAGCTGAATACGAAGTTGTTGATGAAGAATAAATAATGAATCTGTAAAAAAATGGGGTTGCCCAATAAGTATGAGTCATTGCCGTGTAAGTATGAGTCATTGCCGTGCTCGACACGGCAATCTCTTGTCTTGTAATTAAATAGATTTTCGGGTCGGGCCCGAAAATGACATTTTTTGAACTTATTGGACAGCCCCTTTTTTTCTCTCTATTTTTTTGCTCTGGCTGCCATTGATTTTTTTATGTTTTCGGCAAACAGAGTGTTTTGGTCAGTTCTTACAGGTACGCTGAATTCCGGAGAACCGTCTTTTGCAGAAACCCGGTACTGGTTTTCCGTACTTGTGGTGTATGCAGGACTTGAAGCATTGTTTATCCACCAGTCAAGAACGCTGATCATGCAGAGGGTATATTTTATAAGGTTTGCATTTGTTGCATTAGTAACATCGTCAGGACGTTTTGCTCCAAGAAGAACATCGAGGCGTTTAGAAATTACGTTCGGCAGGTCAAACTGATATCTGTCCCACGGATTCATTATTCCGAGAACAGTTTTTTTGCCTGCTGCATTCTGGTCGATTCTCTGAACAAGGGTAGTAAATACCGTGCGCAGGTAATCGGTTCTTGCATACAGCGGCTTGTACCTGCTGTCATTTGACGGCTTCTGAAGAATAGGTGCATTGAATTTATAGTGCGGCAGGAACCAGTATTTTGCCCTCCACAAAAAGTTATTCAAAGTTTCTTTTCCGTATTGGGTCCGTGCATAATCTTTTTGAGAATAAATGGAGTTTACGTAGTTCTTAAAATAGTCACAGTATTTTTTATCAAACAGATCTTCATGATAAGAAGCCCATTCACTTAAAGTCAGGTTGAAGTCGTCCGGCAGTTCTGAAAGTTTTTCGTCAGCCTTGATGTTAAAGTCAATGTTGCGGCATCCCTGAAGGAACTCTTCGATTATCTTGATAAGCACAACTGTAACTTGCAGAGGGTTTTCCGGATGAAGCATATTGAATCCGTCTTCAAAATCAAACAGCGGCTGAAAATAAGGATACATGTCCGGATGGGCGTCCAGTGCAGAAAAGCCTGCTTTAGGGAAAAGCTGCTCAAGCATCTTAAGTCCTGAAATAACAAGCTCATCTTTTTTACCGGCAACGTGACGGTTCTGTTCAAGCTTTTTCTTTGCTTCTTCCTGAGTTTTCTTTTTATCGTCTTCAGGCTTCTTTTTATTTTTTTCCGGAAGCAGAAGATCAAATTTAGTATGGTTTACAAACTGAAGGATGTTTGCAATCTGAGCCGTAAAGAATCTCGGGAATTCAACATATTCACTGGTACACATCCTCATAAGGAGAGGGTACATTCCTTTTATAACCTGATTGTAGATGTAAATCCATTCAGTAATGCCCTGTTTTGCCAGCATCTGCATCTTTGCCTTATCTGCATCAGGATAAGCTGTAATGTCAGTGTAGATTTCTTTAATGAGTGCTGGAATCTGCTGTTCACCAATGTAGTAAATCGTAATGAGCTCATGGTATACGGCCCTTACAAAAGGAATCAGCATGGATACGGTAAGGTTGTCGGCAGCATTTTCTACGTCCAGTGCCAGAACCTTTATGTCCCTCATTGACCATTTTCCTATGGTGCGGAGGAATTTAAATTTAAGGTCGGTTTCTGTAGCAATCTTGCTTTTGTAATGATCTGGCGAAAGCTGAATGAAGGTCTTTATCGTACTGATGAAAGCCTGCATGTGCTCAATATGTTTTTTTACAGTGTATTCACCGAATTTCTTCGTAACTT
This sequence comes from Treponema rectale, assembly GCF_014202035.1. Taxonomy (NCBI): domain Bacteria; kingdom Pseudomonadati; phylum Spirochaetota; class Spirochaetia; order Treponematales; family Treponemataceae; genus Treponema; species Treponema rectale. Next base: position 770,156 of record NZ_JACHFR010000002.1, read on the forward strand.
TTTCGCGGTTTTTCTGAGAAATCCTGAACAGAAAGTTAAACAGTCCGAGGTTAGGTTTTATGTCGTATTCCGGATCCATCATTACCCGGTCAATAAGTTTAAGATCCCTTGCAGTTAGTGCCGGAAGGTCTTCTTCTGTCTTTTTTCTCTTTACTGTAGATGTTGTTACAATCTGATTTACGCTTGCCATTTGTGTTCTGTTTGTTGTTGATGATAATGCACCGCTGGCGGCAGATATGTCAGAAGCACTTCTGCCGGTTGCCCGGACTACTTCTGTGTGCTGCCTGTGACGGGGCATATTTGACGTATCAGGAGCTGAGGCTCTTTCCCTTAAAACCTCTCCTCCGAGTTTGTTTGCCAGCGACTGAGCTTCAAGCGGGTCAATAGGACCGATGTTCTGTCGGATTTTATCAATAGTTCCTGGTTCCAGTGTTTTTGATGCTTTGAATTCTGAATCGCTGTTTGCCATAAAATACTCCGGTTAAAGCCTGATTTTGTATTTTTGAGCGATGCCGTCAAAACTCTTGAAGTTGATTTTTTCACCTCCGGCTGTAGCCAGAGTACCTTCCAGTTTTCCGAAGATAGTGTTGTATTCGGCTTTCAGAACAAAAATACTGACTTTATTTATATTATCGGAAGATGGTGTAAAACTTAAGTCAATCATGTTTTCTGTATCCTGAATGACCCAGTTTTTCTTAATTCCGAAAGGATGAGTTATGACAACAGGCGGCAAAACTGTTACTTCTCCATTGTAGAAAAGAACATTGCCGTTGTATTTATCAGGATTTACGGCTTCCTGGGAAGTTGATTCAATCCTGAAGAGAACAGGTTTTTCGTCATAACATCCTATTCCCGTTATAAATTCCCCTTCATTGTGAACTTTCATATAGGTTCGGTTTATGTCCAGAAATCCGAAGCCCTGACTGTCTGTCATTGTCTGACCGGGCTGTTTTTTAGGAATTATTGTAATTGAACCGTGAAGGTTAAAGCCTGCATTGTATTTTCCGGTACATCTTCTCATTGTTGGAGACGGAAGAATTGATGTGAGTTCGGAACTCAGGGAATCTGTAAAGGTTCCTGTAAGTGTTGCGTTTACTGAAGGCCTTACGCTGTCTCCTTTCAGATTAAATACTGCAGAGATACGGCCGGCTTTTCTGTCCCAGCTTATGCGGATGTAGCGGTGTTTTCTGTAGCAGCCTGTTGCGGCAGTGTTCATGTCGTGGGGAACAAAACGTTTTCTTGGTCCCATAACTGAATGATAGACGAATTTTTTTAGTGTTTTTGCATTCCAGAATACGACTTCGGCAAAACCGAAAACCTTTGCATCAAGAAAATTAATGTGACCGATAAATTCGCCCAGACTGAAATATAAAGAAAGCCTGCTTTTTATGCGCAGATTGCTCAGGACTTTAGGAAAATGAAATGAATAGGGGTTTTTTACTCCCCTGATGTCCAGCCTGTCCGGGTGTCCCTTAAAAGTTCCGAACTCAGGAATTCCGTTTTTTATGAATTTCCCGGGCTGTTCCAGTATTTCTCGTGTATACAAAATCTACTCCCGTTAGAGATTGTTCTATATGATGATAATTTTTCATTATAGCATATAAGGCCTGTTAATGTCAGTCCTGTAAGGTTTTTACAGTTCGGTAGTGTAGTTCCTGTGATGGTCTGAAATGCAAAATTATTGAATTAATATAAAGATTTTACAGGTTTGTATGGGTATTTTTGTAAACACGTGTTGAATTTTTCGGGGCTTCGGTATATGTTGTAGTGTACGTTTTTTGCGTTATTTTCTATAAAGAGGTGTTTTATGGGAAACATTAAATATGATTTTACAGTTGAATCTTTGGGAGAGTGCAAAGTAAAGTCTCCTATTGAACTTTCACAGAATTACGGTGATTTCCGTGCTAATTATGTGCGTGATACGTCTTTTATTCGTAATAGAGTCAACGTTTTTAATAAAGATGATGAAGAAACAGATCCTAAATCTACATATCTTGAAAAGGCCGGACCTCGTGAATACATTTATTTTAACCCTGCTCATGTAACTGCAGGTATCTGTACCTGTGGCGGTCTTTGCCCTGGTCTTAACGATGTTATGCGTGCCGTTGTACGCTGTCTGTGGAATCGCTATGGAGTACGCCGCATTAAGGGTATTAAATTCGGATATCAGGGTTTCTTTGCAGAAAACGGTTACGATGTAGTAGATCTTGATCCTCGTGTAGTTGATGATATTCATAAAATCGGCGGTACTTATCTTGGTACAAGCCGTGGTGGCGGAGACCGTGTTGTAGATATCGTAGATTCAATCGAGCGTCTCGGCATTAACATGATGTTCATCATCGGCGGAGACGGAACTCAGAGAGGTTCTCTTGATATTGCAAACGAAATTGAACGTCGCGGACTTAAGATTGCAGTTGTAGGAATTCCAAAGACTGTAGATAATGACCTTCAGTTTATTGACCGTTCATTCGGTTTTGAAACAGCAGTACAGAAGGCTACTCAGGCTGTAAACTCAATTCACATGGAAGCTCAGTCTCAGATCGGCGGTATCGGTCTTGTAAAACTTATGGGACGTGAATCAGGCTTTATTGCTACGGCAACAGCCCTTGCTTCTCATGAAACAAACTTCTGTCTTATTCCTGAAGTTCCGTTTGAACTTGACGGACCTAACGGATTCCTTCATCACCTTGAGGAACGTCTTGAAAAACGCGGACATGCAGTTATCGTAGTAGCAGAAGGTGCAGGACAGGAACTTCTTGCAGCAACAAATGCAACAGATGCTTCTGGTAATAAAAAGCTTGCAGATATCGGTGTATATCTCCGTGACAAAATCAATGAATATTTTGCTAAGAAAAACATTCAGATTAACCTTAAGTATATTGATCCTGGTTATGAAGTTCGTGCATCTGTAACAACAGCAAACGATTCAATTTACTGCGAGCGTCTTGGAAATAATGCCGTTCATGCAGCTATGGCAGGAAAAACAAAGATTGTTATCGGTCTTGTTCATGACAAGTATGTTCATATTCCTATCAGTATGGCTACACTTCAGAGAAATGTTGTAGATCCGGAAAGCTCACTGTGGAGAGACTGTCTTGATGCAACTCTTCAGCCGATTTATATGGTAAACAACATCAACACAGTGCTTGAAAAACTTAGAAAAGACCGCAAGGAAGCAGAAGAAAAAGCTCTCAAGCGTCTTGAAAAAGTAAATGCAATGAAAAAATAAGCATTTTTTAAGCATGGCTTTATAATGAATACCTGGACTGTTATGGTTCAGGTATTTTTTTTGATAAAAATTATTTTTGAAAATATACCTGGCAGGTATTACACTGTTATATGATGAAAAAAATTACAACGGCAGTTTTCTGTCTTTTGCTGTGTATGCCTTCTTTTTCTCAGGTCAGGCAGGAAATTTTCTATACTTTTGCGCATTCCGTGGACAGAGGAATGGAAAGCGGAGAAAATTTTCTTTCTCTTTCTTACGGGGCGGAGTTTAATAAAGTCAATTTAACAGCAGGCTTTCAGTCCGGGGCTGAACTTACGGATATTACATTAAAGGGGGAATATTTTCCCTTTGAGTTTGAAAATGCAAAGGGCAGTATAAAACGTCTTGGAACAGATATGATTTATCATGTTCAGTATCATGACTGTTACTGTGAACAGGATTTTTTATGGGGAATTGATTTTGAGTGGAAATCCCTTTACGGCTTTTTCATCAGGACTGCAGCCTGGCTGAAATATAAATACACGGATATTTATTCGGTGATTAAAAGCACTTCTAAAATTGAACCGGATGCCTGCTTTGCATTAGGAAAAGTTTTTAAAACGGGAACGACTGTTTTTGTAAGTCACGGGTTTCATTCAATGTACAGATATAATTCTGCTTCGGAATCTGTGTTTACTTTTTCTGTCAGACAGGATTTTAATGCCGGCATTTCGTTGAAGACTGAGGCTGAAGTATGCTTTACTGATCAGATGGCAGCTGTAAATCATCTTGAGTCATCCCAGTTCAGGGTTGCAATGGGGGTAAGGTTTTGAAAGTTAAGAGTGCTTTTGCTGCAGCCTGTTTTCTTGTTCTTGCCTGCTGTCTGTTTTTATCCTGTAATCTGGGATTTTACTGGTTTGTTTTTGGAGAAGATGTAGAAGACAGGGCAAAAGAAATCATAGTCATTGATTCTCCAGATTCTGTTTCTGAAACTACCGGAGAAAAATACAGCGTACTTGTGGTTACAGACCTTCATTTCGGTTCAGAAAGGACAGACAGGGACGATGAAGCTTTTTATGAATGGTTTAAAAAGCAGCTTGCTTCTGATGACGAAAGCCTGAAACCCCGCTTTATGATTTGTCTTGGGGATATTCTTGACGGCGGACATAAAGAAGAGGCGGAAGAATACAATAATTTTGCGGATAAACTTGCGGACCTTGCAGAAGAGGCCGGAATACACGGTTTTACCTCTTATTCAATAGTAGGAAATCATGATCTTTACAATCACGGGTGGAGCGTGTGGAAAAAGAAGGTTTATCCTGATACTTCTTTTTATGTTTTCAATACAAAATCAGATTCTCAGTCTCAGGGAATGTCCTGGTATTTTCTTGATACCGGAAACGGAACTTTAGGAAAGCCTCAGCTGGATTCTCTTTCAGAGACGATGGAAAATGATACCAGACCTAAAATCGTAAGCATGCATTATCCCCTGTATTGCGGCGGAATAGTTCAATTGTGCATTCAGAATTCCATGGAAAGGAATTTACTTATGTCTCTGTTTGCTAGGAATAATGTAAAACTTGTTCTTGAAGGTCATGCCCACAGGACAAAGCATTATGACTGCGGGAATTTTGAAGAACATCTTATTTCTTCATATTTGTACAGCAGGGCATTTACCCTGCTGACGGTGGATGAAAAATCGGGCAGCGTTGTAAGCCACCCGGATTTAGAGTATTAGTTCTTTTTTAACTGTTTTGCAAAAGTTTTGATTCCTTCTGCAACGAGAATTACTGCAAGGATTGCCATTGCTGCTGCAAAGAACAGCTGGAAGTAGTGACCCCATGCAGGATCAAGGGCTGAGAAAGCACCTTTTTTAATAAGTTCGGTCTGCTTGATGATTGTAAATACAAGCTGTGTGAGGGTTGCTGCAAGCATGAATACCATAGGTATGATGAACATTTTGTTGTTTTTTCCAACCTGACCGAGCCATGCTGCTACTGCAAGGAGGGCAATTCCTGCAAGGAGCTGGTTTGCTGCTCCAAAGAGACCCCAGATTGCAGAAAGTTTAAGACCGCCGAGAATACATCCAATAATAACCATGAATGCTGTTCCTACGAGAGGATTTGCAAGGATTTTGCGTACAGGATTTTTTGCATCTTTCCAGGTTTCTTCATCATCTTTAAGGAAAAGTTCACTGAACATGAAGCGGCTTAAGCGTGTAGCTGAGTCAAGGGATGTAAGGGCAAATACAGAAACTGCAAGAGTAAGAAGAGCCGTGATGGTGTTGTAGATGGTTGTTGTTTCTGCACCGAACATAAGGGCAATACCGTTTCCGAAGGCTGTAGCCGGAGAACCTGCAAAAGCCCACATTCCTGTTTCCGGGTTTTTAATAAGGAATTTTGAAGAAACAATACCGATTGCAATTAAAGATATGATTCCCAGTCCTGATTCAATAAGCATTGAACCGTAACCGATTGCCTTTGCATTTTTTTCTGAATCAAGCTGCTTTGATGTAGTTCCGGAAGCAATAAGGGAATGGAAGCCTGAACATGCACCGCAGGCAACTGTGATGAAGAGGGCAGGGAAAAGGTTTCCGATGCTCTGAGTCCAGCCTGTGTATGCAGGAAGATCGAATTTAACTCCCCTTGCACTTCCTGTAAAGGCTGCAAATACGATTCCGCAGAGGGCTACGGCCATCATTGCATACAGAAGGAAGCTTGAGAGGTAATCTCTAGGCTGAAGCATGATCCATACCGGAATAAGTGAAGCTACGGCTATATAAAGTCCGATAATGACAATCCAGGTATTGCGGGTAAGGACAAGACCGAAATTAAGTCCGAATATGATTATTGCAGCAATTGCGACAATTCCGATGAGGGTAGCCGGAAGAGTTTTAACTCCGCAGCGGTTTGTAAGAATTCCGTAGAGTACGGCAAGAACAATAAACAGGATAGAAATCATTGCTGTTGTCTGATTATTGCCGGTACGGCTTCCGGTAGAAATTAAACTTCCTGTAGAAGCTTCATTTGCTGAAACGTCGGAAGAAATTCCTGCAGCAGAAAGGGTGCTGTTTATTTTTCCGGCAGCAGCTTCTGCATCAGCTTTTGTTTCTCCGGTAACTGTAATTACAAGTTTACCGTCTGATTCACAGGTTCCTGCAAAAGGAGTTTTTGCATTTTTAAGTACGGCTGTTACAGCTTCTGACGTCTGGGCAGAAGTTACTGTGACTGTCTTTTTGAACGGTGTAAAGAAGGTTCCTGCAACTACATTTACAAAGGATGCTATTACAAGAATAAGTACGAGAAGTGCAAAGATTATGAAAAGTTTCTTTGCAAATTTTCCCATTGAATCTTTTATGATTTCTCCAACAGATTTTCCGTCATGCCTTATGGAAGCAAAGAGAGAACCGAAATCCTGAAGGCCGCCAAAGAAGATTCCTCCTAAAACACACCAGAGGAATACTGGTACCCAACCGAAAACTGCAGCCTGAATAGGTCCGTTGATAGGACCTGCACCTGCGATTGAAGAAAAGTGGTGTCCCATAAGAACTGCCGGTTTTGCAGGTACGTAGTCAATACCGTCTGTTTTTTCTTCAGCCGGTGTTTTTTTGAGGGGATCAATGCCCCATTGCTTTGCGAGCCAGCTTCCGTAAAAAATGTAGCCGGCAAGAAGCAGAACGATAGCAGCAATAATGATTAATAATGCTGTCATTTTGTTCCTCCGAGTTGTAAAAATATTTAAGCAGGAAAAAACCTGTTTTTAACATTTCATTTTGGAAAAAGTTTTTTCAGTGATTTTCCAAATTTATTAGAATAAAAAGTATTTGTTTGCGTTAAAAAGAGAGCTGCGCTGAATGTTGACCAGCCCCGGAAAGTAAGCCAGTAGGATTTGTAATGGTGTATTTTCTTCAGCCGGGCAAGAGCGTCTTTGTCAGCGGATTCTGCGATTATTATCAGGGTTATGTCTGAGTTTCTGTGACCGGCTTTTACGGTAAACTTTTTTAATCCTTCATTCCATGCTGTTTCTTCCAGCATGCAAAGGGTTTCTTTTGTAAGATGTTTCTGAATGGAAAAGAATACAAATTCATTGGACTGGCTTTCCGAAACTTTAGCAGCCTTTACAAGAATATACTGTTTGTTTGTGGAATGAAATTCTGCCTGGGCACAGAAAGGCGGTGTGCAGTCAGAGGTGCTTACATCGTAGTAGTTTTTATAAGATTCAAGTAAACGTGAAAGAACTTCTTCGCAATTCATGCCGGTACCTTTGTTTCTATAAATAATATCGACAGCGTACGCATTTATTCAATATTTATAGTAGAAACTTGCACTTACATTTTTTCAATGGAATATTGAATTTAAATCAATAATGAAAAAACTTTGTTGCAGAAAAGGCACCGTTGTTTTATTGTTTCTAGCAGTTAAGGGCGCGCCAGATTTTTCCTTTTGTGAGCATGCAGAAAAGGTCAATAATCCATACAATCCACCAGCCGAAGAAGATACGGAGGATTGCAGCAATTATTTTTCCTTCGCTTGCACGGGTAAGGAAGCCGAAAAGCCATGATGTAAAAGGAATGATTGCGAGAATAAGGCTGAGAAGCCTGCCGAGTCCAAAGTAGTCCTTTGATTTTGCCATAAAATACCTCTTTATTGTTTGGAATGGTTTAAATTATAAGTCTGAATCGAATTTTTTCAAATTAAAAAACCAGATAATTAACACGCCGTAAAACTAAAAAGAGTCTTTCTTGTTAAATAACGTTATTTATGGTATTCTCTCCCCTATGGCATACGAAGTACCTGAGGTCAGAAAATTACCTCCTGTAATTTTCTGACCTGTAGGGGCTGTCCAATAAGTTTATTTTATGTCATTTTCGGGCTCGACCCGAAAATCTATTTATTTATAATATAAGCATTTATAGATTGCCGTATCAAGTACGGCAATGACATTTCAAACTTATTGGTCATCCCCTACGGTATTTTAATTGCAGAAATTTGGACGCGCCGTCCTGGCGCTGATTGTCAGTATAGTCTGGTTGCTGTATTTTTTTTATCTGAAGCAGGCAGATTTTTTATTTACTTTATTATTTTTAGTGTAGTTTATATGGCATACGAAGTAACAGCAACCAGAAGGAGACCGCAGAGGTTTGAGGATCTTGTCGGTCAGGAATTTGTTGCACAGACATTTAAGAATTCCATACAGTCTGGAAAAATAGCTCACGCATATTTGTTTTCTGGTCCCCGTGGCTGCGGAAAAACCTCAACGGCCCGTATTCTTGCAAAGGCTTTGAACTGTGCAAAGGGACCGACCGCTTCTCCCTGCGGAGAGTGTCCTGCATGTAAAGAAATAACTGCAGGTTCTTCTCTTGATGTAATAGAAATAGACGGTGCTTCAAATACCAGCGTAAATGATGTACGCCAGATAAAGGATGAGGTGCTTTTTCCTCCTAACAGCTGCCGCTATAAGATTTATATAATAGATGAAGTTCACATGCTGTCTACTTCGGCATTCAACGCGCTTTTAAAGACAATAGAAGAGCCGCCGCCATATGTAATATTCATTTTTGCTACAACTGAACTTCAGAAAGTGCCGGCAACTATAAAGAGCCGCTGTCAGCAGTTTAACTTCAGGCTTGTTCCTGTAGAAAAAGTAAAGGAACAGCTTGCTGCTGCTGCCGCAGAACTGGGAATGAAAGCTCAGGACGAAGCTTTATACTGGATTGCCCGTGAAGCTGGCGGTTCAATGCGTGACAGTTATACTTTATTTGATCAGGTTGCAGCTTTCAGTGACGGTGAAATTACTTACGAAAAAATCCGCGATAAGCTTGGTCTGGTTGGAGTTGACCGTCTTAACGAGCTTTTTACCCTCTGCATAAACGGAGACAGTCAGACTGCTCTCCTTAAACTTGATGAATATCTTCAGAACGGTGTAAGCATAGAACAGCTTATTTCAAACTGTACGGATTATCTGCGTTCCCTTCTTCTTATAAAGAACGGAGTAAAAAAAGAAGCCCTGCTCGGTCAGAGTGCAGAAAGGTTTTCTAAAGATGTTCTTGAAGCCTGGTCTTCAGTTCAGATAGAAAGGGCTTTGAGTATTTTCCTTAATCTGTACAGGGATATCCGCTATTCCCTTAATTCCCGCTACGAATTTGAGCTGGCGTTAAGCAGGCTCTGCTGGTTAAAGGAATATGTTTCTGCAGCTGAAGTTAAGAAAGCTGTAGACGGAGTAAAACCTCTGCTTGATACTGCTGCATATCCTAGAAAAATACAGACTTATTCAGATGGAACTCCTGCAGAACAGCCGTCTGTTCAGGGAAGACAGCCTTCTGTAAGCCGTCCTGGTGGAATGCCTGTGTTTACGGCTCTTTCCGGAAGTGCACCGGAGTCTGGTCAGGGCAGTCATTCTTTTCCTGAAGGCGGAGCTGAACCGCCGTTAAATAAGTCAGCGGAAGATGAATACGACGGCAGTGAGTGGCAGGCTGCTCCAGAAACAGAACTGGAGCCGGAGTTAAAGCCCGAACCGCAGTTAAAGGCAGAATCTGCTCCGGCAGAAAACAGACCTGCAATTCAGGATGCAACGCCTGAAAAAGTAAGGGATGCAATGGTTGCAGAGTTTTCTGTAAATGATGCCATGCTGGCAAGTGCAATACTTCAGACGGAAAACTGGCAGAAAAATGGAGCCGTGGTTTCCTGCGAAGCAGGCAATGAATATGAGCAGGTTCAGTTGAGGAATGCCTCTTCAAGGATATCTGCCTTTATGTCTCCTGCTTTTGGAGAAACCGTAAAGTTTGAAGTCAGACTTAAAAAGAGGGAAGATGCTGCCGTAAAAAAACAGCTTCCTCCTAAGGTAGAAATGCTCAGAAACATGTTTAAGGGAACTGTTCTGGGATACTAAGGCTTAATTATTTTATTTATACAGGGGAATTTATGAATCCTTTTTCTATGATGAAGAATCTTGCAGGAATGCAGGAACAGTTAAAAAAAGCTCAGGATGAGATTTCTAAAGTTGAAGTTACTGGCAGTGCCGGCGGTAATATGGTTCAGGTTAGGCTTAACGGTAAATTTGAACTTGTTGATATAATTCTTGATCCTATATGCGTAGATAATCGTGATGTTCCCATGCTTCAGGATTTGATTAAGGCTGCCCACCGCAATGCCATGGAAAAAATGCAGGAAACCTTAAAAAGCCAGCTTGGCCCGATGCTTGGCGGCTTAAATATCTGATGGAATTTCTGAAACTATGAATGCCCTTGATGAACTTGCAGAAAGTTTTTCCCGACTTCCTGGAATCGGAAAAAAATCAGCTTTAAGAATTGCCAGTCATGTTTTAAAAGCTGATGATGAGTTTATAAAAAGGTTTGCTTCTCAACTTGTTTCTTTAAAAGAACGGATTCATCCCTGTAATATCTGCGGTGCATGGACAGAAAACCAGCCCTGTCCGATATGCAGCGATCCTACCCGGGATTCTTCTATAATATGTGTAGTTGAGCAGCCTCAGGATGTTACGACAATAAACAACTCTCATGAATATAACGGTCTGTTTCATGTTCTCGGCGGAGTAATTTCTCCTCTGGAAGGAATAGGTCCTGCTCAGCTGAGGCTCGGGGAACTTACTGAAAGGGTAAAGGCAAACGGGGTAAAGGAAGTCATTATTGCCACAAATCCTACTGTTGAAGGAGATACGACGGCCCTTTACATTCAGCGCCTGCTTCAGCCTCTGGAAATTACTGTTACCCGGCTTGCTTCCGGCCTTCCTGTAGGAGGAGACCTTGAATATGCGGACAGGCTTACTCTTGCAAGAAGTTTCAGGGGAAGGTCCGCTTTCTGATATTTTGAGTACTCTTTTGTAAATTCTTTTTTTCAATAATATCCTTTTACAGCTTTTGCAGTTAGAATTCTGCTGATTCTTACATTAGAATATAGTCGCATGAATTTTTTCATAAAAAACTGCAGAAAAACAGGTTTCCTCATACTTACGGCAGCATCTTTTTTTATGCCGGCAGCCGTTCATGCAGAGGGAATTTCCATAGAAAAAGTTCAGAATGACCCTTATTTTACCAATGGTTCGGCTTTTTTACCTGAAGACGAGAACGGTAATCCTTCAAATCAGCAGATGACGGACCCTTCTGACCCGGATACATTTTATAATGCAGAAAACTGGCCTGGAGGACTCAGGGAATTTGATGATGAACCTTCAGAAATCCCTGAAGAGGGAAGCGTGCCTGATGACGGAACCGGTATGGGAAAGGGAGAAACCGTCTTATCTACCGATGAAGAAACCAGGGCAAACGGAACTTTTAATCCTCTTGATGCAAAGTTTAATTTTTCTGCTTCTTACAGGCTTTTTTATTCTCCCACATTTATTGACGGCTGTGTTGCCAGTTATTTTGACGCCTGCTTCGGATTCAATTTTTTTGGAGCAGGTGTAACGGCAGAGTATTTGTTTTTAGGTTCAAAGCAGGTTAAATTCGGAATAGGGGCTTACGGAAACTGGAATTTGCTCAGGCAGAACATGCCGCATTATAAGCTTCACGGACAGCAGTTCAGTGCGGGGGCGCTTTTTGAAGTAAAAGTCATTACATACGAAAAGGATCAGCTTAATTTTCATGCAGGAGCAGGGCTTCTGTATATAAAAGACCTTCAGTTTGATTATGAAAATGATCTTCATTCAGAAAGTACGGAGTGGTATTACCCGGAATTAAGGCTGGGCTTTGATTACGAGTATTTTATTTATGATTATGTAGGGTTCAAGGCAGGAGCAGATGTTGTATGGCCGTTTCTGCTGGAGAAATTTTATCCCATGCTTGACGTTAAACTTGGCATAATTACACGGTTTTAGCTGACAGAGGTTTTTAAGTAAATAAAATGAAAAAAATAAGGCAGTTTTTACAGTTCAGCATTCTCTTTTTACTGTTCGCCGGTAGTTTTTCATGCAGGGTTTTTCATCAGCAGGATAAGATAACGGATTTTCTTGAAGACGGGGCAAACCGCATAAAGATAGTTAAGACTGCATACAATGTTGATGTTCAGATTGATAAGGACGGATACGTGTGCATTCCTTCAAACAGTGACGTGGAAATATATTTTCTGATTCAGAATCCTAAGGGGCTTTCGCTGGACTATAAGCTTGCAAGTCTCCTTGATGATAAGATAATAATCATGCAGAAGGATTACATGAATTATCTTTCTGATGAAGAGAAAGAGATTCTTAATTTTAAAGAAAAAGACTGTTTGTATCCTGATACTAAAGTTGAATACAGTCTGGGACAGCAGCTTCTGTACAGGCTCGAAAAAGGGCTCCGCTATGACGGAACGGTTGTAGATGTTTTAGGACCGGGATGTACCCTGGATCCAAAACTTGGACTTAATGCAGCTTCTTATTCATATAAGCCTGTTGCAGGGGAATTCTTTACGGATGAAGAATATGCTGAATACCGGGCAGCCTGGCTTACTGCAAACGGCTGTACGGAAGCAGACGTTACTTCGGATTCTGACGGGCAGGAAATTGTTGTAGATTCTCAGGGAAATGAATTAAAAGTTCCCCAGACTTTTACAATGAATGTGGAAGCTTATACTTCAAACATTCGCATAAATACTCCGCCTCCTTATGTTCAGGGGGCCTGCATAATGCTTGATGAATCAACAAAAACTGCTTCTTCTACAGGAAATTACGTAATCTGCTTTAACCTTCCTGATACGGTTTTTTATGCAGACGGAATTCACCGGGATGTAAAAAAACTTTACGTTACGGGGCTTAAGGCTTCAAATGCCCGGGAACTGGAAGAGGGAATTGAGCTTAATATTGATTTTGATGCAGGTACCTATACAAATGACGCACTTTCTCTTGAAACAGGAAGTACTGCCAATCTGAAAAAACTGTATGAAAACAATCCTTACTATAATGATGGTATGCCTGCCGTAGAATTTAACCCGGGAGAACATCCGGTTTATATCTGGGATGACGGACACAGTTTTTCTAAGGAGCCGGATTATACGTATACAGTAACCCTTGAAGATGAAGCCGGGCTCCGTTCTACGGTAGTACTTAACAGCCGGTACCTTCAGCTGGATAAACCGACTGCAAGAAACGGGGACAGAACTTATGAGGAAGGAGTGATTTATCTTTCATTCCCGGTAGATGAGGAAGGAAATCCTGCAATTAAGTATTTTGTCCTTAATCTTGTTGCGCCTGATAAAACTGTGGGAACCGCGGTAAAAAACATTACGGACGTTAACGTTCATTATGAAATTTACAGCCTGAATATTCTCCGTGACCAGCACAATACCGGCCTTATTTACACAAACATCGCCAATTATCAGGAAGGAAGTGCCCTGGATGCAAAAGCCCTCCGCCTTACCAACGGTACGCTTTATGACATTCGCGCCTATGCCTACAAAGACGGATATCTTGGCTCAGAACTGGCTCACTGGTACGTAACCAGCGGAAACTACAGGTATGTGGATGTGGAGGTAGAAAGCGGAATCGGCAATTATGGTGTTGAATTCGGCCTTGACCGTTACAACCTTACAAAAGATGCAGATGATAATTATTTGTGGACATCAGAATCCATAGACGAAAACGGTGCTTCAGTTACTGTGCCTGGTGAATATAATTTCATGGTTATGGTAGAAAAGGATGCGGATGGTAAAAAGACTTACCATTGTGACGATTTAACCGCAAATATGACAGTAAAAATCTATAATCTTCCGGAATATCTGGCAACGGGAGAAAAGAATTATTATTCAGATGAAGAAACTGCAGAAATCGTAAAAAGCATGAAGCTGGTGCTTCGGGAAAACTCCGGAATTGAAATGATGTCATACATAGATAATGATGAACTTCTGTCTGCCTGCAGTAAGCTTGTTACTGAAGATTTTTCAGACGATTCTTCTTATCTGGCTGCAAATTCGGAAGCATTGACAGAACGGCAGTGTACTATTCCGATAAAACTGCCTTCTGTTGTTGCTAAAAATGATGAACAGGGAGATATATATTATCGTCTTCAGCTTTATGCAGAAATTGGTACGGAAAAACTGCCGTATAGTGAAGAGTTCCAGGTGCCGATAAGATTTGTATATACTGATGGCAATTAAGGGGGCTGTATATGAAACGATACTTTTTGAGATTCTTTAGTCTGCTCATACTTTTGCTGGTACCTGTATTTGTTTCCTGCAAAGAAGAAGATGACGATGTATCTTATAAAGTAGGAGATATCGTTCTTCTGGATGGAACCTGCATCAGTTATTCTGACAGAAATTCCATTACGGAGGATCAGAAAGCAGCTGCTGTCGGAGTCGTTTATTATGTATATGATTCTGGAAAAAAAGATGATATTACAGCTTATATCAGACAGTCCAAAAATTCAGATGTAAGGAAGATAAAGGCTCTCGCAATTACATTGAAACATCAGCGCCTTACTTCCTGGGCCAGAATGTCTACAACGGGATATAAAACAGATTTTACAGAAATAAAAGCTTCAGAATTAAAAATAGGAACCGAAGCCTGGTCTGTTATTTATAATGCCCTGAATGGAAAGGTTTTGAGTAAAGATGATTATCTGTATGAATTTGACGGAACTCCTGATGCAGAGCCTCTTTATGATGAAGAAGACGGCTGGTATATAACTGAACAGGGAAACGGAATCTTTGAACAGTCTAATTACCCGCTTTTTTATTATGCAAATTCCTATGCTGAAGAAAATTCCCTCTCAGATATAAGTTTTGCAGGCGGTTTTCATATACCTTCTCTTGCTGAATTTGAAAAAATTGCAGATAACATAAAAACTGTTCAGGGCAGTCTTGATGCGGTTGTATCTGACATGTCCCTGGCTTCTTTAGGTCGCTTCTGGACTTCAAATCAGGCTGATGATGCTTCGTCGGCTGATGTATATAATTTTTCTACAGGCTCTTCATCTTCAGCATCTAAATCAACTGAAACACAGGCAGTAACGGTATTTGCCCTGTATTGATCTGTTGTTTTAAGGAAAGTTTATGGTGAGAAGTCTTAGAAATATTGCTTCCGGAGCGTTATTGACAGTTCTCTTTTTTTCCTGTTCAGAGGTTGCCGACCACAAAATTTCTTCAACGGCCGTGGAAGAGGGGGTTGTTTTTGAGAAAGACGGAGAAAAGTGGGTCACCCTGAATGTTAATTCCATCAGTTCCATGCTTCAGGATGCAAGAACTGTCCTGCCGGATTGTCCTGATCTGTATTTTTCTTTAACAGCATCAACAGTTATGAATTCTTCCGGTGATGCGGATGTTTCTTTTTCGGCAGCTGCAGCGTCAGATGAATTTGTACCGGATGTTTATTATGCTTCTCAAAAAAATAAAATGAGCGGGCTGAATGTTACACTAAAAATTGGACGTGCTTATTATTTTACCGTTTATGGAACGGAAGAATCTGCTGCTCAGTTAAGTACTGATTCTACTTTTTTTGGTGCAGATTATACTGGAAAAACCTCTTCTTCTGATTTTGGGGCGCTTTCTAGAGTTCAGAGAGATTTTTTTGATACGCTTCAGAGCGGTATTTATACAAATTCATATACCTATGATTCTGAGCTGGTTTATTACGGAGTTCGTGAAAAACTCGGGGAACTGCTTTTAAATTCTGCTGTAGTAAAGGGAACTTCACAGTTTTACTTTGAAGAAAATGCTGAGGGGGGAATATCTGTTTATGCCGGTTCGGATAATTCTGGAACTTTGTCCCGGGTGGTAAGCGTTGATGTTGATTCTACCGGAACTGAGGGAACAGGTTATGCTTTTATTCCTGTAGATCTGGCTGCAACTTATTCAACTGATTCTTCTGATGTGACGGGAGCTTATTCCGTTACTCAGCTGGGACTGTCCGTTGCTAAAATACGTTTGCAGTGGACCAGCCGTAATAATGCCGAGAATGACGGATACATGGATATTCCGGTTTCATATGCCGGAAATACCTACATTAATTCACGGTATAATACTAAGTTTGCGTTAAAACCGTACATTAATGTCGGAAACTATGACGTAGACCTGATTTTATATTCAAAAGACACCGGCGGTAACTATTCAGATGTTTTTATGATTCATGATACCATGGAAATTCTTAAGAATCAGGAATCTGTACTTCTGGGTTCCGGTTCTCATTATTCTTCCGGAATTGAATTTACCATGACTTATGCAGGGGATCCTTCTTCTACAGGAGAGAATGCTTCTTCAACTTATAACTATACAGGTGAATATGTGTATTCCGGCTATACGGGAAAAGCTGAAAAGGGCTATAAAATTTCAGCTTCAAATATAAAGAATTACTTTAGAACGGTTTTTTATGTAAGCGGAAGCGGCGGAAACCTTATTTCCTGTACAGACGGAAGTGAAACGGGATCCATCCTGTATCCTTTTAAGTCTGTTGCAGATGCAGTTGATGCTATTTTTAACGGAACAAAAGGTGTTGCAAACGGTTACGGGGCTTCTACTACGGAGTGGAACATTATTATTGACGGAATTCCTGAAGTTCAGCAGGATGTCAGCATTGTATATGATTCTTCTGTTGCAGGCGGACGGGATTTTAATGTGGTCATACGCAATTACAACGGAAGCAGTACTGTAAATATTGTTAAGTATTTTACGGTAGAAAATTCAAGTTCAAATGATATGAATTTTACGTTTACTAATATTACCTGGTCAAATCCAGATTTTAAGGTTTTTGAAAATACTGGAACCGGAAATATTAATGTTGTAGTGAATTAAATATCAGGAGGTAAAACGGTTTTCCATAAACACTTATAAATGATTTTTTTTGCACTTCTATATAAAAAAGTTTGTTGAATGTTAAATTTGTTGGAATTCTTTCCTGGAAAATTGAATTCCGGCATTTATGCTTTATAATTTCTCTTGTGTTTTCGACGGGAAGGGAAATTTATGTCCAATTTCTTTTGGAAAGGAGAACGAACTATGAAGAAACGGATTTCTTTATTTACAGGCGTTCTTGCAGTGCTTACGGTGCTCGCATTTAGTGCCTGCTCTTTTGGTGTAAAAGAGTCTAAATCATCTTCAACCGACGGTATTGAAATCGGTGAAATTTTTGAAAAAAATGGTGAGAAGTTTGTAACAATCACTATGAACTCTTCTAACAGCATTATACAGAATGCCCGTACCATTTTACCGGACAGTCCGGAACTTTACTTTTCTGTAACGGCATCTACTGCTGAGTATGCTGCTGCGACAGAAACAACTCTGGCTGGTACACTTTCAAATGCTGTTGCGACGGGCGCTAATTTAAGTACGACAAATGTTCTGATAGAAAATGAGGCTGACTGTTCTTATGCAACAAGTACGGCTGCTTCTACAGGTTATGTTGCAGACCCGTATTATGGAAATACAGTAAATAAAATGGACGGCATTACCCTTACCCTTAAGGTTGGTTATGCTTACAACTTTACGGTATATGCAACTGCTGTTCCTGCAGGTGCCGGTGCAAAGGATGTTAACGGTGCATTGATTACTCCAGAACCGGAAAGTATGTCAAATCTTCTGTTCAGTACTGATGTAACCGGTAATACGACTTACTCTGATTATTCTTCTCCTGCAATTTCTGGTGTAGGTAAGACAAAGGCTGATACGATTAATGGAAGTTCTACAAAAAATGATGAAATTCATTATGCTGTACGCCAGATTCTTGTAGAACATCTTGCAATGAATGCAATCGTAAAGGGTCATGCTTACTATTACATCGGACAGGATGGAAACGGTAACGCAACAATCTATAAAGGAACTGATCTTTCTGTAAATGATACGGATCCTGCAGGTCTTTCTGATACCGTTACTATTGCCGCAAGTTCAGACGGTATTACAGGTACTGGTACTGCATATATCCCTGTTTATCTTGAAGCAACGGATGCTCTGACGGAAGGTCTTGCAGTAAGAAAGATTAAGTTTGCATGGACAAACAGGGGTGGTGATACCAGTAAGGACGGCTTTTGTGAATTTGAAGTAAAAGGCGATACTACTCTTAAAAATAATGTAACCGGCTGGTTTGCCCTGAACCCGACAATTCAGGTTGGTGAATATGATACAGACCTCATTCTCTTTGGTAATCCAAATAGTGACAATACCTTTGAAGATATTTTTACTATTCACGATACATTGATTGTATGGAAAAACCAGGAATCTGTCCTGCTTGGTAAAGGCTCATATTACACAGCTTATGATCATGCTACAAACAAACCGACGGGGCTCAGTTTTAAAGGTACATCATTCGATGCTCCTCCAACTGATACTAAAGCAGCAATCGGATATAAGATTACGGCAGAAAATATTAAGCGTTATTTCCGCACGGTATTCTATGTAACCGGTGGTCAGAAACTTCTTACTGCTGATGCAAATGCTGCTGACCGTACAGGTTCTATTCTTCATCCGTTTGCCAGCGTTCAGGAAGCTCTTGATGCTATTACTGGAACGACAGGTAAGTATGGTCTTAAGAATGGATATGGTTCTTCTACTACAGACTGGAACATTATTGTTGATGAAGTTGAAACAACTCCTACAGCCGTTGCTTATGAATATACAGCTGCTGATGCTGATTCAAGAGACTTTAATCTTACTATCCGTAGGTATAATGGTGCTTCAACAGATGTTTCTACACTTACTAAAGGATTCACTTTAACTAATACTTCAGGTCAGACGGTTAATCTTACGATGACAAACATTTTGTATAACGGCGGCGGTACGGCTGCTGATTATGCAGTTACAAATACGACAGGAAGTGTTGTTGCAGATCTTCATACTGTAGGATGGACAGAAGCTGATTCCAGCAGTGTTACATTCCTTGATGCCAGTGCAGATGCCGGAACTCTTAAGGTTTACGGCGATAAGCTTACCTGGTCTGCAGCTGCTGATACCGGCGTATTTACTCTTTCTGGTGATTTGTACCTTATTGATTCTCATGTAGGTACATCTGCTGCTTCCCGCGGACTTACAACTGATCCTGCTGCATCTGCCGGTAAAGTTGTTCTTTATGCAGAATATACAGGTTATACAGATGGTCTTATTTATGCTGATCCTGATGCGCTTATGGATACAGGTAAGTATGTTATAACAGTTATGAATATTTCTAACTTTAACAATGCAGATCCTGGAGATGGTGACGGTGGAGTATATAATAAGCCTGTTGTAAGCTGGGATTACAAAAATAAAGCAGATGATTATGGAGCAATAACTGCTACATCTTATGTTCCGGTTGACTTTACAAAGTCTTTTGTCCTTTCGGATGCCTTTGTTGACGGTGATAATGCTCAGTATGACTCTGACGGTGATAGTGTTGCTGATGCAAACCTCTGGAAGCGTAAGCTTGTTGCATATCGTGGTGATTCTGACGGTAAGATTTATGTTATGGCAGAAAATCAGAACATAAATATCGGTTTTGAAGAAAATGCGCTTCATGTAGAGCAGGTTCTTCCAAATGCTGATGTTGAACTTAAAGCATCAGAAATCAGTGCTGCTACACCTACGAATAATACATTTACTATAAAGCTTAAGGTAACCAGTACATCTCCTGCACTTTCACCTGCAAATGGTGCTGCTGTTCTTGAAAAACTTAAGTCTTCAGTTCTGTTTGCGGATGATACTACTGCAAATGCCAACGGAACTCTTAAGATTATATTTGGTTCAAATCAGGCATCATCACCAACAGGATCAGTAATTACAGATGGATATGATACGGATACAACACGTTCTCAGTTCAAGACATTTGTAACTGCTGCAGATACAGTTGCTTCTGCTACGGATGAAAATGCAGCTGCCTTTACAAATGATACTTCAACAGCTTATTACGATATTGTAATTACGGTTCAGCCTGTAGTTGGAACTGACCTCGGTGCTAATGATTATCAGACATATTACGTACAGTGGTATGCTTCACTTTCAACTAATGCTAATGCAGTATTTACAAACATAACTGCAATCAACATTGAAAATGATCTTTAACAGTTGATGTGAATAACTTCCCCGGAATTGATATCTGTTATGTCAGTTCCGGGGATTTTTTTTGTATATTATCTGAAGTATAATATTTTATGGAGGATAAATATGTCGGAAATTGAAAGAATTGCAAAATTTCTTGAAGACGCCGGAACTTATTTTCTTGCTACAGTAGAAGGTAATCAGCCCAGGGTAAGACCTTTTGGAACTGTACTGGTAAATGATGGAAAACTGTATATTCAGACAGGAAAGGCAAAGAATGTTGCAAAGCAGATAGCTGAAAATGCAAATGTAGAAATCTGTGCATGTAAGGGAGGGGAGTGGCTGCGTATCTGCGGTGAGCTTTGTGAAGATAACCGTCGTGATATAAAAGTAGCAATGCTTGAAAAAATGCCTGATCTTAAGGCGATGTATAGCCCTGATGATGAAAGTATGCTGATGCTTTACTTTAAAAACGGAAAGGCTACATTCAGCTCCTTTTCAAATGCTCCGGAAACATTAAGCTTTTAAAAAAAAATAAGGGGATGATCAATAAGTATGAGTCATCCCCTTTCGTTTTTATTGAGGGGGTAGTACAAACCCTCAAAACGGCGAAGTCAAGGCTTTAAGCGTTAGCGTGCCTTGACTCGACGTATTATTTAGATTCTGTATAAAGCTCGCGAAGCTTGTCTTTGTAAAGTTCCGCTACACGATAGCGCATCATTTCCTGTTTTGCAGAAAGTTCAACACCTACTTCAAAAGGCTTTGTAATGATTGCAATTTTGTTTATGCGTTCAAAAGCCTTAAAACCGTTTTTACTGTTTATAAGCTCTGCGATTTCATGTTCCAGGAGTTTCTTGACTGCCTCTGTGTTTGCAAGTTCTTCAAAGCTTGAATGTTCAATCTTGTTTTCTGCAGCGTAGTCTTCGATTTCATCTTTATTTGGAAGAATTAGGGCAACAAGATATCTCTGGTCTTCATGTTTTTCATTTGTTCCGAATACGACAGAGGTAGAAATGTAGCGTGAAGTATTGATTTTGCTTTCTATAGGAAGCGGTTCAATGTTTTCTCCGCCCATAAGAACGATTGTGTCCTTTTTACGTCCCCGAAGCTGAATCTCGTTGTTTACTGTAAGAACTGCAAGGTCTCCCGTGTCAAACCAGCCGTCAACAGTCATAACTTTTTCTGTAAGGTCAGGACGTTTGTAGTATCCCTGCATTACGCAGTTTCCTTTAATCTGAAGGGTTCCTTTTTTACACTTTCCGAGAATGATTCCGTCATCGTCAACAACGCGGATCTGAATTCCCCTTAATGGAGAACCTACATTGCGGAGGATCGGGTCTACAATCGGACGTACACAGATGATAGGGGCTGTTTCTGTAAGACCGTAACCTTCTACAATGTTTACGCCTACAGCCCAGAAGAACTTGTCTATTACGTCAGGATATGCACCGCCGCCTGCGATTCCGGCACGGAAGTTTTTGCCAAGCATTACACGGATTTTCTTGAATACAAGAAGGTTTCCCAGCATCTTAAGCGGATAAACTAAAAGCCACGGCCATACAAGAATCGGCCACCAGAATCCGATGAAATCATTGCCGAAGCGGGAGTTCTTTCTTCTGAGCTTGCGGTCGATTGCGCACCATAAAAGTGAAACGTTTACGAAGAAGCGGAACATTCCGAATACAATGCCGCCTGTCTTGCGCATTTTACGCCATATACCGTCATAAACAGCTTCCCATACGCGGGGTACGGCAGGAAGCAGGTACGGGTCAAGTTTCTGTAAATCCTGAAGAAGTACTGAGCCGATAGGTTTTGAGTAACAGAGGGTTGCTCCCTGAGAGATGATTACATATTCAACGGCTCTCTGGAAAGCATGCCATACAGGAAGAACGCAAAGGGCTCTTTCTCCCGGATTAAGGAAAATTCTTTCTACTACTTCATCCAGCTGGCAGGTAATGTTGCTGTGGGTAAGCATAACACCTTTTGGTGTACCTGTAGTTCCTGAAGTAAAGATGATTGTTGCAAGATCACTGGGCTTGCCTTTTTCCAGTTCATTTTCTACATAGTCTGGATTTGCTATTCTCCATTTATGTCCGGATTCTTTTAATGCTTCAAAAGCATGATATTTAACACCTGCTTCTTCACACTGTTTTTTTACGGAGTCGTCAACTTCATCAAAAGAAATAATAGTCTTTACGGTTGGAGTATTGTCATGAATGCGCAGAAGTTTTTTTACCTGAGCTTCATTTTCTGTAATTACAGTCTGAACTTCTGCAAAAGAAAGAATGTAAGAAAGGTCGTTTTCCGTAGCATCACATCCGCGTGGAACGTCAACTGCACCTAAAGACAGAATACCCATGTCTGCCTGTTCCCACTCCTTACGGTTGTCAGCGATAAGACCTATTTTGTCCCCTCTTTTAATTCCCATTTCTGCAAGTGCGCCGCCAAAGTCCAGTGCCATCTGGAAAAAGTCATGATAGTTGCTTTCTGCATAGCCTCCGAATTTATCATGGGAAAGCTGTGCCGAAACTTCAGGCCATTTTTCTGCAGATTTGCGAAGTATTTTTGGTAGGGTTTCTTCCTGTTTCATGTAGTCCTCATTAAAATGACAAAAATGTTATTTTTGTAAAGTGATACCATATTATAGAGGGGGGATTTTTCAAATTCAACGGAAAACATAAAATTTTATCGGCATTTTTATTTAATAGTACGCTATTTTATAATTTTATAACGCTATTTTATAATATAAAAAAAGCCGGAGGAACTTTTTAATCCTTGAAAAAATATTAATCTGTGCTAGAATATTGCTGTCAACTCGTGATGATTATTTTAAAAAACATTGTTGATAAAGGTACGGATATGGCAGGAAGAACTGTAACTCAGGATGATGTGGCTAAAGAAGCTGGCGTAACCAGAAGCATGGTAAGTTATGTAATAAGCGGTAATAAATCCAGAGCTGTTGCACCTGAAACCCGGCGCAGGATTCTTGATGCGATAGAAAAACTTGATTACCGTCCTAATAAAGCAGCACAGGTATTAAAGCAGGGGGACGTAGCATTTGCCTCAAAAAGCATAGGAGTAATTCTCTGTAATGCAGATGTTTTCCGCCGGCCGTATTATGCAGAGATTCTTGCCGGTATTCATGCCCAGGCTCACGAAAATAAATACAGTGTCCGTTTTATACGTTTTTTTGATGAATTAAGGGATCCGGTTTTATTTAACAAACTTATAAGTCAGGAAGAGATAGGTGCGCTGATCTTAGTTGCCGTAGATCAGGCATTGAAGTCGGAAGAAGACCGTCAGATTATAGAAAAAATTCGTGAACGTATAGAAAAGACTGTCTGTGTAGAATGGAAGTATGACGGACTTAGTAGTGTTCTTTTTGACCGGCAGGAGGCTGCAAAAAAAGCTGCTCAGTATCTTTTAAACAAGGGGTATGGTGAATTTGTTTACATCGGCCAGAATGATGAGCGCGTGGAAGGGGTTGCCCAGGTTGTTCATGAGAACGACGGAAAAGATGATTTTTATGCAGGGGAAGCTTTCAATATGGACGGCGGTTATGACTCCATAAAAAAAGTCCATGAAGAAGGAAATCTGCCTCGTGCCGTAGTATGCGGTTCTGATGAAGTTGCAATCGGAGTTTTGTGCTATCTTAATGAACAGAAAATTGCTGTTCCGGAACAGGTAGCCGTAATCAGCATAGATAACATAGAGTTTTCTGAATATACATTCCCGCCCCTTACGACAATGAACGTACAGAAGTATTCAATGGGTGCAAGGGCTGTGGATCTGATTGTAAAGGATAATGCCGGTCAGAACGAAAACGCTTTTGTAATTACTTTACCGGTTAATATAGTAGAAAGAAAATCCTGCTAGCAAAAAAAACGTAAGTTCAAAAAGTGTCATTTTCGGTTAAAAAGTGTCGTTTTCGGTCAAAAAGTGTCGTTTTCAGGCAAAAAGTGTCATTTTCAGGCAAAAAGTGTCATTTTCAGGCTTGACCTGAAAATCCCTCTGCATGAGATTGCCGCATCAAGTGCGGCAATGACAGGGTGTCAGGCACGGCAATGACAGGGTGGCGAGAGTGGCAATGACTCATACTTATTGGTCATCCCCTTAATAATTTTATAAGGAATCTCTAAAAATTGCAATTTTTAGAGATAACTCTGAAAGAGCGATGTTTTAAGTCGTGACATTACAACGACTTAAAACTCGTCGGCATTCTCTAGAAATACACATTAGTGGATTTCTAGAGAATGCCCTATATGCTTTTTACCAGAGATCAGCCGGATTTACTGTACGGTTGTTTTTGTAAACCGTAAAGTGAAGGTGAGGGCCGGTGCTGAGTCCTGTAGAACCGACTTTTCCCAGTACGGTAGAAGTGGTAACGTAGGCCCCTTTCTTTGTAGAAATTGAACTCATGTGTCCGTAAAGGGTTTTATAGCCTGAATGGTGTGATACGATGACATAGTTTCCGAAAACATCGCTCCAGCCTGCAGTCGTAACCTTTCCTTCAAGAGCAGCATAAATCGGGGTACCGGTCCTGCATGCCATGTCTATGCCGGAATGGAAGGACCTTCTGGAAGAATCAAAAGGACTTGTTCTCCAGCCGTAGCGGGAAGAAAAGTAATATCCGCCCCGGAGAGGTTTCTTAAACAGGTCGCCGTTTATCTCAAGCTTTGTAATTCTGTCCATGAGGGCATCGGGAACAAAGATTGTTTTTCCTTCAGTGAGGGCTTCTTCTACAGTAAGGTTGTTTACAAGGGCGCATTTTTCTGCGTCTACTTCATATTTTTTTGCAATGGAAGCAGGGGTTTCGTTGTTTTCTCTTACGGTATAGAGAATTCCTGACATTGTAGGAATTCTCAGGTACTGTCCTATCTGAAGTCTTCTTGCTGCCTTGATGCTGTTTACGCTGGTAATAGTATCTTCTGAAATTCCGAAATTGGAAGCAATCTTGCTTATGACTTCTCCCTGTTTTACTCTGTAAGAAAAGTATGCAAGTCCTGTGTAAACTTCTTCCGGTTCATTAAGTTCTATCTGCTCTGACTGTGCAAGAATTGAATCTATGTGGGTAGGAATGGCAGATTTTTCGTAACCGCCTTCTCCTGTTTCCTGAGGATGGTTTATGCTGACAAAAGCGAAGGTTCCTGCCGCAACTACAGCTGCCGCTGCAATGGTGCAGGCTCCGTATATGACTAAGTTTTTCATATAGAGTCTCATCAGAATCCGTTTACTGTAGCACATGTTCTTGAAAAATTCAATTTTCTTCATACTGCTCACCCTTTTTTATTAAGTCCTATCAGGTATGTCTCAAAAGATTCCGCCCTGCAGGCTTCTGGCTTAAATCCTTTTGCCTGGGTAAAGGTTTCCCTCATCTTCATCAGCAGTTTCTGCTGGTCTCCGTTCTGAAAGATTTTAACGCAGAAGTTTCCTCCCGGTTTCAGCATCTGCTGTGCATACCAGATGGCCATTTCTACAAGGCTCTTGCTCCTCAGAGTATCTATGGTTCTGTTTCCTGTAGTCAGCGGTGCTGCATCACATACCACAAGGTCATAGGGACCTTCCGCAGTTATTTTTTCACGGATTTCTTCGCTCAGAAGGTCTCCCTGAAAAAATACAAGGTTGTCTGCAGTAACTGTTTTTGCAAGGGGGTTAAGATCACAGGAAACTACTTTTCCTGAGGAATCTATGTTGCGTAAAAGCCATGTCGTCCAGCTTCCCGGTGCTGCACCAAGATCAAGAACAGTGCGGCACTTTTTCAGCATTCCGAATTTTTTATCGATTTCTTCGAGTTTATATACGCTTCTTGCCGGATATCCTTCCCTGAAGGCTTTCTGAGACCAGAAGTCCGGCTGACTGTAACTGTTTTTTGCCATACTCAAATTTTCGGCAGAACTAAAGCAAAATTTAGTAACTTTTTAAATACCTTTAACTTTTACGCAAGGGCTGCAAGTTCTTCCCATCTGGCATAGGCTGTTTCAAGTTCGGTCTGTGCTGCTGCATACTTATCACCGGCTGCCTTGCTTTTTTCGTAATCAGTGCTGCTCATGTCTTTTTCGTATTCTTTCAGTGAATCTTCCAGGACTGCAATTCTTTCTTCCAGTTCAGAGAATTCTTTCTGTTCCTTAAAAGACATTTTTCTTTTTGAGGCTGAATTTTGAACTGCCTGTTTTTCCTGAAGTTTTTCAGTTTCTGCTTTTGCGGAAGCTGCTTTTTTCTGTTCAAGCATTTCCTGCCGTTTGCGTTCTTCCCGGAATTCAATGTATTCAGAACATTTTCCTGCAAAACCTGAAATGTTTCCGTCTCCTTCAAGAATGAACATTGTGTCTGCAACTTTATCCATAAAGTAACGGTCGTGGCTTACGATAAGAAGACAGCCTTTAAATCCCATGAGGAACTGTTCCAGAATATTCATTGTAAAAATATCAAAGTCATTGGTCGGTTCATCAAGAATAAGGAAGTTTGGATTGCTGAGCAGAAGCCTTACGAGGAAGAGCCGTTTCCGTTCTCCGCCGCTTAAAGTGCTGAGCATTGAATGCTGGATTTTTCCTTCAAAGCCGAACTGTTCAAGGAAGAGGGCTGCACTTAGTTCCGTTCCGTCATTCATTTTCATTACTTCCGCAGCTTCCTTTACGTAGTCGAGGACTGTAATGGAAAGATCTTTAAAAACAGGGTTCTGCTGGTAATAGGCAATGGCTGTGTTTTCACCTTTTTCTATATAACCTGAATCCGGTGGAAGGGTTCCTGTTATTATGTTGAGCAGGGTTGATTTGCCTGAACCGTTGTCGCCGAAAATTCCTATTTTTTCTCCTTTGCTGAAGGTGTAGTTGAAGTCTCTGATTATTGGACGGCCTGCATTATCAAAGGTTTTGCTGATGTTGTGAAGTTCAAGGATTTTTCCTCCGAGACGGCGGCCTGCAACTTCAAAGGTAAATCCCTTAGGATCATGAAACTTTTCCCTGTTGATGAGGGCTTCATCTCTCTGAATGCGGGCCTTTGCTTTTGTTCCCCTGGCGCACGGTCCCCTCATAAGCCAGTCTCTTTCGAACCTGAGGACGCTTTCGATTCTTCTTTCGGTATTGGCTTCTATTTCTGCTTCAGTCTGTTTCTTTTCAAGATAGGTTGAATAGTTTCCTGTATAAAGTTTTACCCTGTTCCTGTTAAGCTCGTATATATTGTTGCATACGGCATCAAGAAAGTAGCGGTCATGGGTTACCATAAGAACTGAGCGTTTTGTCTGGGCAAGGTATTCCTGAAGCCAGTGAATGGTGGTTATGTCCAGATGGTTTGTCGGTTCGTCTAAAAGCAGCAGTTTTGTATCTTCTACCAGAACCTGTGCAAGGGCTACTTTTTTTATCATGCCCCCGGAAAGTTCTCCCATTTTTTTGTTCAGGTCATTGATTCCCAGTGTCGTAAGGATTGAGCTTACCTGAGCCTCGTAATTCCAGAGATCTTTCTGGTTCATCTGTTCGTTTATTGAATTGAACTGTTTTTGTACAGATTCAGAGTTGTCTTTTTCGAGCCTGCTGCAGATTTCTTCATATTCCCGGATAAGGTTCAGTTTTGGTGAATCTGATTTGAAGATATGTTCCCTGATGGTATCGTCTTTATTGAATATTGGATTCTGCGGTAAGAATGAAACTCCGGCTTCTTTATTCATTACGACGCTTCCTTCATCCGGTACAAGAACGCCTGCTATTGTATTTAAGAGGGTGGATTTTCCTGTTCCGTTGCGTCCGATAAGGGCAGCCTTGTCTCCTTCATTAAGTCCGAATGTAACGTTTTCAAAAAGCGGCTTTTCCCTTCCGATGCGCTTTAAGTTGGATATAGAAAGAATATTCATAAACATTTCCTTTAAAGCCCTTGCAGGCTTCAGATTTCCTGCTCTATTTTATACTGTTTACTTTTACTGTTGTCGAGATTGCCTTTGAAAACTGCGGAATTTTTTTATAAAAAAACACAGGAGTGCTTGACATTATTTTTGTATTTTTATATAGTTACGCTACATTTTACGGAGCGATGGCAGAGTGGTCGAACGCGGCGGTCTTGAAAACCGTTATACTCTTACGGGTATCGGGGGTTCAAATCCCTCTCGCTCCGCTTTTTTATTTATAGAGTCTAACGGAAGAAAGACTTTGGAGGCGTTGTAGAGCGGTTAATACAACGGTTTGCTAAACCGTCGGTTCCGAAAGGGCCGGGCAGGTTCGACTCCTGTCGCCTCCGCTGGAAATTTTGAGACTGTAGCTCAGTTGGATTAGAGCGCTTCCCTGCGGAGGAAGAGGTCGCACGTTCGAATCGTGTCAGTCTCGTTCTTGAAGGTCTGTGTTTTACAGACCATTTTTTTTGTACAGTTAGAATTGAGCAGCATGTCAGAAGGGATTTTGATATGCAGGCTTTTTGAGGTGCAAGTCCTCAGCTTTTCTTTATTGTCCGGGTGCTATGCAAGCAGCTGCCAGAAAACCCCGCCAGAGGAGGAATCCAGCAACGGTATTTGGTCAGATGCTGTGCCGTAGATTACCCGGGCTTTTTTTTTCAGGATAGTTCCTGCTTAAGTTTCATGATTTCTTCTTCTGAAAGTCCTGTTCCCTGTGCTATCTGTTCTAGCGATATATTCATGCTTAAAAAATTCTTTGCCGTTTCAACAGCTTTCTGTCTTGCTCCCTCAGTTCTGCCTTCACTAAGACCTGCTGCATGTCCCCGGCGTTCAGCTTCTTCCGTCTTTACCTGTATGTCCGTTTCGTAGTCATATTCGTTGAATACCATGCTTATTACCTCCGAAGCCTTGCGGCGCAGGTAATCGGGAAGAAGGTTCTGCTTCTGCGCCTTAAGTACTGCCCTTGTCATGAAGTCTGATGCTCCGCTGCTTTTTTCTTCTTCTACAAGGCAATCTCTATTTAACTTTCAAGATCTCTTCTTCCGAAAGCCCCGTACATTCCTCTATAATTTGTACGGAAACATTTTTCTGCATCAGTTTCCTTGCCGTTTCAATCCTGGCATTCCGTGCTCCTTCAGTTCTGCCTTCGCTAAGTCCGGCAGCACGACCTTCGCTAAGTCCGGCAGCACGACCTTCGCTAAGTCCGGCTGCATGTCCCCTGCGTTCGGCTTCTTCCGTCTTTACCTGTATGTCCGTTTCATAGTCATATTCGTTGAATACCATGCTTATTACCTCCGAAGCCTTGCGGCGCAGGTAATCGGGAAGGAGATTCTGCTTCTGCGCCTTAAGTACTGCCCTTGTCATGAAGTCTGATGCTCCGCTGCTTTTTTCTTCTTCTACAAGGCTGATGAATTTTACATAATTATCCAGCGGCTTGCAAGAAGAAAAGTCCAGCGTACATTCCGGATGCTTTATGTTGAACACCTTTACGTTAAGCTCCAGGGGAACTTCACTTTCTCCCTTTTTATCAATGAAGGAATCCGACAGCCTGAGTATTTTCTGCGGAGGATAGTTCCTGCCTCCGTTGTAGATGACGTAGAACTCCGGTGAAGGAATCATCTTTCGCTCCGTTGAAAACTTGAGCCTTGAATCCACAATCCTTTCATAGATGCGGGAACAGTAAATCAGAAATCGCAGGGGCATGTTCTCGTTTACTGAAGACTGGTGCTCCAGCAGGACGACAAGTTTTCCGTTGACGAGCATGGATATGTCGTTGCAGAAAGACTTGTAGATTACCTGCTCAATCTTTACGTCTTCAAGAACCGTATCTTCAGGCGAAAGGGAATTCCCGGAAATGCAGTTGTACAGTTCAATGAAGTTTTTCTTTCCAACAACTGCATCCTTTGAAAAATAGTCTACGAAGAGACTGTCCTTAACCGTTCGGTTTTCATTTTCTTTTTCCATACATATATATTTGCACTGAATTTTCAAAATCTGCACAAATATATAAAAAAATCCCTGAAACAGATTTTTTTTCTGTTTCAGGGATGTCTGTTATCTTAAAAGTTTGTTATAACTTTGTAAAAGAATTAGAACAGATATTTGATTCCAACCTGAGCAAAGCTGTTGTGCTGCCAGCCGTCAAATTCACTGTCTTCATCTTTACACCAGATGTAAAGTCCTGAAAGGTTAAGTGTCATGTCATCCTTTACGTCGAATGCAAGTGAAGGCATGATTACAACATCTCCCCTTTCAATTCCCCATACACCCTTGATATCAAGCTTGATAGTCTCGTTTCTGTAGCTGTCTGTGATGTCAACGATAATCTTGTTGTTTGTATAGCAGTCGTTTGCATCACCGTCAACGTCGAATGCTTTATAGAGGCTGTCGTTGATTTTATCTCCCTTGAGAATGTATTTTCCTACAGTCTGAATGTTGAAGTTGATGTTGCTTATAGGAAGATCCATGTCAAAACCTGCTTCCCAGGCAATGCTGTTGTTGTGAACCCAAGGGTCATCACCTTTTGTATCGTCAGTAAGGTTGTATGCAGCTTCAAAACGGATGTTGAGCGGACCGAACACTGTAGCTCCTTCAAGACCGAATACCTGAAGCTGGTCGTAAGAAAGGAATTTATCAGATTCAGAAATTTCAGCACCTGAAAGAACTTTTTCTACGTATGCGCTGTATTTTGAAAGGTTTGCAGAAGGCTGCTTGTAATGACCGTAGTAGTAGCTGAAACCAAGGTCAAATCCGCCTGCTGTAAAGGTTGTGCGTAAACCTGCCTGTCCGTATTTAAGCTGATATGTATCTGGATAAAGATTATCTGTAAGGGAACCTGTATTGCTGAGAGCTGTAAGATAAGCTTTCTCGGTTGCAGATACGTACTCCTGAATTGCGGCTGATGCTGTGGTAAGGGCGTTTGCCGGGTCAAGGTGGTATGGTACAAGTGTCGCAGCGTTATTGCTGATGAGGGTTGCAAGATTTGCTGTATCGCCTGTTGCCTGAAGAGTAGCAGCTTCTGTAGCAAGCTGATTTGCCTTTACCTTAGCTTCTGTTGCTTTTTTAAGGTAGTCGAGGGCTGCAGACTGAACCTTGTCTGTAAGTTCTTTACTTGCCTTAGGCTGCCAGTTTCCGCTTGAAGCAAGACGGTCAGCTGTCATTACAGGAGTCCAGACTGCTTCGAATTTAACATCGTTGTTTGTTGAATAAACTGCACGGAACATTGGTTCTGCAATACGGCGGTCCAGGTAGTCTGGGAAGATGTAGTCTGTGTAGTCATTTGCATTGAAATTGTCTACAACGTGGTTTTTATCACCTTTTCCCCATACAACACGCATTTTTCCTGCTTCAATCAGGAGATTTCCCAGATATGCACGTGCCGTAAATTCATCAAGAAGATCTTCCGGATGTTCACCGAAAGTATTCTTGTCAAATTTAATTACTGCGTTAAGGTCAGAACTGAGTCCTGAGTAATTAAGATTGAGCTTTCCTGTAGCATTTGCTTCTGTGTGAAGGGTAGAAACGTCATCTGCGCTTTTTATTTCATGATCTGCTTCATCAAGATATGAGCGGGCTGTTGTTTCAAAGTTACCGCCTACAGTAAATGATGTTGTCGGTTCCTCTGAATAGTCAAAGTCATCAAAATCCTGTGCAAATGTAATTCCTGCTGCAGAAAGCATTGCAGTTGCAAATAAAGCTGTTTTTGTAAATTTCATTATTCTGCTCCAGTTAAATAGTTTTATTTACCGGTGTTAAGCCAGTTCTGTGTAAAGTAGCGGTCTGAAATAGGTTTATCAAATGTGTATTTTTCTACTATTACACGTGTCTGTTTACCTGTTTCAAGGTTCTTTACTAACTGAGACTGACGGAGCCAGTATTCTCTGCCGGTGCTTCCCTTTACTTTAGAGAATTTTTCAAGGATAGCTTCCTTAATCTTTTCATCCTTTTTATTGTAGAATTCCATAAGGAGAGGAATATTTGATTCTTTGTCGATGTACTGGATGCGGTAAGCGTATTCAAGGTTTTTGTCCTTTACAGGAACTGACTTGATGATCCATACGGAATAAGCTTTGCCGTTTGTAGTGTAAGAACCGTTTTCGTTAACGAAAGTGTGTTCATCTTTGTCTGCTTCACGAAGAGTCATGTCGTTGTAAGTAAATTCAGAACCTACGAATGACTTTTTCTTTTCTGTATTTGCAATACGTCTTGTTGTTTTAAGTGACGGAAGGTAAATCCATTTGTCGTCAGATTTGTTTGCGTTTTCAGCCTGAAGAATACGTGTGTCCTTAACAGATGCTGGTGAACGGATGTCAAAAACTGTACGTACGAGACCTGATTTTCTGTCTCCATACTGATTAATCTGTCTGTGTTCAGTTACTTTTCCGTTTCTGTCCAAAAGATCCATTGTAAGGATTGTTTCTGAATAGTCAGGAGGTGTGATTGTTACTGACTTGTCTACGATTTCTGCAGGTGTCTGTGCAAATACTGTTCCTGAAATTACAGCTGCCAGAACAAGAGCCATTGTTTTTTTCATTATTTTTCCTCCTAAAGAAAAATTGAATGCTAATATACGACAGATATTATAACACATGACATTGCTAAAACAAAGGATATGTGTTTTTAATGGAGACGAATTTACAAAAAATCACACGAAACAGAAAATTACCTGCATATTGTGAAAACCTCCGCATGGCTTAAGTTTTTCATTTTTTTTATTCTTTTAAGGTTGTTTTTATAGTTTTTTACATTAATGGGTGTTAAAATTAGAGTAGACATTTTTAAATTTTTCACTAGGAGAGCTTTTTATTTATGAAAAATGTGCCGGAAATTAAAAAAGAACGTAAAAAGTCTATTGCAACAAGAATTATAATCGGAATTGTCGTAGAAACAGTTGCACTTCTGCTGGTTTTAGGCTTCAGCATTTATAAAAAAGTAAAGCCGATGAACGAAGCGACATTTACTGATAAGTTTGCAACAACAATTCGTCTTACAGATTCAACCATTGATGCCTACATGCAGGGTATTTACCATTCGACTTATGCAATTGCTCAGATTGCAGCCAATGACATCGAAGATGAAGATGCTATTCAGATGATTGAAGAGTATACCGTAGATTCAAATGAACTGATTATGTCTGCGGCAGTTCTTACTTCAGACGAAAGATGTATCTGTTATCCGGAAGGCAGTATGTCTTATGTTTTTGCCTACCAGAAAGAATGGTATGATACCGTTCTTAACTGCATGGGAGATCCGTATTTTACTCCTGTTTATTTAAATGCAGACGGTCATCTTGTATTTTCCTGCGGAATCATGATTGATGACGGAACGGATGAAAGTCTTGCACTTATAGAAATGAATGCATCTGTATTCCTTGAAATTCTTGGTGATGAAAAGAGTATGGGTGACATAAAACTCATTCTTCTTGATGAAGAAGAAAATGTTGTTCTTGATCCTTTTTCTCAGGAGCTTAAGTTTAAGAAAGCAGTTTCCATGGATCTTAAGAGTCTTCTGGAGTATAAGCCTGGAGCATACGGAATCAGTCGTGAAAAATTCCACGGTGAGGATTCTGAAGTTCGCATTGTTCCTTCCGGCAACAATTATTATTCTCTGGATTACGTAATGACAACGCCTCTTTCTTCCATAGAAGGGCCTACAAATGCAATACTTCAGCTTCTGATAGCAATTATTACTGTCTCTATTATTATTTCTGTTGGTGTTGCCCTTTTACTGGGTATAAGCATTTCAAGACCACTTAACAAACTTATAGGTGTTTTGAAGAATATTTCAGAAGGAGACGGAGATCTTACGGTTTCTCTTCCTGATACTTCTAAAGATGAACTTGGCCGTCTGGGCTTTTACTTTAACCGTACCATTTCAAAGATTGCTGAATCCATGCGCTCGATTATTGATGAATCAAAACGCATGACGAGAGTCGGACAGCAGCTTTCAGAAAGTATGGATGTTTCTGCTACTGAAATCAGTGATATTGATACGACAGTTCAGCATGTAAAGGTTGACGTTAATAATCAGAGTGACAGTGTAGATCAGACAAACGATACTATTAATGAAATCGTAACTTCCATCGGAACCCTTAATCAGAATATTATTTCTCAGTCAGAGAGCGTAACTCAGTCATCTTCTGCCGTTGAGGAAATGGTTGCAAATATTGCTTCTGTTACACAGATTCTTGAAAAGAATCAGGAAAATGTTGCGGAACTTTCTTCTTCTGCTGAATCAGGTAAACAGACTATCGAAAAGACCGTTCAGATGACGAATAAGGTTGTAGATGATTCCGAAGGTCTTATTGAAGCCAGTGCAGTTATTCAGAATATTGCCCGCCAGACAAACCTTCTTGCCATGAATGCCGCTATTGAGGCTGCTCATGCCGGTGAAGCAGGTAAGGGATTTGCCGTAGTTGCTGATGAAATCAGAAAGCTTGCGGAAGATTCCAATGCACAGGGTAAAAAAATCAGTAAGGTTCTTGAAAGTTTCCGTGAAGTAATTCAGGGAATGACAAATGACTCAGCTGAACTTAAAGAGCAGTTTGACGTTATTTTTGAAAATACCCAGAAAGTAAGTACTCAGGAAGCTGTAATCAAGAGTGCCATGGACGAGCAGCAGGCAGGAAGTACACAGATTCTTGATGCAATGCACAATATTAATTCTGTTACAACGGATGTACGTACTGCATCAGAGTCTATTGAACAGGCAAGTAAAGAAATTCTTGTTCAGATGGAAAAACTTTCTTCCGTAACGCTTCAGATTAATGGTTCTATGAGCGGTATTTCGGAAGGTGTTTCTTCCCTTACAAATGCCTTCAAGGAAGTAAACAAGCTTTCTACTGAAAACGCCCTCAGTATTAATCACATGAGTGAGGAAGTAGGAAAGTTTAAGGTAGAAAAAGATGCAGCAGAAGAGACAGCTGTTTCTGAAAAAAAAGACTCAAAGATAGTTGCCCTTCTTAAGAAAATGCATATAATCCGGTCAAGGAATGACTAGGGATGAATTTAAGGTTCTTGTCGAGGTAAGGCGAAGTTTTGATTTTAATCTCCTCGGCAAAACCTGGATGCTGAATGTAGAACGGACATCTGACGGCGGAACGGAAATTCTTTTTGGAGAACAGTATTCCGTTCCGGAACATTATGAGAATTTTACCCATCTCATGGCAGATGCCCGGGTCGGCAACAAATTTTTACGTGAAGCTTTGACAGACATTCAGTAAGTTTGATTAGAGTTAAAAATGAAAGATCTTCTTCTTGTAGTGGACATGCAGAATGTCTATCTGAAAAATCAGAAGTGGGCCTGCCTTGATACTGAAGGCTGTGCAGAAAGAATAGTTTCGCTTATAAAATCAAAAAGATTTGATGATGTAGTTTTTACAAAATTTATTGCAGATCCCCAGGCGTCCGGCGTATGGGCGGATTACAATAAAAAGTATGCGGATGTAAATGCAAGTGATTTTGCCAATGCCATGGTCAGCGGTCTGGATGAGGTTATTTCTGAATATCCGGTTTATCAGAAAAGCGTATATTCATCTCTTGCAGTTCCTGAAGTTCTTGAAAAGTGCAGGAATGCAGACAGAGTTTTTGTTGCCGGTGTGGTTGCAGAGTGCTGTGTTTTAAGTACCGTATTAAATCTTATAGATCTGGGAATCTATACTGTGTATGTAAAGGACTGTATCAGCGGACTGGACAGACCTAAGGAAGAAGCAACGGAACTTATTTTAAGCGGTTTAAGTCCCCTTCATGTGCTTGTGTGTACTTCCGGCAGCCTGCCTGGGGATGTCTGAAAAGTATGAGTCATTGTCGTGCTCGACACCCTGTCATTGCTGTGCCTGACACCCTGTCATTGCCGCACTTGATGCGGCAATCTCATGCAGAGGGATTTTCGGATCAAGCCCGAAAATGACACTTTTTAACCGAAAATGACACTTTTTAAACTTATTGGTCATTCCCTGTTTATTTTTCTGCAACAATAACCATGGTTTTTGCATTGTAGTCATACGGACTCAGGTCAAAACCTCCGTATACCTTTGCAGAAGAAAAACCAAGTTCGAGAAGTTTGTCTCTGAGTTCAGCGGCAGAGTAAAGTCTTTGAATGAAGGTGTGTTCCATTCTGTTTCCGTTTTTATCAATAAGAATCCATCTTGAACTTAAACCTTCCCATGCACCAGTGGGCTTGAATTCCGTCAGTACGGTTTTTCCGGCACGCTCAAACCATTCACCTTCAGTAAACCAGCGTATTGCTGTTTCGCGGCTGATGCATTCAAGAATAAAGGTTCCTCCCTCTTCAAGTGCATCGTAGATTCTTGAGAGTATTCTGTAATCGTCGTCTTTGCTGTCACAATAACCGAAGGAATTGTAAACGTTTATGGCTGCGTTAAACTTTTTTTCTGAAGTAAAGGTCCTCATATCATGGTTTATGAGGGTAAGTTTTACGCCTTCGTCTTCTGCAGTTTCTGCGGCACAGTCAAGAAAAGGCTGGGTTATGTCCACTCCGGTTACATCAAGGTTTAAAAGACCGAGTTCCGTGCTTATCCGTCCCAGGGCACAGCAGGCATCAAGAATCCTTTGGCCGTCTTTAAGCCCTGCAATTTCCTTTATGCGTCCTGCTGTTCCGGCTGCTTCTGCCCAGTGAGCCTCGTCAAACATGATGGGGCCGTAATTAATCCAGAAGTCGTCGTTTTCAAACCATTCTTTCTTCATGAATTGTATCCTCTTCCGGCTGTTCCGAAAATTTTATCTATTGTTTGTGAATCTACGCCTGCGTTTTTTGCACGAACAATAAGTTCTGCTATCAGCAGTTTTTTTTCTTCTTCAATCATTTTATTGAATAAAAGGGAATTTTCAAAAATTACGTTTTCTTTAAAAAGCCGTTTCTTGAAGGTGCTGAATCTGTTCAGTCTTGCTCTTGTGTTTTCAGTCATGGCAGAATCTTACTGAATTTAAGTCTCGACATAAACACTTTCATTTTGTATACTATTTTTTATGGCGAACAGGAAGTTTACGGTTCTTGATTTACTTTCAATGGAACTAAAAGGCTATAATTCTCTTAATCTTAAGTGTATTGCCGGCCGCAGCGGGCTTGCAAATGAGATAAGGGTTCCTGACATAAACCGTCCGGGGCTTGAACTTTCAGGTTTTTTTGATGCTTTTGCAGAAGAGCGCGTTCAGCTTTTTGGAAGGGGTGAGTTTGCCTATCTTCACAAGCTTTATTCAGAAAATCAGACATCTACTATAGATAAACTTCTTGATAGTAAGATTCCATGCGTAATTTTCAGTCACAGCATAACTCCGGATGAGTCTTTTCTTGCAAAGGCAGACCTTGCAGGAACTCCTGTTCTTCAGACAGATCTTGAATCATCAGAATTTTCCCAGCGTGTTTTCCGTGTATTTAATAATGTTTTTGCACCGAGAAAATCAATGCACGGTGTATTTGTTGAAGTATACGGCGTAGGAATTCTTCTTACCGGTGACAGCGGCGTCGGAAAAAGTGAAACTGCTCTTGAACTTATAGAGCGCGGACACCGTCTTGTTGCTGATGATGTTGTAGAAATACGCTGTGTAAACGGAAATACCATTCTTGGACAGGGTGCAAATAAATTCATCAGCCATCATATGGAAATCCGCGGTCTTGGAATCATAAACATTGCCCAGCTTTACGGAATCGGTTCCATTCGTGAGCAGAAGGAAGTTCAGCTGGTAGTAAAACTTGCTGCCTGGGATCAGAATAAAATGTATGACCGTATAGGTACTGATACGGATACTATAGACCTTCTTGGAGTAAAGATTCCTCTGATAGAAATTCCGGTTCGTACGGGACGAAATCTTCCTATTATTATAGAAGCTGCTTCGATGAATGAGCGGCTTAAGTCCATGGGTTATCATTCTGCCCGTGACTTTAATCAGAATGTTCTTAAATGGATAGAAACCAGTGCAGCTGCCAATACTTACAGTAGTGCAGATGACGTATATTGATATATAAAGCCTGAAACTGCTATTGTGGCTTTAAAGGAGGCATGATAAAAAGTACTTCCCTGTACTTTTTATCATGTGCGAATGCATTCTAAAGCCTGCATTCGCTGTTTGCGACATCCGTGTCGCACAACTGCCGTTGTGGCTTTAAAGGAGTTTTTTATGGTAGAAAAATTATTGACGGTTAAAAATCGTGCGGGTATTCATGCCCGTCCTGCAGCACTTATTGCTCAGACTGCAAATCAGTTTTCATCAGAAGTTACTATTGAAAAAGATTCTGCCAGTGTAAATGCAAAGTCAATCATGGGTGTAATTACTATGGCTGCCGGTTATAACACTACACTTACTCTTAAAGTTGAAGGAGTTGACGAAAAAGAAGCAGCAGATGCAATTGTTAATCTTTTTGAATCAAAGTTTGAAGAGGACTGAGCATGAAGGGGCTTACAGAGCGCCAGCGTGCAATTCTTGATTTTATTGCACAGTTTTGTGAGGACAATTCATATTCACCTACAGTAAGGGAAATCGGTCAGAATTTTAAGATTTCAATCAGGGCGGTGCAGGATCATCTCATTGCCCTTCAGAAAAAAGGTTTTATTGTTCAGACACAGCATGTTTCCCGTTCAATCCGTATTATTAAAGATCTTCGTCAGAAGGAACATATTCTTTTTGTAGACAAGGTTCCTCTTCTTGTTTTTAAGGACAGTACAAAAGATATTTTTGCAGAAGAAAATATCGGAAGTTATATAAATATTCCTGAACCTTTCGTCCGTTCCGAAAAAAAATATTTTGCCTTTAGTGTTTCTGATGATTCAATGAAAGGTGCCGGTATTTTAAGCGGTGATATTGCTGTAATTGAACAGTCTGATTCAGTAAAAAACGGTCAGATGGCAGCAGTTGTTTACAATGATGCGGTTTGTCTCAGAAAATATTTTGAGGAAGATTCCAGAATACGCCTTCAAAGTGAAACTCCGGAAGTTCAGAGTGTTTACTGTCAGAATGCAGTAATATGCGGAACTTTGGTCAGTATAATCAGGACTTATGTGACAAATGATTGAAACAGGAATTTATCTTTTTACCGGACCTGAAGCCGGCGAAAAAAATGATGCCATAAATTCAATTCGGGATGAATCAAAAAAAAAGAACGGTTCTCTTGATGAATACCGTTATTTTGCTGCAGACGTGCGGGTAGCAGATGTAATTGCACAACTTCAGAACGAAAGTCTTTTTTCTTCCGCACTTTTTATAGTTCTCCGTAATGCAGAAATAATAAAGACAAAGGCCGAGATTGAATTGATTTCGGGCTGGGCAAAACAGGCCGGCAACAGTTCCAATATACTTATCCTTGTATCTGATGAAATGTCAGTGGATAAAAAACTTGAAAGTGCGGTTCCGGCCGGACATAGAAAGATTTTCTGGGAAATGTTTGAGAATCGTAAGGAACAGTGGCTTGTTTCTTATTTTAAGAAAAACGGTTTCGGAATAAGTGCTGATGCAGTTTCTCAGATTCTTGAGATGGTAGAAAATAATACTGAAAGCCTGAAAAGTGAGTGTTCAAGATTTTTTTACTGTTTTGAACCCGGACATCAGATTACTGCGGCAGATGTAGATAAAATTCTGGCACATAACAGGGAAGAAAGTGCCTTTACTCTGTTTGAATCAATGTGTGACAGGGCAAAAAGAAAGAATGAACGTTTTGAAACTGCAGTTGCAATCCTTAATAAGATTCGTCTTTCCAGGGAATCTAATGCAGTTTCAGTTATAGCAGGACTTACTTACTGTTTCAGACAGCTCCGTAACTGGAACGCGCTTTTTTCAGGAGGAGTTAAACCTACGGATGCTCAGCTTAAAGCAGGTGGTTTTTCCTCTAAGAAAAATCAGGAACTTTACAGACAGGCTTCCGGTGTATGGAGTAACGGATCTGTTGCGTCAATAATATCCTTGCTGGCTGCGACGGATATGAGTATAAGGCAGGAAGGTTCTGCTTTTGAAGATACCCGCCTTGTCATGCTTCTCCATTCAATTATAAACAAGGACGGAATTTACTGTTCCGAGTATTCTTATGACTG
Source organism: Treponema rectale (assembly GCF_014202035.1). Taxonomy (NCBI): domain Bacteria; kingdom Pseudomonadati; phylum Spirochaetota; class Spirochaetia; order Treponematales; family Treponemataceae; genus Treponema; species Treponema rectale. The sequence goes on from NZ_JACHFR010000002.1 coordinate 810,205, forward strand.
AACGGAAGAAAGCGGTTTGAGCTGCTTTTAAAGTTCTATTGAGTTTAAAAGGTTTTTCAGAGAAAGAAGTTCTTCTTTTGTAAGGGTAACGCCTTTGCTCATTTTTTCATGATCCGGTGACCAGGAACGGATGTCGTATTTCGGGTCACGGGCATTCCATGAAACGAGGTTCAGTTCGGTTTTCCATCCGCCTTTTCCCTCAGAAATGGTTCCGAGATTCTGTATAATGTTTTTTTCGATAGTTCCTTCCATAATAATCGCCTCCGCTGGTGTTATTAAAAATATAACCTATGTTTGCCGGTGGTGCAAAGCAAATTTATTGAATATAAAATTATTATGTTGTATTCTGTAAGGTATCTGGACGTATTTTTAATGCCTGTATCCAGATATCTAAAATATGGAGGATTTATGAAAAAAGTCAGAATTTTGGCTTTGACTGCACTTGCAGTTTCTGCACTGTCATTCATTGCGTGCGGATCTACTCCGGAGCCAGAGGCAGCCCCGGTTGAACCTGTTGTAGAGGAGCCTGTAGAAACCCCTGCCGTAGAAGAACCGTCTGAAGATTATTCAGATGCAAATAAAGCACTTCTTGCAAAAGTTGAAGAATCAAGAAAAGCTGCCGTTGCAGCCGGTGTTGAAGATGCTGATCCGAACGGACTTGCAGCTGCAGATGCCATTCTTGAGGCACAGAAAGCTCTTGCTGATTCTGATTCAGGAGATATGTCTGCTGTTCTTAATGACCTTAATGACAGGTATCTTGCACTTGAAGCGTATGCAAAGGCAAAGGCAAAGAAAGATAAGATTGATTCCCTTGATTATTCAGGATACAACAAGTCTTCTTATGATGCAGGTGTAAAGATTCTTGAGGATCTTGCCAGACCTGAGTCTAATCTTGTTCCTGGAGCAGCACGCCTTAAGCAGGCACAGTCTGCAGAAGAATCTTTTGATGCAGTGCTTAATTCAGCATTCAAGGCTCTTGCAAAAGAAGAAAGAACTGCAGCTTATGAAGCAAAAAAACTTGCTGACAGCGTAAAGGCTTCTGTAAGCCGCAAGGCTGATTATGATGCAGCCGTTAAGAATTTTAAGGACGGTGACTCTAATTATGTTACAGGCAATCCGGAAGGTGCCCTTGCAAACTATACAAAGGCAAAGGAAAGCTTTAACGGGCTTTATAATGATATAGCTGACAAGCGTGCAAAGGCTCAGGCTGCAATTGAAGCAGCAAAGGCCAGAGTTCAGGAAAGTGAAAACGTAGCTATTGAGGCTGATGCTCAGGCTCCTCTTGGTGACGGTGAAGTAGAAGGTATTGAAGATGAAAATGCCCGTCTTCTTGAAGAAGATGACTTTACTGCTGCAGAAAATTCAACTGTAGAAGTAAGTTCTGATATTGCAGAACCTGTTGAGGAGGCTAACGAATGAAAAAGTTTGCTATGATTTTATCAGCAGCTTTGATTGCTTCAGCTGCATTTGCTGCAAGTTATAAGAACAATACATATCAGAAACTTGCAAAGGAATATACAGTAAAAGCTCAGAAGGCTCTTGATGCCGGAGAGTATGCCCTTTCTGAAGAATATGCAAAAAAAGCAGAAGAAAATGCTGCTCTTTCTGAAGAATATATCCGCCACATGCTTGCTAAAGATAATGCGGACAGGGATATGAAGGCTGCAAAAGAAAGAATCGCTTACGTTGAATCAATTCATGGTGACGTAAACTTTCCTATTGCCTATGAAGCAGCTGTAAAAGCTTACGGACAGGCAGAAGGTGCATATACTGCAGAAGATTATGAAGGTGCTTCAAGAATTGCAAAGACGGTTCTTGATACCCTTGCAGAAATTTATGAGATTACTCCTCTTCCTAAGTATTATATTGTTCGTCCCTGGGCAACGGATAAGGATTGTTTCTGGAATATTTCAGGACGTCCTTATGTTTATAACAACCCGTTCCTCTGGGAAAATCTTTACGAAGCAAACAAATCTAAGCTTCCAAAGCCTAGTGATCCTAACCTGATTCTTCCTGGCATGAAGATGGAGATTCCTTCAATAACAGGTGAATACCGTGACGGTGTTTACAGTCCTGATGTTGAATACGAACCTTATAAACCGGCTAAATAAGTTTCGGTAAATATTGCTTATAATCCCTGGGGTACGCTGCAGAATGTATCTCAGGGATTTTTTTTAGTCTGCGTTCTGCATTTTATAAGTCAGGTACAGGCCGACTGCACTGCTCATAAGGGCGTGCTGGTAAAGTTCAGATGCCTGGTTTTTAAGGACTTCTTCTACAGGAAGTTCCATGCAGTTTACGAATTCATCAGAATCAAGGTGCTGTTCTGATGTAAATGAAAGTTCCCTGGCCAGATAAATATGTACGTGGTTTGCAAAAAGGGCAGGGTTTGGGTTAAGGCTTCCAAGGTGAATCAGATTTTTTGACTCAGCTCCAGTTTCTTCCTTTAGTTCCCTTGCAGCACCTGTTTCAGGTTTTTCTCCTTTTTCAATTACACCGCCTGGAAATTCAATGCTTAATTTTTTTTCTCCGTGGCGCCACTGTTTAACCATCAGAAATTTTCCATCATGTTCAGGAATAACGATAACCCAGTCATTTGCCTCATTTACAATGTATGTTCCCAGCTGACCGTCAGGACCTGTGCTGTCCCGTTCTGTTACTGTAAATACAGGAGTTTTAAAAACTTCCCGCCTGGCTTTTTCGTTCCATATAAGATTCTCGTTCATTAAGTACGCTCCTGAAATTTTGACAAATTACTTTTACATATTATAATTACAGTATACACAATTAAAAAGGGGGAAAACTATGGCAGTCATTACTATTACACGACAGATTGCGGCACGGGGAGACGAAATAGCTGTCGCCCTTGCAGAACGACTTAATTATAAGTTTATCGACCGCAAAACCATTGAGAAAAAAATAGTTGAACTTGGTTTTTCTGAAAAAAAACTTCCTAAATATGATGAACGCAAGCCGGGTTTTTTTGCAAACCTGACTAAGGACAGGGATGAATATCTTAACTATCTTCAGGTGGCTGTTCTTGATGCGGCTTCTCAGGATAATGTCATTCTCATCGGACGGGGGGCTTTTGTAATTTTACAGAAACTTGTATCTCTTGTTCCTCTGAAGTTTTATGCGGATGATTCAGTCCGTGTGCGGCGTCTTCAGGAAGAATTCAGTATAGACGAAAAACATGCACTTGCAAGAATTGCGGAAAGTGACACCAACAGAAAAGGGTTTCATAGAAGTTTCTTTGATGTGGATAATGATGATCCGCGGAATTTCCTTCTTACCGTGAATACAGGAGTTCTTTCGATTCCTACGGTTACAACGATGGTTGAAGATCTTGTAAAGAATCATGTTACCCCGCGTATGAGTGAAGAAGGCTGTTCTATGTGCAGAAACCTTCTTAAAACACAGCGTCTGGTTAATACGCTTATATTTGATTACAACGTTAACATAAATTATCTCCATGCAGATGTTGATGAAACAGGAAAGATAATTACTCTTCAGGGTGTTGCAGATTCTCATGCGGTGGTGGAGCATGCCGTTACTTTAAGTGCAAAGATTCTTCCTGACTGCGTAATAAAGTCTGCCGTAAGCGTGGTTCAGGATTCCAAGAAGTTTCATATAGGCTTCAACTGAGAATTATAGGATTGTATTGTAATAAAATAGGAAAACTCGTTATAATAGGGCACATGAAGACGTCGAATAAATTTACATTAGCCAGACTTGTACTGGCACCTGTACTGTTTTTTATATATTTTATTCCTGAATGGACTCATTCCTGCAGCGGAAGCGTACTTTCCGTTATCTCAGTATGTCTGATGATACCGCTTCTTGCCTTTGCAGAACTTACGGACTATTACGACGGAAGTTATGCCCGCAGGCATAATGAAGTCAGTGATTTCGGAAAAATGTTTGATCCTTTTGCAGATGTTTTCCTTCATATGTCGATGTTTACCTGTTTTGTATTTTCAGGATACATGCCGGTAATTCTTTATGTTCTTATTTTTTACAGGGAATTCGGCCAGAACTTTTTAAGAATGGTTGCCGCAAAGAGAGGTACAGCCATTGCAGCCCGCAAAGGCGGAAAGCTTAAGACGGTGTTCTATGTAGTAAGCTGCTTTGTTGCACTTGCCCAGGAAGGAATGTACCGTCTGGATTTAGTAAAGTATCTTGGAAAATACGGTGAACCGGTAATGAAGTATGCTTTGTATTCAGGTTATGGATTTTTTGCAGTCTGTGCCCTTCTGGCGTACATAAGTTTTGCTGATTATCTTAAGAACTTTGGTTCTGTATTAAAAGATTCCATCTAAATAGCCCGAAATTCGAGTTTTCTAAATTAACCGCAATCTGAAAAAATTTTGATAAAATTCCAGATTGCGGTTAATCATGTAAGCAACGATGCTTCTGTGCTTGATATGATAGCATTCAAAAAGGCTCATTAGCCTGTTCATGTTCTTTCTTGGAACCGCTTCAAATTTAATTCCTTTTTCTTCCATTCGTTATCCTGACGACCAAACTTAGTGATAAAATTTTGATTTTATCATTGACTAGAGTAGTTTTAGGTGAAAAAGGATATCTCCAGAATCTTCAATTACAAAAAGATTGAAAATTGATTTTTTTGTGATATAATTATAATAAATATGTTGACACAAAAAATGCACGTGGTAAAATTTGCTCGATTGCTCGATTGCTCGATTGCTCGATTGCTCGATTGCTCGATTGCTCGATTGCTCGGGATATTTTAAATAGTTTAACAGAAAATACTCAGTAAATAATAAGGTACAGTTTTTTGCACAAAGAAAATTTGCGTGAAGAACTGTACCTTTTTTTGTTTTAAAAAAATTGGAGGAGAGAATTTAAAACATGAGAAAAACTCTGATAGTTATTATATTAACTTTCGTTTCAGCAGTATGTTTTGCAAAGCCAAAGTCTGTAGAACCAGACTGGTTTAAAAATTATCGTACTGTTTTTCCTAATGCTCAGTATCTGGCACAGCGTGGAAGCGGAATTACTGCAGAAGATGCAAAGACAGATGCAGCTTCTCAGCTAGCCCGATATTTTCAATCTACAGTAAGTGCAAATCTTTCTACAACAATGTCTTCTATTACAACTGGTACGTCCATACAGGAAGAAACTCGTGTAATAGATGAAGTAAATGTTACAAGTGAAGTTGAATTCATTGGGCTTGAATTTACTGAAAGTTATTATTACAAGCCGGAAAAGAAATGGTATGCAGTAGCTTATATGATTCGTGATGATGCCTGGGTTCAGTATAAGCCAAAAATAGAATCGGAGAAAACAAAATTTTACTCTTTTCTAAAAAAGGCGGAATCAGAAGAAGATTCCTTTACGAAAATTTCGTTGTATAAAAGTGCCTGGAAAGTGTCAGGTGATTTAATTGAAAAACTTGAATACGGCAGAATCATAAATCCAAATGAAGAAGAAAAGTATTCTGCAGACAGAACAGAAGTAGCAGAGCTTCCGGCAAAAATAGAAAAAGAACAAAAGAATCTTACTATTTTTGTAAACCTGAAGGGCGATTACGGAAACATAGTGGAGACTTCCATAAAGACTGCACTTGAGAAAGGTGGATTTATAGTTGGTTCAAGTGGAAATTACACAGCAGATGTTATTGTTTCATCAAATCCAAATGGCGAAAATCCTGTAACAATTATGCCTGCTGTTATTGTTTCAATAAAAAGCAGTAAAGGAAAAGCTGTTTTTTCATACGAAGCAAAACTGACGGAAAAAACTGTCGCTTATTCATTGGAAAATGCTCAGAAAAAAGCATTCCTAAAGCTGGCAGAAAAAATAAATGAAGAAATTAAATTTTAAGTTGTGATTAAACGGCGGAAGGAGAAAACAAATGAAAAAGACATTAATTAGAGCGATGGTAGCAGGAACTGTATTTGCATCTTTGCTAAGCTTTGCAGGCTGTGGATCAACTCCAAAAGCAGATCCTACTATTAAGGTAAATGTTGATGATGATGTGGATAAGGTAGTAGTTGTTGATTGGACAGACAGGACTTTAGGAGAAATTGCGGCTCCAACATGGCTTAAGAATATGCGTCGTGGAAACTCTGATACTTTCAAGGAACAGTGGGGATTAAATTCAAACCGCGTTGTAAAAATAAGTATGGCAACAGGAAAAACAGAAGCAACAGCACAGGCTTTAAGTCGTGCAGGATTTGCATATGTTCAGGCAGCAGAATTGAGTCAGAAAGTTATTGGTAGAGTTGGTCAGGGCTTAAATGATGTAGGCCAGCTGGAAGCAGTATATGTTGCCGCAAGTGAAACAAAAGCAGATATGACAGGTCTTCGTGAAGAAACAGGATTCTACCAGAAAGTCCGAACTACAAAAGCCGGAACAAAAGAACAGAGTGAACAGTATATCTATTACACAGTCTATTCTATGGATAAAGCAACATGGGATGCACTCTGCCGTAAATATCTGATGGATGTTATGGGAACAGAAGGTCTTGAAACAGAAACTCAGAAAAAGATTGGTTCTCTCTTTAGCGAAATGAAGGAAGACGCAGATAAAAAAGATGCAGCAAAACAGGCAGAAGAAGAAGCATTGTATAAAGCCCAGTTGGCACGTTTGGAAGCAGAAAAAGCAAAAGCAAATGCCGATGCTGCTGCAAGTAATGCAGAAGTTGCAAAAGCTGCTGTAGAAGCAAAGAAACTTGACGCAAAGGAAGCACAGACAAAGGCTGCTGCACAGGAAGCTATGGATTTGGCAGATTTTTTGATGTAACTGAGGTAAGAGATGGATTTTGAAAAAATAGTAATAGATGTTCTTTTCTAGAATGGGAAGCGGAGAAGGAATCGCTCACAGTGAAGAATTACTTTTTGTAGAAGTTATCAAAAGTATAAAGAATGGTGTTGATTTTCAAAATGAAATTAAATGTGCAATTACATCTTTAGTTTCGAAAGGTGTAATTGTTCATGATTCAAAAATACCTGGATGGATTTATTTGAACAATAAGGATTAATAAATGAAAAAATACATAACATTATTTCTAGCTACACTCTTTTCAATTTCACTTTTTGCTCAGACAAAGGTTGATGCAAAGAAAATAGGTAAGACATTAGAAAAAAACAAAGATGCAACCGCAGTATTTACTTGTGATATGAGTCTTTCTGGAATGAAAGTAGCAAATGACGGAACTGTAATTTTGTCAGCTTTTGCTAAAAACAAGGTAAAGATTGTTAGCGGAATGGATATGACAAACATTGCTGAACGTCTTGATTATGCAAACAAGGTAACATACCTTGTTACATTTGAAACAAATGATTTGTCTTCAAAATCGTACTCAATAACAAAGATTGATGGTATAGAGACACTTGAGCAATACAAGGAACGTCTTGTGCAGGAAGAGAAACGTAAGGCCGAAGAAGCCAAAGCAAAATGGGAACGTGAGCGTCTTGAAAATCTTACCAAACATCCAGTTCAGGTTGTGAACCAGGAAGTAGTAAATATTTCTGGTGCAGAATCTGCATGGCTTCCAGGCCAGATTCAGGACAAGCTTAAGTCAAACCTTCAGGAATATCTTGGAATGAAGACTGTAGTTGATTCAAAGTCAGAAGCTGCACTGAAAAAACTTCAGGCAGAAAGTGAAGACGGTGGAAGAGACGAAAATTCAGCCATTGAACTTGGAAAGATTACAACAGCAAAGTTTGCAGTATTTGTAAAGCTCCGTAAAACAGGAACAGGTTACACTATAAGTGCAGACTTTACAGACCTTACAACCGGTGAACAGATGGCAAGCTGTTCTTCTAAAGAATACTCAAAAGCAGAATATCTTTATGGTTCCACTGGTGCAGTAGATGAACTTACACTTGCATTGGCAAATAAACTTAATGTAAAAATTTCTGATCTTAACAAGAATCTCCTTACATCAGGTTCAGCAAACTTTTCTGTAGATGCACAGCTTGCACTGGCAAAACAGAACGAAGAACAGTATCAGAAAATGATGAAAGACTATGATGCTGAACTTTCTAAGCTCATGACTTCCAACGATATTAATGCAATCCAAAACAAGAACAGAATTGAAGCAGAAAAAGCACTTCTTTTAGAAAAGCAGAATGCAGAAAAGAAACGTCAGGAAGAACTTAAGGCACAGATGGCACGGGCTGCAGAAGATGAAAAACTGGAAGCAGAACGTTCCATTGCATTAAAGACTCAGCGTGACCAGATGGCAAAAGATGCAGCAGCAAAGGCCGCGGAAGTTCGCAAACTAAAAATGGAAAAGCAGGGTGTTCTTGGCCAGATAAATGTTCTTGAAAGCAAAAAGAAAGCACTTGTGGAAATAAGGCAGGGTGTAGAAAGTCGCAGTGTCGAACTGTACGAACAGATGCTTAAGGACAAAGAAAGTGAAGAAGCAAAAATAAGGAACAGACCTTTAGGAACTTCCGAAAAAGACGATAACGGAAAACAGACAGAACGTTCAAAGCAGATTCGCGAAAACCAGGTAATTAAGAGCAATGAAGAATTAACAAACAAATTCTTTGCAGATTGTGAGGCCGTTAAAAAAACAACCGCAAGTCAGGATGCTTCTTTATTAGCAGAAATTCGTAACGACCAGAAAACACTTGCAACAACAAGAACAGTTTCTTCCATGGGTGAAGAATTAAAGGTAAGTTACGGAAAATTTACAGGAGCAAAAGACGGCTGGATTTCTTACATAAGTTTGTATTCAGACGGCATCTTAATTTTTACTGATGAGTTTATTTTAACCTACGAAGGTGTTACAGGAAAAAGAAGACCAACAGACACAGAACTTGAAGACTTTAAGGTAAGTGAAGAATATGACAACAATATTGACATGTACAATTCCCTTCTTACCCGTGGCGATCCGATTGTTTACTTTGAAATTGATTACAACGTAACTGCAGAAGGAGACAGCAAACCAAGCCAGTATAAATTTAATTTTAACAAGATTCGGGTAATCAACACTGTAAGTGGAAAAGTTACACAGACAAGTACCTTGAACAAAGTGCAGCCACGTACAATGAAGCCCGAATGGGATTTGAGGGAAATTGTTGGGATTGTTGCAAAAGAAAAGAATGAGTTTGAGTCCTTGAATAAATATATTTCAAAAGGTCTTACTTTACCAGCAGCAAAAAAATCTGTTGCAAGAGATAATGAAGTTGCAAAGATGTTTGATTCTATGGGAATAAAAATGGTGTCGATTCCTGAGAGAAACTTTAAGATGCTCAATACTGAAGTTACCCAAAAAGTGTATACATCTGTTATGGGTAGCAACCCAAGTTATTATAGAGGAGACAATAACCCTGTAGAAAAAGTAAGCTGGTATGATGCAATTTATTTCTGTAATAAACTTAGTGAAAAATTCGGTTTTACACCTGTATATGCAGTTTACGGTAACACTGATGTTGCAACCTGGAATTATACACCACATAATGGTGATTCAATTCGAGGAGAAGTAACTCAGAATACAAAAGCAAACGGATTCCGTTTACCAACAGTAGAAGAGTGGCAGTATGCAGCAAAAGGCGGACAGAATTATACGTATTTTGGCAGTAATAATCTTGATGAAGTAGGCTGGTATAAAGAAAACAGTGGAGGTAGAACACACCCTGTAGCACAGAAGAAAGCCAACGGATACGGCTTATATGACATGAGCGGCAACGTGTGGGAGTGGTGCTGGGATGTTGTCCCGTACTACAGCGACGACCGCTGTAGCCGTGGTGGCAGCTATGGCAGCAGCGGCAACTACTGCGGGGTGGACAGCAGGGGCAGCGACGACGCTAACTACCGGTACGGCAACCTTGGTTTCCGCATTGTTTGTTCCGCTTCTAACTAGCAGGAACGAGCGTAGCACAGCAGCAGTACGGCACATGCAGGCGGTAAGCCGAAATGGGCAGTACTGCTGTAGGCGGAGGGAGAAAAAAATATTAGGAGAAAAAATTATGAAAAACACGTTATATATTCAATTAAAAATAATTGATTTAAAAAAAGAGGACGAAAAAAATATTGAATATCTTAATGCTTTTACTACTGAAAAAAAGATAAATGATTTTATGTCTTGGAAAGATATAAATGAGATTAAGGAATTTTCAGAAGAAGAAAAAAAAATGTTTCATGATAATACTAATGTAGTGTATAGAGACGGTATTATGGATATTAGTATTCCATTGCTTGAAAATAATTTTATAAAACAAATTGAAGTAATAACAAAATCTATATCATATGTTGTCGCAAAATTAGCTATGCTTGGTTCCTTTATTGAAGGAACAATGGATTTAGATAAAAGGCAGGATGAAAAACTAGAACAGATTGGTATTTGTTTATCGGAAAGTTGTAAAGAAAAAGTAGAAAAAAACAAATTAGAATATTTAAAAAACATGGAAATCGTTTGTGGATAAATTGGTTAAAATATGCTTTAGATGTTAAAAATTCTTCTGTCTTTTTACCCCCAATTAAAGCCAATATCCAAAATAAAATTAATTTCTATACAAGTGATCAAGTATTAAGTGGAAAATATGAACTATTGATGAAAGAACTTGAAGAACAGGAAATAGGTGATAAATAATGGGAAATTATAAATTAATACGGAAATATATTTTTAGTGAAGTATCTTGTGTGCAACATGAAGATTATAAATATATTTACAAGCTTAATGGATATGATCCAAAAAAGAATAAGATTGTTTACAGATATATGCCACTGAAAAGATTTTATGAATATAAGGAAAAGAAAGAAATGGTATTTGTTTCTCCTACTGTTTGGGAAGATCCTTATGAATCAAAGTTTCTTGCTAAAAATCAGGAATATGAAAGATTAAAAGACAAAAAGATATTTTGTCTATGTGTAACTAATAAGAAAATTGAAAATGAAGCAGCCGCATGGAAAATGTATTCACCAAATGATAATGCAAAAAGCATAAAGGTTTATTTTAATCTTGATGAATTTTTAGCAAGATTAAATGAATTTGCAAAAAGAGAAAAAAAGAAAGTTTATATCGGAAATGCTATTTATTCATTTACGAAAAAAGAGATCGATAAACTTGATAAAGAGGGTGAACTAGGAAATGATATTTTTTTTCCTAAAGATTTTTCAATAGAGCATTATCTAAGTCTTATGTGTTTGAAAAGATCTTCTTTTTCTTTCGAGAATGAAATACGAATATTTATAGTTGATAAAAAAAAGAAAGATGATTTTTTAGTTGTAGATAAATTTCCATTTGATGAAAAGATAATTAGTGCCATTACAATTTCTCCAATAATACCATTTTCATATGATGATTCTAGAAAAAGAATATACAATCGTTTATTAAATTTGGAATTCCAAAATATAAAAAAAGATTTAATAGATAGAGGATTAAAATGCAAAATTTATAAGTCTTCTTTATATGTAAAAAAATAATCGAACAAGGTAATAGTTCATGCCTCTACAAACCCAATTCATGACCTTCTTTATTAGTCCTTTCTCAGAACCAAGTGCCAGTGCAGAGCTGAACAATTTCTTAAAGTCTCACAGAATAATTAACGTTGAAAAACGGCTAATAGACGGTGAACGTGGAACTGGCTGGGTTTTTCTTGTGGAATATACGGACATTGAAGGTGGTAAATCGGCATATACAATGAGTTCAAAAGTAGACTGGCGGGATGTACTGAATCCAAGTCAGTTTGCTGTTTATGATTTCTTACGGAAAACAAGAAAGGAAATTGGTGATAAGACTAAAATTCCGCTATATGGAATTTTAAGTAATGAACAGCTGGCTTTGATGGCTCAGAATCCACCAAAAACAAAAGAAGATTTTCTTAAGATAAAAGGTGTTAATGAGCAAAAGTACAAACAATGGGGTGAAATCTTCATAAAAGCAATTGAAAAAGCTTTGGTTTCTACTGCAGAAGCGCCAAAGAATATAACGAATGAAACTGAAAATTCCGCTGATTCTCAGCTGGATATATTTTAAGATACTTTGTATCTTTGGGATAAGCCTTTAGAAGAACTTGTGGTGTTGGGATGTTAACCCGAACAACAGCAACAACCGCTATAACCGTGGTGGCAGCTATAACAACAACGACAACAACTGCAAGGTGGACAACAGGAACAACAACAACGCTAACAACCAGAACAACAACCTTGGTTTCCGCATTGTTTGTTCCGCTTCTTACAGCTCTGTAATAAACGTGATTCGTCAATTTTGCAGAACCGGTTTATTCCTGTAGGTTCTTAGTTAATTAAGGATCTACAAAAAATTACTTAGGCTATGTTGTGCTGGTAACGGTAAAAAATGTACGTGAACGTTCAACATAGTGGGCAATTTATACAAATTGTCAGCGATGCTTAAAAGCTATTATATTTGTAGTTTTTAAGCATTGTTTTTTTATAAAATTTAAATTATTTTCTACAAAAATCATCAAAAAGATGCTATATTGTATTTAGTAATAAAGAGAAGGAGGAATATTATGAGAACACCATCAAAAGAATATTATGAAAATGTTTATAATGGCGACAATCCTCTGTCTTTTATTTTACATTTGCCAAAACCTGATTTTACAGAACTTGATAAAGAAGCAAAAGAATTTGAAAAATGGATTGTTGAAGAACAGAAAAAAGACCGTCAGAAAATATTAGAGGCTGTCCACAGATGATAATAGAGTTTTCTGTTTTAGATACACAAATATTTTCACTAGAACATTTAAATGACTCTCCAGAAAATGAAAAACTGATTTCCGAATTTAAAGTTGGTAATGCTGCTGATGGGCTAGAGAATTACTTGAAGAACACAGCTTTAAAAGATGAGGAAAATAATTTTTGCAGGACGTATCTTGTAAAAGATAAAACAACAGGAGAAGTAGCTTGCTATTTTTCGCTTCGAACAGGTCTAATAACTATGCAGGTTTATAAAGAAGCGTTTGATTCTATACCTGCGATAGAACTTTCAAATTTTGCAGTAAACGAAGCTTATAGAACTAATCATCCAGAAGTAAAGGGAATTGGTGCTTATACATTTAAGTATTTTATACTTCCGATTGCTCGTTGTCTTGCAAAATATATAGGGATAAGTTCTCTTTACATATATGCTCTTCCTGAAGAAAAATTAATAAATCATTATAAAAAATTAGGTTTTGTGAGATTACCTCCTAAGCAAGAAAAATTTATACAACATCATGTAAAACCAAAGTATGATGAAGGTTGTATATTTATGGTTCAGACTCTGTAACTTCTTAATGTTGACTTTTGAAACGAGCAGATAACTTATTCGAACAGATAACAGACTTGGAAAACTTAAAGTCTGCATATCTCAAAGCCTTAAAAGGAAAAAGGTTTACTCCAGCTGCAATTGTTTTTGATGCAAAGGCCGATGAAAATCTGCATACAATAAAATCTGCATTAGAATCAGAAACATACGTAATTGGAAATTACAGACAATTTAAGATTTACGATCCAAAAGAACGACTTATAACAGCAGCCAGTTTTGAAGACAGAATTGTTCATCATGCAATAATGAATATTTTTGAAAATGTCTTTGAAAAGCAATTTGTTTTTCATACTTATGCCTGCAGAAAGGGCAAGGGAACTCATAAGGCAGTTGAATATACATTAAAGCAGGCAAGACAATGTGAATATTTTCTAAAGCTGGATATAAGAAAATATTTTGATAACGTTGATCATGATGTTTTGAAGACAAAACTTAATCGAATCATAAAAGATGAGAAATGTTTAAGACTTTTGTTTTCAATAATTGATTCTTATGGGGAAGGTGATAAACAGCTACCTATTGGAAATCTGACAAGTCAGTTCTTTGCAAACTTTTATTTGTCATCTATGGACCATCTGGTACTAGAAAAGCTAAAACCTCAAGGTTATGTGCGATATATGGATGATGTAATAATTTTTGATAATTCAAAAAGCAAATTACTGGAGACATATAGAACTCTTAATAATTATGTACCAACGGAATTGCAGCTTACATTCAAGCAGCCCGTGATAAATAAGTGTGTAAACGGAATTCCATTTCTAGGATTTTTAATAAGAAGAAATTCAATTTCAATACTATCAAAGAACTGGAAGCGTAAGTTAATAAAAGTCGCACAATTAGACAAGAATTACAGTGAAGAAAATGAGTTTGATACTTATAACAGATACAGTAGTATGTTTGCTTGTTTAGCATTGTGTCAAAAATAAATATAAGAAGTAAACAAAATAGAAACATTGAAACAATTGGCTTCAAGGTATAGAGACGAATAGAATCTGATTAATCTCGTTTATGTACTAGTTTCAAGAAATCCTCAGGAGTAATTGCAGGAACCGCTGAACCTATAAAAGACCCTGTTATAAATTCTGTGTAAATGGCATGGTTTAATTAAAGCCGGGAACACGCCCGTCAAACAATATTGCAAACTGATTAACTGCCAGCCCCCAGTCTTTAATGGACATAGTCCAGCGGGTACTGGCATTTTTAATTGCCAGATACATTACCTTGTATATCGAATCATCATCAGGGAAACTTGATTTGTTTCTAGTAACTTTTCGCAGGGAAAAGTTCAGGGATTCGATTGCGTTGGTTGTGTAAATAGCACGTCTGATATCTTTAGGATAATTAAAGAACTCCATCAAGTCATTCCAGTTTCGTTCCCAGGAAGCCTGAATCATCGGATATTTGTCATTCCACTTTTTGCCGAATTCTTCCAGAGCTTCATGACCGCTTTCAGCATTAATTGCAGAATAGACTTCTTTCAAATCCCGGCAGACAGCCTTAAGGTCTTTGTAAGAAACAAACTTTGTAGAATTACGTATCATGTGAATAATACAGTGCTGGATATGAGTGTCTGAGAAAACTGCTTTTACAGCATCAGGAAATCCAGTAAGTCCGTCCATGCAGGCAATGAGAATATCTTCAACGCCGCGGTTCTTGATGTCTGTAAGCACACTCATCCAGAATTTTGCACCTTCCGTGTCAGCGAGCCAGAGCCCCAAAACTTCTTTTCTGCCTTCCCAGTTGATTGCCAGGGCTACATAAAGAGCTTTGTTGATATTCTTACCGTCCTGCCTTGAATTTACGCGTAAGGCGTCCAGAAAAAGAATCGGATAGGATTTTTCTAGCGGTCTGTTCTGCCATTCACGGACATCGGCCATGACTGATTCAGTGATATTTGAGATTGTTTCTAGAGAAACTTCTACTCCGTAAAACTGCTGCAGATGGCGCTGAATGTCACGGGTACTCATTCCGAAAGAATACATCGAAATAATCTGGTCGTTGAAAAGTGGCGTGCGTTTTTCATGTTTTGGAATTATTACAGGTTCAAAGGTACTGCAGATTGCTGCACCAGTTCGCAATCTGTGTCACAGGGAACCCGTACTTCTATTGTGTCATTATCATCGGTTATGACAGTTTTTGTTGTGTATCCGTTTCGGCTGTTGCCGGAATTGTCACCGGCATTGTCATTTTTCTTATAGCCCAAATGCTCGTCCATTTCGGCATCCAGAGCCTTTGAATAAAAACGGCTTGTCAGTTTCTTGAGCAAACCGTTTTCTCCTGCTAATTCTTCTGCTGTCATCCCATGGAAGTCAATCTGATCCAGCAACTGGTCGATGATATCTTTTTCTTTTGTTTTAGCCAACATTGTACTCCTCCTTAAGAGTATCATATTTGTCAGCCATTTACACAGAAAATTTTACAAGGTCTATTAAACCTAGTCACCATGGGGATTTTTATGTATAATGTCCTTTATGGCTACGACTGCAAATATTCTAACATTATTAAAGTATTATACATCCAAGCAGAAATCTCCTTTTGTTGAATATAACGAGTTTGCGGATTACCTGCATCGTTATGCACAGCATCATATGTCGGAAAATTCTGATTTAGTTGTATATTGCGGTTCGTCCTATCTTGAGACCCTGGATGAAGAACTTCACCAGCTGATAGGTAAAAAACAGATTGTAATTACGTCCGTTCACAATAAGGATCATATTCTTGTTCTCCCGTATCTTGTTGAACATTATGCTGCTATTTATCGTTCCGTAGAATCTACTATAACTGTTCCTTATCCGATTTATTCAGATCTTCCAAAAAACTGTCCTACTTCCATTTTAACTCAGGTAACGGCGCTTGATACCATCTATCAGTTTTTTGAAAAGCAGGAACTGAACGATAAGGTTCTTTATTCCCTTGTGTTTGATAAAGGCGTGCCTTCGATTCTTTTTCCGTCGAACATACCTGTTTCAGTTTTAGTAAGCACTGCTTTAGGCAAGCTTCAGCATCTTCTTGCAAAAGGTGAATCTCACGATTATTTTTTGAAAAAGCTTTCCATTTCTAATCCGGGAAAAGAACTTTCCATAAAGAGTTTCTTTGCTCAGTTTGTTGCAAAACCGGAAGCTGCCCTTGATGTTATAAAAGATACCGGAGAAACTTTTTATTACTGGAGCCAGCTTTTCTTCTTTATTAAGCAGGATTATACAAAACTTAAGGATTTAACTCCCGAAGATACTAACATTCTTCAGGCGGTTGCCATTGCAGAAATAGCTACATCCTATTACAAATCCAAAGCTTCTGAGCGTCAGGTAAAAAATGAGGCTTTTGAAGTTCTGGACAGGCTTCTTAAAAATCCGCCGTATTATCATTCCATGTCGGATATCTTGAAAATGAAGGATCCTTCCGGCGTGCTTCTCCTTGGTCAGTACAAAGAGGATGAACTTAAAGCTCATCTTGATTTTCTTACAACTGAGTCTCAGCCTAATGAACTTCCAGATCTTCTTATCTTCAAGGTTTCAGAAGAAGAGGGATATTTTATCTGCAAGGATAAAGTAATGCCTCTCATCATCAGGCTTACGAATGATGCAAGGGTTCTTATCAGGGAAAGTCTTGTAAAACAGTGGTATAAAGTTCTTCTGGATTTTGAAACTCTTCCTGAAATGAAAGAGTCTGCTGCCTTTGAGCGCTGTCTCGAAAGGGAATTAAGCAGCTGTGAACCGATTCTTTACGGACTTTTAGGTTCTAACTTCCTTTCTGTTATTGCTTTTGATGATCATACGCCAGGCAGGGTAGCTTTGTTCCGTGACGGAATGCTTGTTCCTTACAGCGAGATGCTTATGCTCAGCCGTGCGGAAATTTATTCTGATGCTAAGATAAAGCTTCCTTTCTGGTATGGACTTCCTGTTATTTCATGGCTGATGAGTATTCTTCTTAAGAAACCGAAGGCTAAGAAACCTGTAAAGAAACCGCCTGTAAAAACTGCGACCCGTACGCTTACGGATGAAGAACGTTCAGTAGAACAGGAAAAGGTTCGTAAACTGGATACTGCTGATAGTTTTGATCCAAAGAAATCCCGTAAAAGGGAACTTAGAAAAGCGGCCGGTGAGGTTGAGAAGCTTATAGTTCCGCCGGAGAGTACTCTGGACCGTGAACTTGAAAGCTACATAAGTGAATGGAATGACCGTATAGGTAAGCGTAACCATGATAATCTTACAGAAGACGTAAATAACCTTATCCGTGACTATATGCGTAAGACATTGCGTTCCCTCAGGACGGAGGCGTTTACATACGACAGAATTAAGAGTCTGGCAGATTCTCTTGTGAGTTCG
Organism: Treponema rectale; assembly: GCF_014202035.1. Lineage (NCBI taxonomy): Bacteria > Pseudomonadati > Spirochaetota > Spirochaetia > Treponematales > Treponemataceae > Treponema > Treponema rectale. The sequence continues at coordinate 827,777 of NZ_JACHFR010000002.1, forward strand.
CCAAGCATGATGCAGATAAAAAATCACCCGGCTCTTAAGCATTACATTGAGCTTTATATGGTTAAGCTTATTAAGAATCTTCCGGCATGATATTGAGGGGTGCCTATGATTACATTCTGGCAGCAGGAAAATGGAAAACTCGTTCAGAAAGACGAGGAAGAATTAAATAAAGAAGAAAAAACATGGGTTGATGCACGTTCCGTTACCAGGGACGAAATAAAACTTCTTGAAGAAAAGTTCAATATTGATCCGGAAAACATGCTGGATATTCTTGACCCGGATGAACTTTCCCGTGTAGAGAAAAATGAGGATTATAATTATAACCTTACCATCATCAAGCTTCCTGTTTTTAATCCCAGTGATGATGTAAGTTATTTTACAGCTCCTCTGGGTATTATTACGACAGGTCAGTTTTTTATAACTATATGCTGGACTAACTGTGAAGTTCTTAAGGATTTTGCTGCAAACCGAATAAAGGATCTTTCGTTAAATGACTTCCCGGCTTTTACAATCAGGTTTATGGCCCGGGCAGACTTGATGTTCCTCCGTTACCTTAAGGAATTGAACCGCAGGGCTACAACCATTCAGCAGGAAATGCTCCGCTCTGTACAGAACAGGGAACTGATTCAGCTTCTTAACATTCAGAAGTCACTGGTTTATTTTACAACTTCACTTAAGACAAATCAGATGCTTCTTGAAAAAATGCGTAAGACAAAGATTCTTAAACTTGACGAAGAAGACCAGGACTGGCTTGATGACGTTGAAATTGATAACCGTCAGGCTATGGAAATGGCTGACACCTATACGAACATTATGTCTACGATGAATGATTCTTTTGCTACGGTTTTAAGCAATAACCTTAATATTGTCATGAAGACTATGACGGCATGGAATCTTGTTTTGATGCTTCCGACTCTTGTTACAAGCTTTTTCGGTTCAAACGTTCCTCTGCCATGGGGAGACGGTACCGGCTTTAAGTGGACGGGAGCCATTGCAGTATTTGGAATTTCTGTTCTTACATCTATCTGGGGCTGGTTCTTCTTTATGAAGCGGCGTATAAATTCTTTTGAAGAAAAAGCCCGAAAGGTTTCCATGAAGCAGCGGCGTGCAAACAGAAAGCAGCGCCGTATTATAAAAAAGCAGGACAGGCTTGCGGAGAAAAATAGATGAAAAAGTGCATTTTTGTTTTACTTGCCTTAAGCTGTTTTTCTGTTTTTGCAGAAACCGGCTTTCAGGACGGACAGTTTGTTTCTTTGAGCGGCGGAGATTACATAATCGGTGAAGGCAGTCAGACTTATACGGCAAAGCGTCATGTTGAGCCCTTCATGATAAGTAAAACTGAGATTACTTATAAATTCTGGTATGAAGTCCGTATTTGGGCTGAACATCACGGATATTTTTTTCAGAATCCGGGACAGGCAGGTTCTGAAGGTTTAAGGGGCAAAATCCCGGGACAGTCAAATATGTATCAGCCGGTAACCATGATAAACTGGTATGATGCCGTTGTATGGTGCAATGCGCTGTCAGAAAAAGAAGGTCTGGTACCCTGCTATGTTTTTTCTGCATCAGATGATGAAGAGATTGTTTTAAGGGATTCCGGTGATACTGCAAGCATAGATTTGTGCTCCTGCAGATGGAATGCTGACGGGTACAGGCTTCCTTCAGAAAGCGAGTGGGAATATGCTGCCAGACGTACAAAAGACGGTTTTGCAGACGGAAGTCTTGTAAGCGGCGGAGATGAAGATGCAGTATGGTCATACCTTAATGCTGCTGAAAGTCATATTGTAGGAACAGGTGGAACTCCTTTTGCAAAAGACGCTCCTCCAATGCCTGGAAGCGGTATTGCAAATGACGCCGGTATTTTTGACATGAGCGGAAATATGATTGAATTCTGCTGGGACTGGTTTGAAGATTATCCTGAATCAAAAGAATATTCTGAATATTATGGTCCGGAACTGGGTTCTGAACGGGTTATGCGGGGCGGCAGCTGGAATGAATACACAATGTTCCTTGGAGCCGGAGACCGCTATTCCTTTGATCCTAACGAAGCATATAATTATTTTGGCCTGAGGGTTGCAAGAAGCCGTCAGCTTTCTTTTTAATGAATACGTCGAGTCAAGGCACGCTAACGCTTAAAGCCTTGACTTCGCCGTTTTGAGGGTTTGTACTACCCCCTCAATAAAAAAAGGAACCGGACTGCATTTACGGGTGTTCTGTGCAGCCGGTTCCTTATTTAAGGGGATGACTAATAAGTTTAAAAAGTGTCATTTTCGGTCAAAAAGTGTCATTTTCGGGCTTGATCCGAAAATCCCCCTGCATGAGATTGCCGCATCAAGTGCGGCAATGACAGGGTGTCGAGTGCGGCAATGACAGGGTGTCGAGTGCGGCAATGACAGGGTGTCGAGCACGACAATGACTCATACTTTTTGGACATTCCCTTTGGAGGAGCTTTTATACTATTATAAACTCATCAGCTGGCAGTTGGTTACAGACCATCTGCCTTCTTTTTTTTCTACTTCAAGAACTGCATATTTTCCGTCGGTAAGGGCGCCAGGGTTTACTATGGTTGTGCTCTCTGTTTTTGTAATGCCGGCACTTTCGTGAATATGACCTGTAATGACGGCAAGAGGTTTGTAATCATCGATAAATTTTCTGAGTAACGGAGAGCCGACGTGAACCTCCGGTGCAACTTTATCGCATTCAGTATCTTTTGGAGGATTGTGCATTATTGCAATAAGGTTGTTCCATTCAGCCTGGCCCTGCTCAATGATAATGTTAAAATCTGAAAGCAGTTCTTCGTCAGTACGTTCGTTTGCCGTTTCTCCCGTGAACTTACTTCCGCCTCCGCTTCCTGCAAAGCACAGCCCTTCATGGTTTACGAGAGTTTTCTGTACGCTGATGTCAGCAGCTTCTATGTCTCCGATAAACTCAGGATCATCACAGTTTCCGATTACGCTGAAAATTACGTCATGTTTTTTACAGAGTTTTTCAAGAGCCGGTTTTCCTGTTTCAGGGGCGCCGAATTTTGTAAAGTCTCCGGCAAAAAGAACAGCGTCTGCATTTTTGAACTGTTCATCCATTTTATCAAGAACATCAAGATTTCCGTGAAGGTCACTGATTACTAAAAATTTCATTTGTCTTATACCTCTGTCTGTTTGGATTTGTTGTCTATAAGTCTTTCATTGCTTCTTTCAATGCATCCATCTGCTCTTTTGTACCGATTGAAATGCGTACGAACTGCTCGATTCCGGGAGTAGAAAAGTGCCTGATGAGGATGCCTGCTTTTTTTACGGTCTGGTAAACTTTTTCTCCTTCAAGTCCGTCTTTTTTTGCAAATATGAAGTTTGTTGAAGAGTCGATTACAAACCAGCCTCTTTCTCTGAGGAATGCTGTCATTGATTCCCGCTCGGCCTTTACTTTTCTTGCATTTTCTCCATAGTATGCCCAGTCTTTGCAGGAAGCGATTCCGGCAGTCTGTGTTAAAAAATCCACCGGAAAGTGATTGAATGAATTCTTTACAGTAAATACAGCTTTTATGAGTTCAGGATTTGCAATTATAAATCCGAGTCTTTGTCCTGCAAAACTTAAGGATTTTGAGAACGTTCTGACTATAACCAGGTTCTTGAATTCAGCAAGAAGGGGAATGCAGCTTTCTTCTGCAAAGTCACAGTAGGCTTCATCAACGATAAAGGCCTTGTCTTTTGGAGCCCTGCGTATCATCTGTGCAACTTCATCCCGGCTGAGGGCTATTCCAGTAGGTGCGTTCGGGTTTGCAAATATTGTACAGCTGTCATTTGCATTTGCATCGGCAAGCATTTTTTCTGTATCAAGATGCCAGTCAGATTTTAAAGGCACTCTGTCCATGGGAATGTCATAGTAACCGCAGTATACCGGATAGAAACTGTAAGTGTGTTCCGGAAGAACTATCGGTCTGTCAGAATCAAAGAAAGTGTAAAAGACAAAACTTAAAACTTCATCGCTTCCGTTTCCGCAGAAAATCATGTCAGGAGTTACTTTAAAAGGAATTGAGGCACTGCTGTTAGAAAGAACTCCGCCGGATTCATTAAGCATCTGTGCAATTGCAGAACGAAGTTCATTTGCATCCGGATCAGGGTAGAGTCCTATTTTTTCAGGATGAGATGCAACAGCTTCTGTTACAGCTTCAGTTACTTTTCTGCTCGGTGGATATGGATTTTCATTGGCATTAAGCTTTATATAAACCCTGTCTTTTGGCTGTTCACCTGGAACATATGGATGTAAATTTTCTAGTCTTTTTGCAAGCATTTTTCTCTCCGCTGATTTATTTTATTGTGTTCACGGAATTGTGTAAATGAGGTTAATTGTAAATAAAATTGCATTTCATTAAAATGTATGACATGAAAACTTCACAGATTCCTTTTAGAACCCTGCGGGAAGCTCCTGCAGAAGCTATTATTGCAAGCCATCAGCTTATGATGAGAGCTGATTTGATTCGTAAACTTGGTAACGGACTTTATACTTATATGCCTCTTGGACTTAAAGCCTATCGTAAAGTAGAAGGTATTATAAAGGATGAACTTAATAAAAGCGGTGCCCTTGAATTTAAGCCGACCGTAATTGTTCCTGGAGAAATCTGGAAAGAAAGCGGCCGCTGGGAAACAATGGGTCCTCAGATGCTTAAGGCAAAGAACCGCGGTGATCAGGATATGGTTGTTTCTCCTACAGCAGAAGAAGCTTATACAGCAATCTGCCGTGCAGGTCTTACTTCTTACAAGCAGCTTCCGATCAACATGTATCAGATTAACACAAAGTACCGTGATGAAATCCGCCCTCGCTATGGTGTAATGCGCGGCCGCGAGTTTAACATGATGGACGGTTATACTCTCAATGCAAATGATGAATCTCTGGATGAAAGCTATCAGGGATATGCAAAAGCCTATCACAGAATCTTTAAGCGTCTTGGTCTTAAGGTAATTCCCGTAAAGGCTGATACGGGAGCAATGGGTGGAAGCGGCTCTGAAGAATTTATGGTAGAAAGTCCTGTCGGTGACGATACACTTATTCTCTGTCCTAAGTGCGGTTATGCTGCAAATGTAGAAAAGGCATCCTGCAGACCTGATCCTGCTCTTGATGACAGCGGAAAGCCACAGGCAAAAACAGACCTTCCTTTTGAAGAAGTTGCTACTCCGAATGTATTCAGCATTGAAGATATGGAAAAATTCTTCGGAACTACTTCAAAGCGTTTTGTTAAGGCTCTCATTTACCGCGTAATAAATTCTTCTCTTGATCTTACCGGAACTGCAGGTGCAGATAAGCTTAAGCGCGTAAAGGAAGGTGATTTTGAATTCTATCCTGTAAGTTATGTATGCGTACTTATCCGCGGAGACCTTGATGTAAATGAAGCAAAACTTGCAGGGCTTCTTAAAGCAAGTGAAGTATGTCTTGCTGATGATGAAGAAGTTGTTGCAATGAGCGGTGCACCTCATGGTTTTGTTGGTCCTGTAAAGCTTAACTGTCCGATTGTTCAGGATTTAAGCGTAAACGACATGCACGATGCTTTTGCCGGAGCCGGAAAAGAAGGCTTCCATATTAAGCATGTTGAACCTGGCCGTGATTTTACTGCATGGAAAAACGCAGACGTACGTACTGTAAAATCAGGTGATAAATGCTGCTGCGAAGGCTGTGACGGTGAATATTATACAACAAAAGGAAATGAACTTGGTCACATCTTCAAGCTTGGTAAAAAATATACTCAGAGCATGGGCGTTACTTATCTTGATGAAAATGGAAAAGCTGCCGTTCCTACAATGGGCTGCTATGGAATCGGTGTAGACCGCGTTCTTGCTTCCATTATCGAAAGCTTCCATGATGATAAGGGAATTCAGTGGCCGATGAGTGTTGCTCCGTTCCAGGTTGCCATCGTTCCTATTAAGTATAAGGATGCAATGAAAGATGCGGCAGATAAGCTTTATGATGAACTTACTGCTGCCGGAATTGAAGTTCTTCTTGATGATCGTGACGAACGTCCTGGCGTAAAGTTTAATGACATGGATCTTTTGGGATTCCCGGTACGTATTACTGTAGGAGATAAGAATCTTCCTAATGTAGAAGTAAAAATCCGTAACCAGGCAGAAGCTTCTCTTGTTCCTCTTACAGAAGCAGGAGCAAAAGTTGCAGATATTGTCCGCAGTGCTCTTGCGGAACTTAATGCTGTCTGATAAATAAAACCTGAAGCCGGATGGTATTGTAAAACTGTCCGGCTGTTTTTTTAGGAGCTGTGATTGTGATGAATGTAAAAAAGTGCCTGACTGCAGCAGTTATGATTGCTGCCGGAACTCTTGGTTTTTCACTGCCGGGGGTTGTTTCTCCCATACCTGATACCAGCGGTGAATATGTTTTTTATGAAGATAAAACTTTTAACAGGGAAAGCATTGTAGGTTTTTTGTATTACAGTGAAGCTTCCTATGCAATAAGGTATTATGCCCCTGCAACTGAATCAGAAAAAGAAAAGGATATTACTCTTTACATAAGTGTAAATCCTGATAATCCTGTCCTTGAACTTACAGGAGAAACTTTCCGTGGTGCAGATGCTGGTGATGCTGATCTGGTAAATTATCTGAGGGATCTTTTTTATGATTTTACCGCTCAGAGAAAGCGTGTAATTATAGAAGATTTTTCAGATGTAAAAAATTCTGCTGAAGCTCCTCAGTTTGGCGGCGATGTAGTTTTTAATTTCAGTGCCTATGTCCCGGTTTTTAATATTGAATCAGTGAATTCCGTTAACGGAAAATATGTTTTCAGGCTTCAGACTGCGGGGCTGCTGACATCTTCTGATGATCAGAGCTTTGCTTTTTATAAAGGGGCAGCCGGTCTTCCTGAAGATTCTGTCCGTGATGCAGATATTCCTAAAGCAAAGAAAACTGTAGTTGAATTTGATTCCCATGAAATTACAATCGACGAAGGCTGGACAAAGACAATGGAAAATCTGTGGACGTTGAAGGAATCCAGTCTTCTGATAATATCAAAGGGTGAAGTTCCTGAAGGTACTGTACCTGAAGATTACATTCATTTTTTACGCCGCAGGCTTCTTGAAGGTACTTCCATGAGTTATTCTTTATGGCAGCATAAAAAAGTTGAAGAAAAGGGTAACAGTCTTTATATCACCTGTGTGTATTATCAGCCTTCCGTTCAGAACCGCCTGAGGACAATGGAAATAGTAACCCTTAACAGTGATAACACGATTCATTTTGTAAATCTGACGGTGTACGATTATGTTTATCAGAAAAACCGGAAATATTTTGATAAGATAATTAAGTCCTATAAGGAAAACTGAAAATCTGGTCTTTTATAATAGTATTGTCATGCTGAACTTGATTCAGCATCTACAATAAATATAGTGCATAGATTCCGAAGCGAGTTCGGAATGACGCTGCGCAACGAACTTTTTGGACAGCCCCTTTTATGGGCTTTACTTTGAATCAGAAAGAGTTTCTGTTCAGCGGGCTTCCGATATAGCAGGAACTTTCGCTGCTGACGAACTGGCGTTTTTCTCCTTCAATAAGGAACTGCACGCTTTTTACTGTAGGAAAGGCTGTTGCCGTGTAGACAATCTGCTGAATCTGACAGCGGATACCTTCAATTCCGATCTGGTTAAATTCGAATTCTTCGCTGAAGTTAAGGATTGCAACTCCGTTTGAAATGCTTATGCCTTTAAGTTTTGTTCCGGAAGAAATAAAACTCTGACAGCCTTCTGCTGCTTCCGAAGCGGTAGGTCCTGCAAGAAGAGCGTTTATTGCATCCCTTAAAGGACTGTCCTTGCTTACCTGCCGGGAAACCTGCTTGCGGAGAATTTTTCCGTTGCTGGATACTGTCATGAAGCATAACTGCGTCTTAATGGTTGAAGCAGCTTTTGCTGTGGATTTATTTTCAGATACATTTTTTGCGGATTCTGTTTTTTTCTGCTCAGTTTTAGTTTCTGATGTTTTCTGTTCAGTTTTTGCTGAATCAGTTTTTACCGTATTCTTTTCTGGTTCCGGTTTATTTTCTGAAACAGCAGCTGTGTTTTCTGTCTGTTCTTTAGTTTCAGGGCGAGTGTCGTCTTCTTTTTTTGAGTCTGCTTCTCTGGCGTGCAGGTCTATTTTTACGCTTTGAGGTTCCGGGTCTGTTTCAAGAACTTCCGGGGGAAGAATTAAGTCTGTTTCTGCCGTTTCGAGACTCTCTTTTGCATCTTTAATGTTGTTTTTAATTTTTGGAGCGTAAACAATAAAAACTATAAGAAGGAACAGGGAAATTATAATCCAAACAGCAAGAGAGGCACCGGTGTTCTTTTTTTTGCGCTTATCATCGTTCTTCATAACAGCATCCGGATAAAGAAGTATTCTTCCGTCAGGATTCGAACCCGAACTAAAAGCACCAAAAGCTCGTGTGCTACCATTACACTACGGAAGAATGCCTGCCCCTACTATATATGAAATGGGAAAATTCATCAATATTTGATGTATTTTTGTTTTATTTCGGTTGCATTTCGGTAAGGGTTTTAGTTATTTTTTATAATGAGGTTATTTTAATAAAAAGATTGGGAGATTTACATGACGGATTATGAAATGTACCTGAGGAATCTCAGCCGGAGATTTCAGCAGAAGATAAAGACTCCAAAGTTTATCTTTATTATTGCTGCAGTTGTGTTTTTGATTGCTCTTGCTGCGTCAACTTTTTTTATGGTTGATCAGACGGAGCAGGCCGTAATTACCAGGTTTGGAAGTTATCGTACCACTCTTGGACCGGGCCTTCATTATAAACTTCCTTTCGGAATAGAAAAAAAATACATAGTTCCGGGGGCAAAAGTTGTTCAGACTGAACAGTTTGGTTTTAAGACGACAAAAAGCGGAGTCGTAAACACTTATCAGAATAACATAAGTTCTGAATCCACTATGCTTACGGGAGACCTGAATATTGTAGATGTGGAATGGATCATTCAGTACAGGATTGTGGATCCGGTAGCCTGGCTTTTTACAGTTGAAGAAAAGGAACAGACAATCCGTGACATCAGCCGCAGTGCCATAAATACCCTTGTGGGAGACCGGGCTATTTTCAGCGTTATGGGAAGCGAGCGTTCCAATATAGAAAGTCTTGCAATGACCATGATGAATGAACAGTTCCATCAGCTTGGAATGGGAATCAATGTAATTGCAGTAAAGCTTCAGAATATTGTTCCACCTTCAGGAGTTCAGTCTGCATTTGAAGACGTAAACAAAGCAATTCAGGATATGAACCGTTTTATTAACGAAGGTAAGGAAAAATATAATGCGGAAATTCCTAAGGCAAAGGGAGAGGCAGACCGTCAGGTTCAGGTTGCGGACGGTTATGCGGCAGAACGTGTAAACCGTGCAAAGGGTGACGTTGCAAGATTCAATGCCGTTTATGAAGAATATAAAAAAGCCCCTTCCGTTACACGGGAGCGTCTGTACCTGGAAGCTATGGAAGAAATCTTTAATGCGTCAAAGGATCCTGTTCTTGTAGACAAGAATCTTGATAATGTGCTGCCTTTTAAGAATTTAGGAGAGTAACAGATGAAAAAAGAGAATAAAATATATGCTGTTCTTGCAGGAATTGCTGCCCTTATAATTCTTCTTGCCGTTGCAGAACCTTTTTATGTTGTGGAAGAAGGAACTCAGGCTGTAGTTACCCGTTTTGGAGAAGTTGTAGGTTCAAGAACAAAAGCCGGTCTTTACGTAAAGGCTCCGTTTATTGATTCAGTTACTGAATATCCGAGAAGAATACTTTCTCTTGACGGAGACAGTGCCCGCATTCCTACAAAAGAGAATCAGTTTATTGTTGTTGATACGACAAGCCGCTGGAGAATTGAAGATCCTGAACTTTTTTATGCTGCATTTAAAACTCTTGATGCAGCATATGCAAAACTCAGTGACGTAATTGATTCTTCCACAAGGACGATTATTACCCGTAACCGCCTCAGCGAAATTGTAAGGTCCAGCAATATCATAAATGAATCTTCTGATCAGCAGGCAGAGATTGCAGTTGTTGAGGGAGAAGACTCCGCAGAAATTGAATCCCTTGTGAATGTTGATTATGAAAATGAAAATGTTGTAAAGGGAAGAAAAGCCCTCTGTGAAGAAATGGCTGAAGAAGCACGTAAGATGGTTGGTGAATATGGTATTGAACTTATAGATATCGTTCCCCGCCAGATTAAGTATTCTGATGAACTTACAAACAGCGTTTATAACAGAATGATTAAAGAGCGTAATCAGGCTGCTCAGGCTTACCGTTCAATAGGAGAGTCCCGTAAAACAAGACTTCTTGGTAAACTTGAGAATGAAAAGCGCACCATTGAGTCTGAGGCATACCGCATAAGTGAAGAAACTAAAGGTAAGGCAGACGCTGAGGCTGCTGCAATTTACACGGAAGCCTATTCAAAGGACCAGCGTTTCTATGAGTTCTGGAAGAGCCTTGAATCTTATAAAAAGACTATGGGAAAATTTGATTCGGCTTATTCAACTGATATGGATTACTTTAAGTATCTTTATAATTCAGAAGGAAGATAAAAATGAATGCCCTTGTTTTTTTTAGAAATGATAAGTTTTATTTTAATACCTGCCTGAACTCAAAGGCTTTTGCCCGTGCCAGATTTGCAGAACGGCTGGAAGAAAAAGGTTATCTTTGTTCTAAAGAAAACGGGGTCTGGAAATTTTCTTCGTTTTCTTTTTCTGAAACTGAAGAAGAAAATGATTTTATATATCTGACTGCCCCCGGATTTGACGGACAGACACTTGCTTCTATAATTGAAAAATCTGATGAAGCAGAGAAAACTTTTGCACTGGCACTTACTGTAAAATTATACGAGCAGAGTTTGATTCAGAATGTAAAGCTTGATGCTGTGGGAGCCGGCGGAATATTTTTCAGCAGTGATTTTAACAGAGCCCTGTTTGTGCCGTCGCTTTTTTTTAAAACTGCTCTGAATGTACTGGGCAGTGGTGAATATACGTTGAATCAGGGACTGTATATTAATCCTAATCTTAAAGGAGAAAATGCAGTCCGTTATACTCAGTGTGCATTGAGCTATAGAATTCTTACGGGGCGTTTTCCTTATGAAGAAAATACTTATGAAAAACAGGATGAAGATTTCAGGGACAGGAATTTCATTCATATAAAAAATCAGGTGTACGGATTAAAGACGACTCTTGCAGATTTTATAGATGACGGTCTTCTGCAGAATCCTCTTTCTAAAGAAGCCTTAAAATCTTTTGCCGTTAAACAGTTCCCCCTTGAAACTCTTTATATGGAAGCAGGTCTTGAAAATGACGGTTCAATTCCTGAGTCAGGAAAACTTAACTCTGTTGAACGGAAGGCTTCTGTTTCTGTAGAAGAATTTGAGCGTCAGCGTCAGCGGGCAATTGAAAAGAAGAACAGTCTTGTAAATAAAAAGCGCTGGATAAGAAAACACCGTACGCCTGTAACTGCAGCAGCAGCTGTTTTTGCAGTTCTTGCCGTAGTCTGCATTTCTTATTATTCAAGCTGGATAAGAAAACCAAGTACAGCCGGTCTTACTTCCCTGGAAGTTGTGCGGGCTTATTATACAGGTATAAATGTTCTTGATTCTGACATTACTAAGCATTGTTCAGATGGTAAATCTATGAAGGAACGGGATAAGGTAATAAGCAATATCTATGCTTCCATAAAGCAGATGATAGGAATGGATGTTAACCGGGAATCCCAGTCTCCTGCAAAGTGGCTTAATTACAATCAGATGAGTTTCAGAATTTTCGGACTTTCAAATTTCAATGTTAACGGAAATCCGGAAAAACTGTATTTTTATGCTCCTTCAAGAAAAGAAAAAAAATCACCTCTTCTTGAAGAAAACGGACAGAAGCTTCATGACTCAGATACTGCGGTTTATTCAGTTAAGTACTATCTTGTAAATAACGCCCTGTCACCGGAAATAAAAGTAGAAGATTATACGGATACGGTTACCCTTACTTATAAAAAAGACAGGTGGCTTATAACTTCCATAGAAAGTAAGTTTACAGAAAGTTCGTATGATACGGAAGAATTCTGCAGGGATTATAAAAAGGCCTTGGCTGATTCTTCTGATGACTTGAAAAGTGCAGCAATGGTTCTTCGGGAAAAATATGATTTTATTCCTGCTGATGAAGAACTTGAGCAGGCTGCAGTTTTAATTACTCGGTAATTTTTGGTTTTGTTACTTCGTAGAATTGGGGAGCCTTTGCGCTGATGTGCCAGCCTCCGTTGTAGAATCCGTTTCTGTTTGCAGTGGGACTGACAAAGATTACTTTCAGCGGGTTTTCCGTGTCGTAATAAAATTCATTTGAAGTCCATTCCCCTTTGTTTGAGGTTTTGAAAAATCCGTGACTGTCTTTAGGGGTGGTTACGGTAATTTTGTATTTTCCTTTTTTCAGGTGAAGGCGGGCTGCCATTCCTCCGCTCAAGTAGTAGTTTTTTTCATAATCGTATAAAACGGAAACTGTTCCCGGAACAAACAGGCTTTCAAAATCCGTGCGCTTTCTTTTTCCTGTGTTTACGACTGTCATGGAAACCCATTCATATTTTGCAGATACTTTTGTGTGGGTAACATCTTCTCCAGTTTCTGCGTCTTCTATTTTTATAAAGCATCTTACGTCATTCAGTCCTTCGGTGTTGTCCGGTCTGTAGATTATTAGTTCCCAGGGATTATGCTGAACTTTCCGGTCGTCTTCAAAGGGAGAAGGTATTGTCTGAGAAAAAACTGCTGCGAATGTAAAAAAATAAAATGCTTTCAGAAGAAAAAGTTTCATCATTTAATATTTTCGGAATCTGATAAAAATTTCTCAATAGGAATATTATAATCGCTCTCAGCATAAATAAAAAAATGTTTTGTGCTAATATGAGCGGCATGACTGGAGAAGAAAAAATCCTTAAGAAACGTATCCGTGAGCAGCAGGTAGTTCATCTTATGATAAGCCTGTACTGCCGGAAAAAACACGGAAGCAGTAAAAATATGCTGTGCAGTTTTTGTCTGGAGCTGGATGAATATGCTGCCGGAAGAAGTGAAAACTGTCCTTTTATAAAGACAAAGACATTTTGTTCCAGCTGTACCGTCCACTGTTACAGGCATGACATGAGGAACAGAATCAGGGAAGTAATGAAGTTTTCCGGTCCCAGGATGCTTTTTTATCACCCTGTGCTTGCTGTCCGCCATTTGTTTTCTACAGTATGTTCCCGTATGAAAAATAAAAAAACAGTGTAAAAATATGATGAAATGGTATAGGATAGGAGAATAAATATCAGGAGTCCATTGTCCGCAGTATCCTGCTGCAGGAGGTCTTCCGGGTACTCTCAAGGAGAAAAATATGGCTTGTTTTACAGTTCCACTGGCAGAAGCTCTTGCCGTTACTGCCGTTAAGCATTTTACGTGCAGAAAAACATTGAAGGATGCTGCTGCATTTAAAGAAAAAGTTTCAGTTCTTCAGAAAATGCTTTTTGGCGGAAGTTTCCTGCTTGCTGCAGAACATGTTTATCATGGTGAAGTTGTTTTTTATCCGCCTTTTCTTACTGCAATGGAAAATTCTGAGGCAACTGCAGAAATGCTTCATGAAATGGCCACGGTGGGAGCAGGAATGGCTGTGCTTACAACTGCAGTATGGGCTCTCGGTCTTGGAATTTCTGCACTCGTAAAAAGAATTGGCTTAAGAAAACAGACAGGAGCAGTCTGATGTGCCTTATAATTACAGTTGTAATGGCTGCCGCTTTCTCCGTACTGTATGCCGCCTTTAAGAAAACAGGACGTTTTGTAAAGAGTTTTTCTCTTGCTGCCCTGATGTTCTGGTCTGCTGCCCTGATGTGGTCTGTAGACGGAATTAATGCAGTGCTTCATGGGGAAGCCTTTTTTGATTTGTCCCGGGAAGATTTAGTTCTTGGTGGAATTATTGCGCTTCTGGGTACCTGTGTATTCTTGATTTCAATGTTGATTGAAGTCCGCCGCCTAAATCAGTATAATTCTCAGCATGAGTGAAAATAATCTTTGTCCATGTGGTTCAGGCAAAACTTATGCTGAATGCTGTGAACCGATAATTAAGGGAACCGTAAAGGCTCCTACTGCAGAAGCTTTGATGCGTGCTCGCTACACATCTTATGTTGTTCATGAAATTGATTTCATTATCAATACCTGTGAAACCGGTGAAAAAATTGCAGAAATTGACCGTAAGGCAACAGAAGACTGGAGTAACAAGAGTACATGGCACGGTCTTAAAATCCTCAGTACACAGAAAGGTCTTGAAGGAGATGATGAAGGTATCGTTGAATTTGAGGCAACTTATACTCAGAAAGGAATTCGTGACGTTCATCATGAAATTGCAGGATTCAAGAAAGTAAACGGTGAGTGGCTGTACAGTGAAGGTATGCTTCGTCCGACAACAGTTGTGCGTGAAGGAAGAAAAGTCGGCAGAAACGAACCTTGTCCATGCGGCAGCGGTAAAAAGTATAAGAACTGCTGCGGTAAAAACTAATCAGTGCTTTGGTTGTATGTCTAAGAATATTTATACAGGATTTCATGCAGTAGAAGAAAGGGTCAGGCGTTATGCCTCAGAAAAAACTCATTCTTCCGTACTGCAGGTTTTCTATTCAAAGCCGGGACCCCGGGTAAAAAAGATTCTCTCTCTTGCTAAGGAAGCAGGTATTCAGGTTGAAGAGTCAGACCAGAAAGTTCTGGATGCAATGGTTGCAGGACTTCCTGAGCGTGAAAAAGATCATCGCGGTATCGTTCTGACGGCTGAGGGAGAAAAAGAGAGGGCCAGCAATTCCGTAAGGCTTGATCAGTGGATTTCGGAGTGTCCTGAAAAAGCTACTGTTATAGTTCTGGACAGTGTAACTGATCCTCATAACATCGGAGCAATCCTCCGTTCCTGTGATCAGTTCGGAGCAGATCTTCTGGTGACAGGAGAGCGTAACAGTACTTCAAATATTCAGGAAAATGATATTATTGCCAGAACCAGTGCAGGAGCTTCTGCCTGGGTTCCTCTTGCAGTAGAGACAAACCTTAACCGGGCTGTAGAACTTCTTAAGGAACATGGCTTCTGGGTTTACGGGGCTGATGCAGGCGGTACTTCGTTACAGTCTATAGAATTTGCTCCTAAGACATGTATCGTAATGGGCAGTGAGGGAACAGGAATTTCCCGTCTGCTTACGGAAAATTGTGATTCCATTGTTTCGATACCTACCTGCGGAAAAATTGACAGCCTTAACGTGTCAGTTGCGGCTGGAGTTCTTCTTTACGAACGGCACAGGCAGAGTCTCTGATGCTGGAAAAGACGGGGCTGTCCAATAAGTTCAAAAAATGTCATTTTCGGGCTGTCAACAACTTTTTATGAGTGTCATTTTCGGTCAAAAAGTGTCATTTTCGGGCTTGAACCGAAAATCCCCCTGCATGAGATTGCCGCATCAAGTGCGGCAATGACAGGGTGTCGAGCACGGCAATGACATGGTGGCGAGTGCGGCAATGACTCATACTTATTGGTCATCCCCTTATTTTTAATTAATCTTGAATTCTTTTTAGAAAAATCCCTGTTTAAATGTTATACTTTTTACATAAATTTAACATTTATACAGGGATTTTTTTATGAAACAAACATTAAAAAAACTTTCACTGCGTAAACGTTTTGTCGGAGTTTTTGCCGGGCTTATTATTGTTGCAACTACACTTCTTTCGGTAATAGCGGTTCGTATTATTAAAGTTACAGTTCATTCACAGGCTTCAGCCCAGAGTTCTGCCATTGCAGAAAATGCTGTGCGTAAGATTGACGGAGATGCCTTTGAACGTTTTTCAAAGAGTATTGATGAACAGGATCCTTATTTTGAATCAACACGCCAGGAGCTTCTGCGTATAAAAGAAGCTGTCGATTGTGAATATCTTTACACGATGTATAGAAGGGGCAGTACCTGGTATTATGTAATAGACGGAAGCTGTGATCCTTCTGATTATGAAAACTATTCTGTTCCTGGTTCTGAAGAAGATGTAAGTTCCTGGGGAAAGGCTCCTTTTAAGGCTTATGATGAAGGAGTACCTGCTGTATCTGATTTTGAAAATCAGGATGGCTGGGGCTGGACGATAAGTTCGTATTATCCTATAAAAAATTCCATGGGTTCTGTCGTAGGAATCGTTGGCTGTGATATCGGTGTTGATACCATTGTGGAAGATATGAACAGACATATAATGCAGCTTGCCGTTATAGATATTTTTATTGTCCTTCTTGGCGGCATACTGATATATGTGTTCTCCCGTGCAATGTTCAAACCGATGAAGGATATTTCTGATTCGATGGAAAATATTGCTTCCGGAAAAGCTGACTTGACGGAAAGACTTCCTGAAAAAGGCGGAAAGGAACTTGTAGTTCTGGCTCATAACTGTAACAGCGTGATTTCCAGCCTTGCAAGCCTTGTATCAAATCTTCAGGAGCACAGTTCAGTACTTTCTTCTACAGGAAGCGAAATGTCAGACCGCACGAATCTTAATATAGAAAGTATAAATGCTTCTTTTGACAGTGTAAGTAATATAGATCAGAAGATTAAAGTCCAGAGTGAAAAAGTTCAGCTGATTGCAGACAGTATCATTGCTGTAGAAAATGAAATCAACGGACTGAAAGAAAAACTTAATTATCAGGCTGATGCAATTAATGAATCTACTTCTGCTGCAGATGAGATTTCAAAGAACATTAAGTCTGTAAATGAAATCGTAGACAACATAACTTCTGATTATGAGCGTCTTGAAACGGAAGCCGAAGACGGTAAGAAAAATCAGCTTACAGTAACTGAAAATGTTGCACAGATTGCACAGCAGTCAAAAAACCTTAATGAAGCTAATGCTGCCATTGCCCGTATTGCAAGTCAGACGAACCTTCTTGCCATGAATGCTGCAATTGAGGCCGCTCATGCGGGAGAAGCCGGAAAAGGGTTTGGTGTTGTAGCTGATGAAATCCGTTCACTGGCAGAAACCTCTTCACGTCAGTCAAAGCAGATAAAGAGTCTTCTTGATGATGTAACTAAATCTATTGAACAGATAGTTGCATCTTCTGATATTTCAGCTTCTTCTTTTGAAAATGTTACTGACCGCATAGTTAAGATGTCCGTACTTATGAAGCAGGTTCAGTCGGCAATGACTGAAGAAAATGAATCAGTAAAAAATATTCTTACTACAGTGGATACTCTTAACAGTACTACAGAATCAATTGCTGAAGCTTCTGAACAGATGCAGTCAGAAAGCGGAAAACTCTTTAAGGAGATTGAGGAACTTAAGGATATTGCAGAACAGACTCATGCAGAATCTGCTGTTGTTTCTGAAAATATGAATGAAATGAGGGCATCTGCAGAATCAGTTTCTGAATCTGCTCAGAAAAATCAGAAAGCTACAGGTGCCGTTATTGATATGATTACGGGATTTAAGGTCTGATATTGGACTCAGCAGCAATTTTAGAAATGCTTTTTTAATCCTATGCTTGCGGCACTGCACTGAATCTGGGTAAATCCGTTCTGCTGAACTTTCCATCCCAGAAACAGTTCTATGCCGTCAGCCAGCATTATACCTGCTTCAAGATTATTTTCTATGATTGAATCCGGATCGTATTCCAAACCTTTTTTATCTTCGTCAGAAGAAAAATCACTGGCATAAAATCTGTATTCCAGAAGAAGTTTTCGGGCGATGAAGGATTTTAGGATAAAGCCAAATCCGATACCGTCGTTTTTAATTTTTCCATACACATGAGCCCATTGAACGAAAAAGCTTACGCTCAGAGGATTTGTCTGAAACAGGTAGTACTGTCCTCCCAGATTAAAATATCCGTAAAAGAAGTCTTCATCTGTTTTTTTGAACACCTGATTATCAAAAACTGGACCAAAGAAATGCCAGGTGGTTCCTTCAAGTCTGGTACAGTTTCCGATTGTTTTTGTGCGGGGATAATAGAAAGCTCCGGTTTCTATTGTGTAGCGCCATGGTTTCCCATAGGTTTCATCTGGACCGGCTGCATAGGTTATGTAATTATTTCCGTCTGCAAAAGGATATTCGTCGTAGTAAACGCTGAGATTCTGAATAAGCAGAAGCTCAAAAATAACCCGGAATAGTGCGGTTCCAAGACTGTCAGATTCATCATATTCTGAAGAAGCTGACAGCCTGTTAATGCAGACTGAATCCTGCTGAGAGAAAACAGTCTGCGGAAACTTTATATCCTGTGAAGTATCTTTTGTATTTGAAAAACAGACTGTCGGAGCAGTAAGTAAAACTAAAAATACAAAAAATCTTTTCATTTTATAAAGATTCTCCTTCGTCTATACCCATGCGGATATTAAGGCACTGAACTGCAGCACCGGAAGCTCCCTTGCCCAGATTATCGAATCTTGAGGTAAGCATGATGCGGTCGTCATTGCCGTAAACAAAGATTTCCATGTTGTTGGTGCCGGCCAGAGTGTTTGCAGGAATAAACTGTTCAGTTAAAGTTCCTTCTCCCATAAAGCCTGCAACTTTTACAAAGCGGCTGCCTGCGTAATGCTCAGACATCATTTCCCATACGTCACGGGCAGTTACTTTTTTTGCCAGAAGCCTTGCATGCAGACCTACGGTTACAGTCATTCCCTGGAAGTAATCACAGACATAAGGATTGAAAATTGGTTCGTATTCAAGTCCTGTGATTTTTTTCATTTCAGGAAGATGCTTGTGTGCCTGAGTAAGGGCATATAAACGCGGTGAATCAAGTTCAGGGTTGCGGTCTTCTGCTTCATAAAGGGCAATAGCCTTTTTTCCTGCTCCTGAATAACCTGAAACAGCATGTATTACTACAGGATAATCTTTTGGAAGAATGCCGGATTTAACGAGAGGATAACCTAAAGAAATGAAGCCGGAAGCATAGCATCCTGGAACTGCAATTCTGTTTGAAGCAGAGATTTTTTCTCTGAAGGATTTATCAAGTTCCGGAAAACCGTATGCCCAGTCAGGATTGGTTCTGTGTGCCGTAGATGCGTCGATGATTACAGTTTTAGGATTTGTACAGAGTTCTGCGCTTTCTATTGCTGCTGCATCAGGAAGACAGAGAAACGTATAATCCGAAGCATTTATCATCTTTGCTTTTTCTACAGGATCCTTGCGCTTTTCTTCATCAATCTGAAGAATTTCGATGTCATTTCTTTTTGCAAACCGCTCAAATATTTTGAGTCCTGTTGTTCCTTCTTTTCCGTCAATAAAAACTTTTACTGCCATTTTTTATTCCTTGCGGGGTAAACCTCAGTCAACAAACTGTGTCATTTCCTTGTTGCCTTTGAATTCACCCTTTATAACTTTGTCGGTGTGGCTGACATATCCGATTTCATAAGCCTTCATGTCAGGAATACCTTTTTTTGAATATTTTTTTGCATTTGTATTGAAGGCTTTAAGTATTTTTTCTGCATCCTTTTTGCTTACTGCAAGTACGAATCCGATTCCCATGTTGAAGGTTGAGAATACGTTTTTAGGATCAGCACCTCTCTTGATAAGTTCGTCAAAAATTGCAGGAACTTCCCAGCTGTTCTTTTTGATTACAGAGCAGAGCTGCTTTTTGCCTTCCGGAGCTTTCTGGTACATGCGCGGTACGTTTTCGTAGAATCCGCCTCCAGTAACGTGAACCATTCCGTGTACTGAACCAGGAAATTTTTTAAGGATTTCCATTACCGGTTTTACATAAATGCGTGTAGGAGTAAGGAGTGCATCTCCGATTCTTGTTTTTTTACCGTTGAGGGTAATTTCTTCTTCAAAGTTCTTTACAAGCTTGCGGATAAGGGAATATCCGTTTGAATGAGGACCAGTAGAAGAAAGCCCGATAAGGATGTCTCCTTCTTTTATTTTTTTACCGTCAATGATATCTGACTTGTCTGCAACACCAACGCCGAATCCTGCAAGGTCGTATTTTCCTTCATCATAGAAGTCAGGCATTTCTGCTGTTTCTCCACCGAGAAGTGCACAGCCTGCATCAAGACAGCCGTCGGTAACACCTTTTACAAGTTCACCGGCAATTTTTGAATCAAGTTTTCCGCATGCAATGTAATCAAGGAAGAAGCTGGTTTTTACTCCTGAGCAGAGAATATCGTTTACGCTCATCGCAACACAATCGATTCCAACTGTGTCATATTTTTTAAGCTTGAATGCAATGTCAAGTTTTGTACCTACACCGTCAGTTCCGCTTACCATTACAGGGTTTTTCATTCCTTTTGGAACTGCGAACATTCCGTTGAATGCACCTAAGTCTGTAAGCTGTCCCGGAATGCGGGCACGTTCTGCCTGTTTGCGATACTTGTCAACAGCTTTGTAGCCTTCGTTAACATCAACACCTGCTTTTTTGTAGTCGATTGTCTGAGCCATAAAATTTCCTCTCATATATTTGGATTTATGAATTATAGTAGGATTAAGTAAAGTCGGCAATCGGTCTGTGTTGTCTGTTGAAAGAAGATTTTTGAGGCGCTTAAGTATCGGCTGTGAATAATATTTGACAATCATAAATTTGTTGGTTAGGATTTTTTTAAGGGAAGATTTATGGTTAAAAAATGTTTGTTGATATTTGTTTTTTCTATTTTATTTGTTTCATGTGATGATTTTAAATCTGGAGTTTATTTTCATGACTATGAAGAATTCGAATATAATAAAAATGCATGGGTTGAACCAGCTTCCAGTATGATTGAGTATAATTTTTCGTCAGGTAACGTGGGAGTATTTCAGGGGTTTAAAACAATACGGAGTGGAATAGTTTCTGAATTTACAGTTCCGGATGAACTGAAGGAAGAGTATTCGAAAGAAGATTTTCTGGATTTTTGTAGTTATGGAAATATTGTTTTTTATTCTGTAACTGATTTGTACAGCTATATAGAAAATCGGTATGAATATATCAAAGAATACTGTGACAGTGATGAGCGTTATGATATATATGTTGAATATGGTACTGTACGCGGAATAAAATATATAAAGGAATTTACTATAGAATATGAAATAAAAGAAAATTTAGTGGGAGACGGAACTTATGGTGTAGAAGTGGTTTCTTATTCGGAATCAGAGTAATCCTGAAGATTCATTCCGTTGTTTTTTTACCCGCAGGCTGATATACTTTTTTTTATGACTGAATCTGAAGAATTCCTGACACAGCAGCTTATTACATATATAGGCAATAAACGTTCGCTGCTTGATTTTATTGATTGTGGAATTCAGATTGTCCGTAAGGAACTTGGTAAAGATAAACTTTCAGTGCTGGATATGTTTTCAGGAAGCGGAATAGTTTCCAGATTCATGAAAAGCCGTGCTTCAGTTCAGTATGTTAATGATTTAGAAAATTATGCTGCCTGCATAAGCCGCTGCTATCTTTCAAATGCTGCTGATCTGGATATGGAGCTGCTGAAAAAACTTCATTCAGATTTAATTGCTTCCTGTCATAGAAAAATAAAGAACTTCCTTTCTGAAGATGAAAATTCTTTTTTGAAGGTTCCGGGTTTTATAAGTGAATACTATGCTCCTAAAAATATAGAAGACATTCACTCTGGAGAAAGATGTTTTTATACTCCCTATAATGCCTGTTATCTTGACGTGATGCGTCAGCTGATAGAAAAAAAAGTTCCTGAAGAACTGAAAGATTATTTTATTGCACCCCTTCTTTCTGAAGCTTCAATTCATGCAAATACCGGCGGAGTGTTCAAAGGTTTTTATAAAAATTCTGCAACAGGTATCGGAAAATTCGGGGGAACAAAAGCAGATGCACTTTCACGCATTAAGGGAAAAATCCAGCTGCCTTTTCCTGTATTTAGTAAATATAAAAGCCGGGTAAAAGTCATTCAGAATGATGCAAACCTTGCGGCGGATATTATTCCCCAGACTGTCGATCTTGCTTATATTGATCCGCCTTACAACCAGCATCCTTACGGCTCCAATTATTTTATGCTGAATCTTCTTGCTGATTATAAGCGTCCTGAAGAAAACATAATGAGCCGGGTTTCCGGTATTCCTAAAGACTGGAACCGTTCTGCCTATAATAAAAAAATGAAGGCTTCTGAAACTTTTCTGGATCTTGTTAGCCGTATAAAAGCCAGGTATCTTCTTGTGTCTTTTAATAATGAAGGATTTATTCCCGAAGAAGAAATGGTTGCGCTTTTAAATAAAGTGGGAACTGTTACTGTGCTGGAAGAAAAATACAATGCGTTCAGGGCGTCCCGTAATTTGAAAAAAAGAGCCGTGCATACAAAAGAATTTTTATATGTGGTCAGAAAAAATCAGGAGTGTGAGAAATGAATTCAGAAAACGAAAAATTTCTTCCTGTATCTCCGGAAGATCTGGCTGAACGGAATATTAAAGAAGTAGATTTTGTTTTTGTCAGCGGGGATGCTTATGTTGACCATGCAAGTTTTGCCGCTGCAATTTTAGGACGGCTGCTTGAACATAACGGATATACGGTAGCAATACTGCCTCAGCCGGACTGGCATTCTACAGAGGATTTTAAAAAGTTTGGAAGACCGAAGCTTGGTTTTCTGGTAAGTGCCGGAGCCATGGATTCGATGGTCAGCAATTATACTGCAAACAACAAGCCCCGCTCTGAAGATGATTATTCTCATGGGGGAGAAAAGGGTCATCGTCCTGACAGGGCTCTTGTAACTTACGTTCAGAAAATCAGGGAAAGCTTTAAAGGCGTAAACGTAATTATCGGCGGTATTGAAGCAAGCCTTCGGAGAACTTCTCACTATGATTACTGGTCCAATACTGTAAAAAAATCAGTTCTGCTGGATTCTAAGGCAGATCTTCTTATCTATGGAATGGGAGAGCATGCAATACTGGAAATTGCTTCTCAGTTAAAGTCCGGTAAGACGGCAAGAGAAATTCGTGATGTCCGTGGAACCTGCTGGTATACAGGAAAAGAAAGCGAACTGCCTGAAAAAGATTTTATCATGCTTCCTTCTTATGAAGAGGTAAGTAAAAATACTATAGAAAGTAAAGAAACTTTTGCAAAAAGCTTTCTTATTCAGGAACAGAATACGGATGCACTTAACGGAAAAACTCTTGTAGAAAAAGCTGATTCCCGGTTTGTTGTTCAGAATCCGGCTTCTTTGCCTTTGTCTCAGGAAGAAATGGACGGGCTGTATAAACTTCCGTTTACGAGAAAGTGGCATCCCATGTATGACAGAAAAAATTCCCAGGGAAAATCTGGAGTTCCTGCATTAAGTGAAGTTAAGTTCAGCCTTACAAGCTGCCGCGGATGTTACGGGGCCTGTTCATTCTGCGCAATTACTTTTCATCAGGGGCGTCGCATTCAGTCCAGAAGTCATGAAAGCCTGATTGAAGAAGCAAAGGTTATGACTGAAGATGCAGACTTTAAAGGGTATATTCATGATGTGGGCGGACCGACTGCCAACTTCAGAAAGGATGCCTGCAAATTTCAGAAAGAAAGGGGTGCCTGTCAGAATAAAGACTGTCTTGGAGTTAATCCCTGTAAGAATGTTGAGGTAAGTCATAAAGACTATGTAGAACTTTTACAGAAACTCAGGGCGCTTCCAAAAGTAAAAAAAGTTTTTATTCGTTCAGGAATAAGGTTTGATTATCTTATGATGGATAAGGACAGAACCTTTTTCTATGAATTGTGTAAGCATCATATTTCCGGTCAGCTTAAGGTTGCTCCGGAACACGTCAGTGATTCAGTTTTGAAACTAATGCGCAAAAGCACTCATAAAGTTTATGAAGAGTTTTCTGCCGAATATGCAAGAATAAATAAGGAACTTGGATTAAAGCAGTATCTTGTTCCATATTATATTGCAGGTCATCCGGGAGCCGGTCTTAAAGAAGCTCTGGAAACAGCCCTGTATTTAAAAAAGACGGGCTTTGTTCCTGATCAGGTTCAGGATTTTTATCCTACTCCGGGAAGTCTTGCAACCTGCATGTATTATACAGGCTTTAATCCTCATGAAAAAAAAGCTGACGGGCATCTTGCGGAAGTTTATGTAGCACGGGGCGGAAGGGAACGAAGGCTTCAGCGGGCACTTCTTCAGTTTAATAGAAAAGAAAACAAACCTCTTGTAATAGAAGCGTTGAAATCTATTGGAAGAATGGATGCCCTTAAAATTCTGTACTGAAACTTAAGCCTGAATCAGACATAAAGTTTAAGTAGAAGCAAAGTTGAATTTGTGAGATAATCATTTCATATAGACATTAAAAAAAATCGGAGGCATTTTATGGCTGACATTTCAAGAAGAATTACAAGAAAGTCTCTTAAGGCTAAAAAGAAGGCCGCAATTCAGACAATAAAAAAACAGGCAAAAGAAAAGATTCAGGAAGTAAAGCAGCAGTATGCACAGAATCCTGAACGCCGCAGACTTAGAGAAGAAGAAGCTGCCCTTAAAAAGGAACGCCGCTTGCAGAAGGCAAATGCACAGCTTGCATATAATGAACGTAAGTCCAGAACTTATACTCTCGGTGAGGAAATTTTCAGTTCCATTACTCACGGAATCGGTGCCGGGCTCAGCGCTGCAGCAATCGTTCTTCTTGCAATAAAGGCATATTTCTATCATCCGGCAGGAATTCCTGTATCTACGTTTATGGCAAGCGTACTTGTTTTCGGTGCGTCACTTTTCATAATGTATCTTATGTCAACTTTGTATCATGCCCTGAGGCCTGTAGTTGCAAAGAAAGTTTTTTCTATTTTTAATCATGATGCAATTTACATCCTTATTGCAGGAACCTATACACCGTTTATTTTTGCACTTTTCCCTCTTAAGGCTGCCTTTTCTCTTGCATCAATTGTATGGGCAATCTGCGGACTGCTTATAGTTTTGTATTCTGTATTCGGTTCAAGATTGAGGGCATTCTCTGTATTTACTTATATTGTTTTCGGCTGGCTTATTTTAAGTGTATTTGTATATGCACCTATAACTTTGAATGCTGTCAGCAGATATCTCCTTCTTGCCGGCGGTCTTTCTTACAGTGTCTGCGGAATCTGTTACATTTTCAGAAGAAGAAAGTGGAGCCTCAGTTTCTTCCATCTTTTTGCACTGTTTGGAAGCATACTTCATTTCTTCAGTGTTTATTTTATGATCGGCTGATGTTTTTGGTGCAGGGGAATTTATAATGGAAAAATCAGATTTGCTTAAACTTCAGAACGGAAGTGATATCCGCGGTATAGCACTGGAAGGAATTGCTGATGAGCATGTAAACATTACGGAAGAAGCATGCAGGAAAATCGGCGGTGCATTTGCTCTCTGGCTGGCAAAAAAAACAAAGAAAAATGTAAGTGAACTGAAGGTTGGAGTCGGACGTGACTCAAGAATATCAGGTCCTTCCCTTGAAGCTGCAATTGCACAGGGACTTCTCTGTCAGGGAGTAAAGGTTGTACGCTGTTCAATGGCGACAACTCCTGCAATGTTTATGAGCATTGTTTTTGATCAGACAAAATTCGACGGTTCTGTAATGATTACTGCAAGCCACCTTCCTTTTAACAGAAATGGCGTTAAGTTTTTTGATGCTGACGGTGGACTTGAGCATGAAGACATTACTGCAATTCTTGAAG
This sequence comes from Treponema rectale, assembly GCF_014202035.1. NCBI lineage: Bacteria > Pseudomonadati > Spirochaetota > Spirochaetia > Treponematales > Treponemataceae > Treponema > Treponema rectale. Next base: position 853,309 of record NZ_JACHFR010000002.1, read on the forward strand.
CTGCTGCCGGTATTGATGCAGAAAAAGCTTCCGGTGCAGATCTTTCAAAGTGCGAAAGCTTTGACCTTATTGAAGTTTATGCCGCTCATCTGAGAAATGCCATCTGTAAGGGACTTTCTTCTTCCGAACAGGAGAAGCCTCTGTCCGGATTAAAAATCGTTGTTGATGCCGGAAACGGTGCAGGCGGTTTTTTTGCAGAAAAAATACTTGCTCCTCTTGGCTGCTGTATTGACGGAAGTCAGTTCCTTGAGCCGGACGGAAGTTTTCCTAACCATATTCCTAATCCGGAAAATAAAGCTGCAATGGAATCAATTCAGAAAGCTACTGTAGATTCAAAAGCAGATCTTGGTCTTATTTTTGATACTGACGTTGACCGTATGAGTGCCGTTTTAAGTGACGGAAGTGAAGTAAACCGGGATGCAATCATTGCTCTTGTTGCAGCCATACTTGCTCCTGATTATCCTGACAGCACTATAATTACGGACAGCGTTACTTCAGACCGCCTTACTTATTTTCTTGAAGAAGTGCTTCATCTTCATCATCTGTGCTACATGCGCGGTTATAAGAATGTAATCAACAAGCAGAAGGAACTTAATGCAGCAGGAAAAGTCTGTCCTCTTGCAATGGAAACTTCCGGTCATGGTGCCCTTCTTGAAAATTATTTCCTTGATGACGGAGCATATCTTGCCGTAAAAATGGTTGTTGCTCTTGCTAAGGCAAAGAAAAACGGCGGTTCTTTGAAAAGCCTTATTGAAAAGCTGCCTCCTCTTGTAGAAGAAGGTGAATACCGTTTTAAGATAAAGGCAGAGGATTTTAAATCATACGGAAAATCCGTTCTGTCTGAGTTTAAAAAGCGTGCAGAAGAAAAAGGCTATGTCGTTCCTGAAAACTTTGAAGGGGTTCGCCTTCTGTTTAAGGGTGAAGACGTTAAGGGCTGGATTCTTCTCCGCATGAGTCTTCATGATCCGGTAATGCCGCTGAATATTGAAGGTTCAAGAAAAGGAGATCTTGCAAAACTTGTAAAAATTGCAGGAGAACTTCTTGAAGGATTTACTGAACTGGATGTTTCGGTTTTAAAATAAAATAACAGCTTTTAGTGTAAAAAAAAGGGCCTGCCGGGAAACGTTTGACAAGCGTAACACCGGCAGGCATTTTTTTTGGTCAATTATTTATATGGTTTTATAATCTGCTTTTTTATGTTCTTATGCATAAATTGGACGTACGTTGATTACGTCTGGAATTGCAGAAAGTGCGTTAACTGCAGCTTCATCAATCTTTCCGTCAACGTCGATAAGTGCATATGCGATGTCGTTGCGGTTCTGATCAATCATTCCTGAAATGTTGTATTTAGCATTACCAAGAACAGATGTAAACTGTGCAATCATGTTAGGAACATTTTTATGTGCGATGCACAGACGTGTTCCGCCTGCAGGGATTTCTGAATCCATCTTGCATTTAGGATAGTTAACGCTGTTTTTGATAGCTCCTGTTTCCAAAAAGTCACGGAGTTCTTTAACAGCCATTACGGCACAGTTGTCTTCTGCTTCCGGAGTAGATGCTCCAAGGTGAGGCATACAGATAACCTTGTCGTTGTTAAGAAGTTCTTCTGCGGCAAAGTCTGTTACCATGCAGCTTACTTTTCCTGAGTTGAGGGCAGCAAGAACGTCTTCGTTGTTTACAAGACCACCGCGGGCGATGTTGATGATGCGTACGCCGTCTTTCATGTTCTTGATTGTAGAAGCGTTGATGAGGCCTTTTGTATCTGGAGTTTCAGGAACGTGAACTGTAAGATAGTCAGCCTTTGCAAAGAGTGTATCAAGAGTTTCTGCATGTTTTACTTCTGATTTGAGGGACCATGCTGCATCAACAGAAAGGAAAGGATCGTATCCGATTACATTCATTCCCAGTTCGATTGCAGTATTTGCAACCATAGCACCGATTGCACCAAGACCGATTACACCGAGAGTTTTTCCTTTTACTTCCTGACCGATAAAGTTCTTTTTTCCTTTTTCTGCAAGAGAAGCGATTTCTGCACCTTTTCCTTTGAGTTCTGAATTAACCCAGCGGTTTGCAGCAATTACAGGACGGCTGGCAAGAAGAAGGCTCATGATTACAAGTTCTTTTACGGCATTTGCGTTTGCACCCGGTGTGTTGAAAACAACAACGCCTTTCTGTGCAAGTTCTTTAAATGGAATGTTGTTTACACCTGCACCTGCACGGGCAATTGCCTTTACAGTAGGATTAAGTTCCATGCTGAGCATGTCATGTGAGCGGACAAGAATTGCGTCCGGGTTCATAATCTCACTGGCAATTTCATAGTCATCCCGTGGAAATTTATCAAGTCCGATGGCGCTGATACGGTCTAAAGTCTGAATCTTGTACATTATTAATTCTCCTGGTTTATTTGTTTTCTGCTGCAAATTTTTTCATGAATTCAACAAGAGCTTTTACTCCGTCAAGAGTCATGGCATTGTAGATTGAAGCACGCATTCCGCCTACGAGACGGTGTCCCTTAAGATTTACAAGTCCTGCTGCTGTTGCTTCCTTTACAAACTTGTCGTTGATTTCTTTTTCTTTTGCTGCAGCTGCTTCATCATCAGCGGCATGATCTGAGTATTTAGTAAGGAATGGAACGTTCATAAGTGAGCGGCTTCCTTTTTCTGCAGTAGCATGATAGAAATCAGAATTATCAAGGAAGTTGTAGAGGTAATCTGCCTTTTCTACGTTAAGTTTGTTGATTCCTGCAGCACCGCCGTTCTTTTCAATCCAGTGAAGAACTTTGTCCAGAACGTAGATTGTGTAGCATGGCGGTGTATTGTACATGCTTCCGTTATCTGCGTGAGTTTTGTATGTAAGCATAGTAGGTGTTCCGGCTCTTGGTGTTTCTGTAATAAGGTCTTCGCGGATGATTACAAGGGTAACTCCTGCCGGTGCAAGGTTTTTCTGTGCTCCTGCAAAAAGAAGTCCGAATTTAGAAACGTCAAGTTCTTCAGAAAGAACGCAGGAAGAAATATCTGCAACAAGAGGAATGTTTCCTGTTTCAGGGATGTATTCGTAATGGGTTCCCATGATTGTGTTGTTGAAACAGATATAGGCATAATCATAGTCACCTTCGATTTTTTCTACCTTAGGAATGTATGAATAATTCTTGTCTTTTGAAGAAGCGATTGTAGTAACTTCGATACCGAGTTTTGCAGCTTCCTGAGCAGCTTTTTTTGCCCATACACCTGTTTCGATGTAAGCAGCTTTTCCTGTGTGGATACCGAGGTTTTCTGCAACCATTGCAAACTGAGTAGATCCTCCGCCCTGTACAAAAAGAATCTTATAGTTTTCAGGAACCTTCATGAGTTTGCGGACCATTGCTTCTGCGTCCTGAATGATTGGTTCGTAAGCCTTTGAGCGGTGGCTCATTTCCATTACAGACTGACCTGTTCCGTTGTAGTCAAGCATTTCTGCTGCACATTCTTTTAAAACTTCTTCCGGCAGGCAAGATGGACCTGCACTGAAATTGTAAACTCTGCTCATAATTTTCTCCTTAGCTGTTCTGTTCAGCTGTTGTTTCCTGCACTGAGGTTTTCAAGTGCTGTAAGAAGACATACGTTTTCTACTGACACTGATTTTGGAAGGGTAAGCACACAGGAAGTGTAGTTTACGATTCCTTTGATTCCGCACTGGGCAAGCCTTGCTGCAAGAGATTGTGCTTCTTCTCCGTCTGCTGTAAGTATTGCATACTGAATGCCTTCCGACTTTATTATGCTTTCAAGAAGCGTTGTCGGGTGAAGGGGAAAGGAAGACTGTAAGACTTCGGTTCTGTTCACGTTGGAATCAAATCCTGCCACGATTTTAAAAGGCGAGTCGTAAAGCTCATTGTTATCAAGAAGTACCTGTCCCATTCTGTTGAGGCCGATGATGCAGCATTTCTGCTTATCGCTTACGGTACAGACAAGAGCCTGCAGTGCTTCTTTTAATTCCGGAACTTTATAACCGTTGCTTGCTCCGCAGTGCAGGTCAAGCATTGCAATGTCACGCCTGATTGCAGCGGCAGTCCATCCGGTAAGCTCCTGAATTTTCTGCGAAGTGATTGTTTTTTCCTTATAGGTTGAGAGAAGTCTTCCTAAAAGTACCAGTCTTCTTTTTGAAGGTTCCGGCATAACAGTCGTTTTCATCGCAAATCCCTTTTAATATCTGTTATTGTGAAAAAAATCACGATATGTAACAGGATATTCTCATATTTTATTTACCTTGTTTTTATTTGTCTATCGTTGATAGAAACATTAAATCGTGTATTTTTCGGGTTTACTATATATTTGTATTGTTAAATAGTGAATTTTTATATTTATTGTGAAGTTTATCACAGTGTTTTTATGTGGATGGGGTGGGGTGTTGTGATAATTTTCACACTACTGTAAATTCCTTAAGACTGCAGGAATATTGAAATTTTTAAGAATAACAAAAAATTCTGCCTGAACTTTCATTTAAATTGAAAATTTTTAATTTGCTTTACGAAACAGGGAACTATATTGAAAAACACAACGCAAAAAAAGGAAATTTATTTGATACTGCATAGGAGTTCTTTATGAAAGAAAAAATTATTGTGAAGAAAATCATTCACATGGCGCTGGCGGGTGCGTTGGTATTAATGTTTGCCTGTTCAGCAGGTTATGATGACGGAAACAGCAATTCAGTTAATTACGGTTCAACAGGTTCAGGTTCAAGTGGAAGCAGCAGTTCAGGATTGTCTGCAGGTACTTCTACTTCCTATAATTCAACTGTAACGGTAGATACTGAGGCATATTCAAATGTAATTTATTTAAATATTACTGACGGTAAGGTTTCTTCTGACGGATCGGAATGGACGGAAATCCTAAAATCCAAGCAGTATTTTTTTGGCGAAAGTACGGATTCATCTTATGTTGCCGTTGACTATAAATATGACAGCGGCTCTTCAACAGGACTTATCCGCGTAAATGCAACTTCTTTTTCCGGTGAACTTGCAGTTTATATAAGCGGAACCATGACTACCGGCGGTGTTAAGATTCAGTCAAACGGTACGGACAAGGTTGCCGTATATCTTAATGATGCAACAATTACTTCATCAAACTATCCCTGCGTAGATATTACAAAAGGCTCTCCTGCCGTTGTTGATGTAAGCGGAACAAATACTTTTGCCGACGGACGTTCTTACGGTACAGGCTATGGAGAAGAATATTCTACTTCCAGTGGTTCAACCTATACAGATGATGACGGAGCTACTGTCAGCTGTACTGTTGTTAAGACCGCTGTTTCTGAAGGAAGTGATTCAAAGGGAACGCTGTATTGTAAGGGTGATATGACTGTTTCAGGAAGCGGTTCTCTTTCTGTTACTCAGGCTTATAAAAACTGTATTGCTTCAAAATCTGTCTTAACGATTGACGGCGGAACCTTCACTCTTACTTCAACAGGTAAAAACGGTCTTATGGGGGATACCGGTGTTGTTGTAAATGACGGCACGATTACCTTTAAGGGAACCGGAGCAATATCTTCATCTGATTACCGTAAAGCCTGCGGAATAAAAACTGATACTGACGATAGTACAAGTTATGTCTATATAAACGGCGGAACCTTAAATGTTACTACATATAATGGAAAGGGCATCGGTTCTTCAAAGGTTTATATTGCCGGCGGAACAAATACTTTTAATGTGACTGGTGTTACAGGTTATACGAATGACTCCAATAAGACTGCAAGCTATTATGATGCAGATGGAGTTAAATATTCCAATACAAGTATAACTTTTGCGGCAGAAGGAATTGAGGGGGCAAGCCTCATTGAGATTAACGGTGGAAAAACAAGTGTTACTGCAACTGATGACGGAATAAACGTCAGTGATTCCAGTGCAAGTTTTTACATGAATGATGGATTTCTTTATGTAAAATCAACAGGCGGTGACGGTATTGACTGTAACGGTAATCTTTATATAAAAGGCGGCTATGTAGTTTCTTATGCACCTACCGGTTCTGAAGATTCCTTTGATTCCGGAAATAAGATTTATGTTACCGGTGGAACATTTGCCGGTACCAGCGGTTCTTCAATGGCTATAAGTGAATATAATACTAGCGGTCAGAAAGTTTTATATTTTTCCGGCAGTTCTTTTTCTAACAGGCAGCCTGGCTCGAGCAGCAGTTCATCTTCTTCTTTCAGTAAAGTTGCCGTACAGGTTTCAGGTTCTACTGTTTATGCGTATTCGCTGCCTTCCTCAAGCTTCGGGCTTTTTGTAATGTCATGCCCGTCGTTTACAAGTTCTTCTACCTCAAGTTATTCTGTGTATACAGCTCCGACAATTTCTTCAAATGATTTTAACGGACTGTGCTATGAGTCTTCTACTCTCAGTGCGGTTTCGACAGGAAGTTCAACTTCAACTCCAAGTATAAAATAAAGGGCATCTCTAGAAATCCACTAATGTGTATTTCTAGAGAATGCCGACGAGTTTCAGGCAGGTTTATATGATGGTTGCTTCATATGAACCTGCCTTATTTTTTTTCTGAAGATAATGTGATAGAATGAAACAAAGCGCGTGTATAAACAGGAGAAGCGATGAGTGCAGAATTTGATGCAGTAATTCTTGATATTGACGGAACAATCTGGAATACCACAGGTATAGTTGCCGTTGCATGGAATAAGGCTGTAGAAAAAACAGGTTACGGGGTCCGCAAGGTAAATGCACAGATTCTCCAGAAAGAATTTGGAAAAACCATGGATGTTATTGCGGCAGATTTATGGCCGGAGCTTGAAAAAGAAAAAAGGGATATCCTGCTTGCTGAATGCTGTACTGAAGAACAGATTGCAATCCGTAACAACGATGTGGACATTACTTATCCTGGAGTCGTAGATACGATTATTGAATTAAGTTCTCAGGAAAACTTTTATATAGTAAGTAACTGTCAGAACGGCTATATTGAACTCATGCTGGAAAAAACAGGGCTTGCTCCATACATTAAAGACTTTGAATGTTTTGGAAGGACAGGAAAAGGAAAGGCAGAGAATCTTATTATCTTAAAAGACAGAAATCAGTTAAGCTTTCCTCTGTATGTGGGAGATACTCAGGGAGACTGTAATGAGTGCATAAAGGCCGGAATCAGTTTTGCCTGGGCTTCATATGGTTTTGGTACGGCAAGTTCTTACTATAAAGAGATAAAGAAATTTAGTGACCTGAAGAATATTTTATAATAGTTTTGGGGAGTTTTGAATGCTTTTTATTTTTGATATGGGCGGTGTTGTAACTACAACTGCAAAAATTGAATCAAGAATCGAATCAATTCTTAAAATATCACATCAGCAGTTTCTTGAGTATTGCGGCTGCTTGACGGATGCAGATGCTTCAGATCCTTCAAAAACAAATCTGTTTACTTTATGTTCCGACGGAATAATTGACTGCCGGGAATTCTGGAGGATATTTTCAGAACGCAGCGGAATTAAAGTTACCACTGACTGGTGGCACTGGCTTTTTCATCCTGTTTTAAATGAAAAAACCGTGGAACTGATAAAGGAATTAAAAGCTTCAGGTCATCGGGTAATCTGCGGAACAAATACGATTTCCAGTCATTATGCAAATCATATCGAAAGGGGAGACTATGCCTTTTTTGATCAGACATATTCTTCCTGTTTTATGGGAGTTTCCAAACCGGATGTAAATTTCTGGAAGCTTATTCTTACAGCAGAAAATGCGGAACCTGAAAACTGTGTTTTTATTGATGACCGTAAAGATAATGCAGATGCGGCTGCTTCCCTTGGTATAAAGTCCTATGTGTTTACCGGCGCTGATGAGTTGAAGGAACAGCTGAAAAAAGACGGTATTATTTAAGCTTAGATTTTAATGGATTTATTATTTTGTTTATTTATGTAAAAAAGATATTGCATAACATATAAATATATGCTTATATGTTTATATAAATATATAAGCAGGAGGTTATGCGTAATGAAAAAAGAATCTAAAGCAGCAGAAGTTGATGAATCTATGCTTTTTAATCTTGCTGAACTTTTTAAGATTTTTGGTGATTCGACCAGAATAAAGATACTTCATTCACTTTTAAATGCTGAACTCAGCGTTACAGAAATTTCTCAGAAGCTGGAAATGACTCAGCCTGCCATAAGTCAGCAGCTCAGGGTTTTAAAATCCAGCGGTCTTGTTAAATTCCGCCGTGACGGAAAACTTGTAATATATTCACTTGCTGATGAGCATGTAAGCCTCATACTTAACGTGGGTATAGAACATCTTTCGGAATAGTTTGGAGGTTATTTATGAAGAAAATAGAATGCTGTAAGATAGACGAGATTGAGCGTGAACATTCCGGTCATGAGCATCATCATGAACATAATCATGAGCATCATCACTGCTGCTGTCATGACGACTGCTGTGCGGATGATGAAGGAGCAGAAGAGGATGAGGAAGAAGAAGGATCATTAAAAAAAATAATTATTGCTGCTGTATTTTTTCTTGCTGCCGTACTTCTTGAAAAACTTCCTTTCTTTTCTGGTCAGGGCATGTATGTACGCGGTGCGTTTCTTGCATGTTATTTTGCAGCCTATATGCTGACAGGATTTTCTGTATTGAAGGAAGCTGTCTTAAGTATTATTCACGGTGAATGGTTTGGAGAAGAATTCCTTATGTCTGTTGCAGCAATCGGTGCTGTATTCATGGGGGAATATTCAGAAGGTGTTGCCGTAATGATTCTGTTTCAGTTCGGCGAATATCTTGAGGATAAGGCGGTTGATCATTCAAAGCATTCTATTTCTGAACTTGTAAAGATAAGGTCTGACAGTGCAAACATAAAAAAAGATGGGCAGATTGTTAATGTCCCTGCAGAGGAAGTTGCAGCCGGTGACATTATTGTAGTTAAGCCTGGAGAAAGAATTCCTCTTGACGGAAAAGTTGTTTCAGGAAAAACAATGGTTGATACTTCAGCCCTTACTGGAGAAAGCGTTCCCCGTGAAGTTATGGAAGGCGAAACTGTACTTGCAGGTTTTATGAATGTAAACGGAGTTATTGAAGTTTCTGTAGAAAAAGAGTTTTCTGAAAGTTCTGTCAGCAGAATCTTAAAGATGGTCAGAAATGCTCAGTCAAAGAAAGCCCGTACTGAAAAATTTATCCGCAAGTTTGCAAAGATTTATACTCCCCTGGTATGTATTACGGCAGTTGCAATTGCAGTAATACCGCCGCTTGTTTCAGGTGGAAGCACGCTTGTATGGCATACCTGGATTTATCGTGCACTGGAACTTCTTGTAGTTTCTTGTCCGTGTGCCCTTGTGATTTCAATTCCTTTAAGTTTCTTCAGCGGAATTGGTCTTGCTTCCAGAAACGGTATTCTTATCAAGGGTTCAAATTATATAGAAATGCTCAGCCGTGCCGGTACTGTAGTATTTGATAAAACCGGAACCCTTACCAAAGGTGTTTTTGAAGTAACTAAAATTAATGTAGCTTCCGGAGCAGATATTACGGAAGAGGAGCTTGTAAAAATTGCGGCTCATGCAGAGTATTATTCAGAACATCCGATTTCCCGTTCATTAAAAAAAATACACAGCTGTCCTGACTGTCTTAAACTGAATGTGAAGGATGCGGAAGAAATCAGCGGTCACGGAATAAAATGTAAGCTTGACGGAAAGCAGATTCTTGCAGGCAACAGGCGCCTTATGGAAATTGAAGGCGTTCAGGGAATTGAAAATGCAGCTTCTGATGGAGGAACTGTAATTTATGTTGCACAAGATAAAAAATTTCTTGGCAGTATAATCATCAGTGATGTGTTAAAGGAAGATGCGGCTTCTGCCATAGCAGAACTTTATGGAAATAAAGTTTCTAAGACGGTTATGCTTACGGGAGATACAAAAGAAGCTGCGGAACTGTGTGCGGAAAAGACAGGGATCACTCAGGTGTTCAGCCAGCTCTTGCCGGACGGAAAACTTGAAGTAATGGAGAAACTTATTTCTGAAAAGAAAAAGAATGAAAGCGTAATTTTTGTTGGAGACGGAATAAATGATGCACCTGTTTTAAGCCGCAGTGACGCGGGTATTGCAATGGGTGCAATGGGAAGTGATTCTGCAATAGAAGCTGCAGATGTAGTTATAATGAATGACAGTGTTTCTGCCGTAAGTAAGGCCATAAAAATTTCACGCGTTACGATGAAGAATGTGCGGCAGAATACTTTCTTTTCTTTAGCTGCAAAAACTGCTATTATTGTTCTGTGTGCAGTCGGATTGGGAAACATGTGGCTGGCAGTTTTTGGTGATGTCGGTGTTACCATGCTGGCAGTTCTTAATTCAATCCGCGTGCTTAGAAAATCTGTTTAATTCTCAGAAGGTATATTATGATTCAGCTGGTTGCATTTTTAGGAAATTATGGAAAGGAATATGAAAACACCCGTCACAATACGGCATGGCTGTTTGAAAAATCACTTCCCTTTTCTTCTTCCTTAAGTTATCAGAATAAATTTAAGGCAGAATTTGCAGCGGCTGATTATGAAGATATCGTCAGAAAACTGAACGGGGGAGAGTTAAAGGCTCTTCCTGAAAATGCCCCTAAAAAAATTTATTTCATGAAGCCTCTTACTTACATGAATCTCAGCGGAGATGCAGTGGGAGAGGCTGCACGTTTTTATAAAATACCGGCATCTGACATTCTTGTCGTACATGATGAAATTGAACTTCCTCCGGGAACTTTGAGCCTTAAATGGAGCGGCGGTCTGGGAGGACACAACGGTTTAAGGTCGATAAAATCCGTGTTTGGAACTCCAGATTTCTGGAGACTCCGCCTTGGTGTAGGAAAGCCTTCTGACGGTAATGTTGCGGAATATGTTCTTGGAAATTTTTCTCAGGATGAACAGATAACACTTTCTCAGGTTTTTGTAAAATGTACGGAACTGTTTAATAAAATTCTTACAGCAAAAGACATGGAGAACCTTCTTAAAAGCTGGTCAAAGGTAAAAATAGGCTGAATTTTCTCTAAATTTCACTGCGGTTTATATTTTTTTCTCTTTTATTGTTATTAAATGGATTTTAAACGTATCTGTGTTAAAATTATAATGAGAAATAAGAGAGGTATAAATGAAGAATATTCTTACAAAATCTATAAGCCGCCAGCTGGCACTTTCTATCGGAACTGTACTTTTTGTTTTACTTGTTTTATGTGCTGTGCTGATTTCTACCACTGTAAATAAAGCTTTTGACAAAGTTTCAGAAAATTATCTTAATACAACGGCAGAGCGTTACGGTGAAAGTACAGAAAAAATCCTTACCATGGAATTTAATGTTGCAAGAACCCTTCAGGCAGCCCTGGAAAAATTTGAAGACATTCCGGAAAGACAACGCCGTGATTATATTAACAGTCTTTTAAAGCATACTCTTGAACTTCATCCTTCTCTCGTTGATGCATACTGTGCATGGCTTCCTGGAAAACTGGACAGCCTTGATGCAGAATATGCAAATTATGATGATACTTATGATGAAACAGGCCGCCTTCTTCCTTACTGGACTAATGACGGTTCAAAAATAGATTGCTGTGTTCTTACTGAATATGAAGGAAGCTTCTGGTATGAAGAACCGATGAAAGCTAATCGCGGTATTTTGATTCAGCCGAATCCTTATGAAGTTGGAGGAAAGCTTATCTGGGTATGCGGTGTTGCATTCCCGATACATGATTCCAGGGGTTCAGTTGTAGGTATGCTGGGGGTAGATATGTCTCTTGATGCCCTCTCTGCAATTCTTAAAGAAGCAAGTATTTATGATTCAGGATATCTTTCTCTGATTGCACATACAGGTCTTATTGCCGTTACAAAAGATAAGGCTCAGGAAGGTCAGCTCAGTACTGATTTTTCTTCAGGAAAAACTGCTTCAATGTTTAAGAATTCAATAAACACAAAAAAGAATTTTTCATTCGTTCAGAACATTGGAGGTGAAGAGTATATTACATACTATAATCCCCTTTCTGTTGAAGGCGCCGAAGAAACCTGGTTCCTTGGTGTAAATGTTCCTTCTGATGAAGTTTATGCTGACGGAAGGCGTATTCTTAATACACTTATCCTTATTTTTATCTTTACACTTGTGGTTGTAATTGGATTAAGTTACTTCATAATCCGTAGAGTTGTTAAGGAAATGAATAAGGGTGTTGCTGCAATGAAGAATATTGCCCAGGGAGACGGTGACCTTACTGTCCGCATGGAAGTTAAGAATGAAAATGAACTCGGGCAGATGTATACGTATTTTAATCAGACTATGGAAAAACTTCAGGATTCAATCAGTCAGGTTAAAGACGTCAATCAGACTATGCAGGAGCACGGTCTTTCTCTTGCAGACAATATGAATGATACTGCAGCATCTGCAAACCAGATTACTGCAAACATAGAAAGCGTTAACCGTCAGGTGCAGCAGCAGGGTAAGAATGTCCGCGAAGCTACTGAATCAATGGCCAGTGTAAACAAGGCAGTTCAGTCACTTGTAGAAGATATTCAGAGCCAGAGTTCCTGTGTCGTTGAATCTTCTTCTGCTATCGAAGAAATGGTTGCCAACATTAAGTCTGTTACCGGCATCCTTCAGAAAAACGGTGATACCATTAAGCTTCTGGAATCATCTTCTGAAAACGGAAGACAGAGTATTGACGGAACGGTTCTTGTTACTCAGAAAATCAAGCAGCAGTCTGAAACCCTTCTTGAAGCAAGTACGGTTATTCAGAATATTGCGGAACAGACAAACCTTCTTGCCATGAATGCAGCAATTGAAGCAGCTCATGCCGGTGAGTCAGGAAAGGGCTTCTCTGTAGTTGCAGATGAAATCAGAAAACTTGCAGAAGATTCAAATCAGCAGGGTAAGGCTATCACCACAAACCTTACTGAAGTTCTTTCAAGCATTAATGAAGTTGCAGATTCAACAGGAGCTTTGCAGGAAATATTCTCTAGGATTTACAGTCTTACTCAGCAGGTTGCCCAGCAGGAACTTACGATTATGAATGCAATGCAGGAACAGTCTGAAGGCGGAACCCAGGTTCTTTCTGCAATCAAGCAGATTAATGATGTTACCGTTAATGTTCGTGCCGGAAGTGATTCCATGCAGAGGGAAAATTCTGCCATTAATGAAAAGATGGAGCATTTGTCCCGTCTTACCGATGAGATTACTTCAAGCATGGAAGAAATGTCCCTTGGAATAGAAACTATTAATAAGTCTATCAACAGTGTAAATGACCTTACCAGAAAGAATACGGAAAATATTGAAACTTTAGGTAAGGCGGTTGATAAGTTTAAGGTCTGACAGTCCGAAAGAAAGTGCAGCCCTTGCTTGACCTTTGGAATTGAATAAGATAGAGTAGGGGCATCATCAAAGGCGATGTACAAATTCTTTTTTCTTCATACGGAGAAGGAGTCTGTACATCGCTTTTTTATTTTTGGAGGAAATAAATGGTAAACGTACCTGAGCTTTTCGGAAGCATGGTTTTTAATCAGAGTGTCATGAAACAGCGTCTGCCTAAAGAAACTTTTAAGCTTCTGAAGAAGACACTTGATGACGGAGCACCCCTTGAACTTGATGTAGCAAATGTTGTTGCTCATGCAATGAAGGAATGGGCTATTGAAAACGGCGCTACTCACTATGCTCACTGGTTTCAGCCTCTCACAGGAATTACTGCAGAGAAACATGATTCGTTTATCAATCCTCAGGATGACGGTACTGTAATAATGTCTTTCAGCGGAAAGGAACTTGTAAAAGGTGAACCTGATGCTTCTTCTTTTCCTTCCGGCGGACACCGTGCTACTTTTGAAGCCCGCGGTTATACAGTATGGGATCCTACTTCCTATCCTTTCATTAAGGAACACACACTCTGTATTCCTACAGCTTTCTGTTCCTATACGGGTGAAGCCCTTGATAAGAAAACTCCTCTTCTCCGTTCCATGGAAGCACTGGATACTCAGGCAAAAAGAATCCTTAAACTGTTCGGAAAAAATGTAAGCCATGTTGCAACAACAGTTGGTGCAGAACAGGAATACTTTATTGTTGACCATGAATTATGGACACAGAGAAAAGATCTCCGCATGACCGGCCGTACTCTTTTTGGTGCAAAGCCTTCAAAAGGTCAGGAAATGGATGACCAGTATTTTGCTGCCCTTAATCCGCGCATTGTTAAATATATGGAAGACCTTAACGAAACTTTGTGGAAGTACGGTATTCTTTCTAAGACGGAGCATAATGAAGCTGCTCCTGCCCAGCATGAAATGGCTCCTATTTTCAATACGACGAATCTTGCCGTTGACCAGAATCAGCTTACTATGGAAGTAATGAAAAAGGTTGCAAAGCGTCACGGACTTGAGTGTCTTCTTCATGAAAAACCGTTTGCCGGCGTTAACGGAAGCGGAAAGCATAACAACTGGTCCATGTCTACAAATGAAGGAGAGAATCTTCTTGAACCTGGAAAAACTCCGGAAAGTAATGCACAGTTCCTTCTGTTCCTTACGGCAATACTTAAGTCTGTAGACGAAAACCAGGATCTTCTGCGTATTTCTGTTGCCAGTGCCGGAAATGATCATCGTCTTGGTGCTAATGAGGCTCCTCCTGCAATTATTTCTGTTTATCTTGGTGATGAACTTTATAAAGTACTGTCTTCTATTGTGGAAGGAAAAACTTACGCAAATGATAAAAGTTCAAAAATGACTATCGGTGTAGATGTTCTTCCTCCTATTCCAAGGGATTCAACTGACAGAAACAGAACTTCACCGTTTGCATTTACCGGTAACAAATTTGAATTCCGTTCCTGCGGTTCGGCTCTTTCTATAGCCGGTCCGAATACAGCCTTGAATTCAATTGTTGCTGATGCGTTAAAAACATTTGCAGATGAACTTGAAAAGGCTTCTGATTTTGAAGCTGCCCTTAATGCCCTTATTGAAAGGGAAGTTAAAGCTCACTGGAGAATTGTATTTAACGGCAACGGTTATGATGAGTCATGGAAGGCAGAAGCTGCAAAACGCGGTCTTATGGAACTGAAAACTCTTCCGGATGCAATGGCACATTATCTTGATCCTAAAAACATCAGGCTTTATACAGAAATGGAAGTCTATACAAAAGAAGAAATGGAAAGCCATTACGAGATTAAGCTTGAAAAATATGCACAGGTTCTCAATATAGAAGTAAATACGATGCTTGAGATGATTTCTAAGGATATTCTTCCGGCTGCATATAAATATATCGATGCAGTTTCAAAAACAGTAATTGATCTTAAGGCTGTCGTTCCCGGAGCAAGGGCAGGAGCTCAGGTTGCGCTTCTGACAAAGCTTGACGGACTTACTACTGAACTTGCTGCAAAGGCTGATGATCTTTCAAAGAGACATCTTTCTGCAAAATCTGCAGGCGATGCAATGAGTATTGCAAGGGCTTATGTTGATTCTGTAATTCCTGCAATGACTGAAGCTCGTGCTGTGGCTGATGAGATAGAACCTCTTATTGGAGAAGAGTATAAGCCTTTCCCTTGTTATGAGGACCTTCTGTTCAGAATATAATTGTGGAAGTGATTTATGGCAAAAGATATTATTGAAGCAATGGAAAAATTCACTAAAAAGATGGATTCCTTTAAGCATGCAGAAAATAAATCTTTTGCCGTGAATGAATCTTCTGAAAAAAAACTTCAGGAGAAAATCAATCTCTCTGAACAGGAACGTGTCAGTGCTATAAAAAAGGAATATGAAAATTTTAAGAATCCTTTAAGCCGTGAAATTGAAACTGATGAAAATGCACTGCTGAAAGCTTTTGAAATTTTTATGTCTCTGACTGAACTTAAAAAGAATTCTGACGGAGAAGGTGCTTCTTTAAGAAGTTTTGAAATTGACTGCAGTATCTGCCGAAAATCTGAATACACAAGACCAGCCTGTTCTAAATTTATTTTTTTACAGAGCTGGTTTTATTTTGAAAAGAAAGTAACGGAATATATACCTGTAATCTGCCGAAGCGATAAAGGCCATTATTTTATAGATTTTCTGTCTGCGGATGAAAACAGGTTTTATTCAAGAGAAAAAGAAATCTGGCAGACTGTAGCTTCTTTATATTAAAAGCGTTTTCCTAAAATAGTAAAACTATTGTAATCAAAGTTTTCTACTGAGCCGATAAAAACAGCTCCCTTGCTTTTTATTCCGAGGATCTCTCCTTTTTTTACATAAATGACAAAGTTGTGGAATGTAGAGTTTTTTACAGGAACGGCAATTACAAGTTTGAATAAAGTTTCGTTTACAGGTGTGATTTCAAGAATTGCGGCTTCCTCAGAATCTGCAGGAATTGAAAAATAAGTTTTTGATGAGGAATTCATCAGGGACATTGTCTGGGTTGTAGAAAAAGTAAAGTTCTGCTGGTCGTCTTCCGGAGTTTCTGTTTTTTTTGAACTGCGGTTTTGAACTGGAGAAGCAGGAACTGTAACAGTAACAGAAGGCTGCTGTCCGTTTTCTTTTTGAACTGCAGTATCGGCTGCGGTTTGAGAAAAGAGCAAGCCTGTTATGGAAAATAAAATTACCGTTAGAATCAGTTTTTTCATGTAAAACTCCTTGTTTATCGTTATAATAAAGGGAACCTGAAAAAATTGCAATTTTTAACATGGGAGATTAAAATGAAAAAAATATTTGCTGCATTAGTGTATGCTGTGTTTGCATTCAGTGCCCTGTCTGCACAGAATTCAAATGCAGTTTCAGATTCTGCTCCTTCAATGGCTGTGCCGGAAGCTGAAACTGCCGTAAAAAAAGAAAGCCTTATTTCTCTTATGAACTGTACTCATGGAGAAGTTTTAAAAAAGTTTGGAGCACCGGATTACATCAAAAAAACAAGCGGGCAGACCCTTTCATTCATTCAGGGAACGACAGTTTATTCTGATGATTATGTAAAGGACTGTGTTGAGTTTGTTTATGATGACAAAAAAATAAACATACTTTTTGATGACCAGGGAAGGTTTTTAAGGCTTTTCAACAAGTATTACTATAACAGGGAAGGAAGTATAATCGGTACGGAAGGAGTACTTCGCGTAACAGGAATTACATTTTATTCAGGATGCTCTGAAGATTATGAACTTCCTTACGGTCTTGAGTTTACTGATAAACTTGCAGATGTTTTTGAGAAACTCGGTAATCCCCTTAAGTACACGCCTCAGCTTGTAACTTATGAATTTTCAGTTGATGATATAAAGTCAAGCCAGCGCTCTCAGGATATAAAAATTGCTACAGAAAATTATCCGTATTTTACTGTAAACAAAATTTATGATTCAGTAGAAATTGGCTTTGAGGAAAATAAAATTGTATCTGTAAAAGTTACCCGCTATCGCACTTATAACATGCACTCGGAGAATTAAATGTACCTTCTTGTAATCAGACAGCTTGCCATAATGCTTGCTATTGCAGTCTGCGGCTATGGTGTTACTAAGGCTTTTAAATTTGGAAAAACGGAACAGCAGTATGTGAGCAAAACTCTGCTTTATTTTATAAATCCCTGCCTTATTCTTGGAAATTTCAACCGGGATTTTAATGCAGGAGAACTTAAAGGTTTTGCAACTGTTCTTGTATATGCATTTATCATACATATCCTCATGATTGCAGTTGCCCTTATTTTTGCCAGAAGCAGAACGGAAGAAGGAAAGGAACTGGACTGCATAGACAGAATAGCAGTTGTCTTTACAAACTGCGGCTTTATTGGAATTCCTCTCATTCAGGGAGTTTTTCCCGGTAAACCTATGGCTGTGTTTTATTTAATTGCCTTTCTTACAGTTTTTAATATCTGCCTCTGGACGTTCGGGTATTTTATTGTCTGCGGAAAGATTAATCTGAAAAAAATTATTACTAATCCAAATATAATAGCGATTGCTGCGGGATTTCTTATTTTTATTGCTCCCTTTAAGCTGCCTTCTGTTCTTGCAAACGGTAAGAGCGGAGTCATTGATTTTATTGCTTCGATGAATACAGCTACTTCCATGATTCTGCTTGGAATGCTTTTTGCAAATTATACAAAGCCGGCTGCTCAGAAAATATTCGGTCGTGTCGTAAAACTGTGCATTCTCCGTTATGTCGTTACCGGCGTCATAATGTTTGCCCTTACCCTTGCAGTGCTTAAGTTTGCTTCCGGTGTCCATGATGTTCACATGATGTGTTACGTCGCTTATATTGCAGCTTTGTGTCCTGTAGGTATGAGCGTTTCAAGTTTTGCAGTTGTGTTTAACAAAGATGAATCTTATTCGGCACTGCTTGTTCTTACGACAAGTGCTTTGTGCGTGCTGACGCTGCCGGCATCGGTTTTTTTACTGGAACGGTTTGTTTAAAATAGCTGCCGGTACGTAAATGGATACCGGCAGTTGTTTTATTGAGGGGGTAGTACAAATCCTCAAAACGTCGACGTATATATATCAGCTTTTAAAAATAGAATTCACATTCAAAAGAAGATACCGGTTTTTCTCCGTTATTCAGAAATCCTGCTACAGTAAGTTTTTCTGAATCAGAAAGGTCGGCCTTGATTTCCAGATTCTGATCGTAAAGTGCTTCCTGGGAATAATTTATTCTCAGAGCCTTTAATTTTTTTTCTTTGAATTCATCAGGAATTGCATCAAAGGCAAAAGCTCCGTAGCGGGCATTGTTTGTGTGTCCGTTTGCATCAAGATCACTGTAACGGATTTTTCTGTCTTCCAGATGAGTCATGTTTTCCGGAAGAGAGATTTTTTCAGGCTTAAGGCAGTCATGTTCCGTAACGGTATCCAGAGGTTCCCGCATTGTAAATTTTTTTATCGGAAGGAGCCGCCGGTTGTTCAGATCAACCAGAAGCCAGGTGCTTAATCCTGTTACAAGTTTTTCGTTTGATTTTGAGTCTTTTATTTCGTAAGCACGGATGAACTGGAAAGGTTCGCTTTTTTCTTCCCATGTGCTTACAGTAATGAATTCATTTTCAACCGGAATACGGTGAATATTGAAACTGTTGCGTGAAACAAGAATTGCATAGCCTGCGGCTGTAAGTGTGTCCCGGCTCATATTGCGCTGGTTAAAATCTTCTACTGCAATATCGGAAGTCAGTTTGAGAAGTTCGTGAACGCTTAAGTTTTTGTTCCTGTCACACTGGCTGAATGATACCATGGTTTCAACATTGAACTTAAAGGTTCCTTCTTCGTGCCATTGTCTGTAAGTAATAGTTTCCATTTTTTTTTATTCCCCTTTATTAGTTTTCTGTTAAATGATAATACAATCCTTTCTTTTTCATAAGTTCTTCATGATTTCCTTCTTCTGCAATTGTCTTGTTTGCAATGTAAAGAATTCTGTCAGAATTTTTAATTGTAGAAAGTCTGTGTGCTACAATAAAGGCGGTTTTGTCTTTTAAGATAACATCCAGTGCCTTTTGAATGAGAAGTTCTGTTTCTGTATCAATGGAACTTGTTGCTTCATCCAGAATTATTACAGAAGGATTTTTCAGAATTATGCGGGTAAAGCTGAGCAGCTGTTTTTCTCCGGCAGAAAGTCCTGAGCCTCTTTCTTCAAGAGGGTGGTTGTATCCGTCAGAAAATCTTTTTATAAACGTATCAGCATGAATTTTTTCTGCAGCTTCAATGCATTCTTTATCTGAAGCATCAGGTTTTCCGTAACGTATGTTTTCGAGAATGGTTCCCTTAAAAATAAAAGGATCCTGCATGAGTACACCGATTTCATGTCTTAGGGAATTCAGTTTGACGTCTTTTATATCATATCCGTCTATGGTCAGACTGCCTTTTTCAATGTCGTAAAACCGTGTAAGCATGTTAATGACGGTTGTTTTGCCTGCTCCTGTCGGTCCTACAAGGGCAATGGTTTCTCCCGGATTTACGTGCAGGTTAAAGTGTTCAAGAACAGGAACGCCTTCTTCGTATGAAAAGGTAACGTCATTGAAATCAACTTTTCCTTTGATGTTTTTAAGGGTTACTGCATCTTCCTTATCTTTTATTGATACAGGAAAATCGATGGTATCAAATACCTGTTCAAGATTGCTTGTTACCTGCGCAAGATTCTGAATTACCATGGCAATCTGAGTAAGTGGAGTTGAGAACAGTCCCATGTAACCTGTAAAAGCAATTACAGTTCCTGCATCGATGGAGCCGTTACCGAAAAGCATAGATGCAAGGCTTGCTGCAAAAAGCGAAAGGGTTCCTAGGTTCCAGAAAATTTCTGTGACCGGAGTATTAAGTTCTGCAACGGCAACAATGTGTTCCCACTGAACATAACATTTTGTATGAATGTCCTTTAATGTATTCAGGCTTGCTTCGTCCTGATTGCAGTTTTTGATTATTTTCTCTCCCATCAGGGATTCAACAAGAAAGGCACTTCTGTTTGAGTTCTTGAACCGGAGTTTTGTAAACATAGGTTTTAGTGCTTTTCGTAAAAAAAGTACGCCGGCCATCATTGGAATAGCCGATGCAAGTACAATGAGTGCCAGTTGCCAGCTGATGCTGAACATGAATACAAGAGAAACTATGATCATTGCAAAATAAATTAAGAACTGAAGGACAAAATTAGAAAAGAAGTTTGCCAGTTCATTGATATAATCCGTTACCCTTACAACAATTTTTCCGTCCGGCCGTGAATCAAAATACTCAAAGGAAAGATGCTGCAGGTGTGTAAAAATATCCCGGCGTATGTTTGCGATGACTGAATGTCCCATGCGTCCCATGAGTATCTGCTGAAAATAATTAAAGACAATGGTTATGCCGGCCAGAAGTGTCATGGACGAAAGAAGCAGTATAAGTTCCCGTATGTTTTTTGAAGCCACCGTATGGTTTACAATCTGTTTCAGGATAATCGGTGGAATCATAAAAAATATTGAGCCTGCCGTCATAAGTATACATACTGTTATGAAAATTTTTTTGAAGGGAAGTATGTAGCTTAGGGTTCTTGCAAACTGCTTTAAATCAATTTTAGTTTTTAGTTCTTCATCCTGAAAGTATGTGTTTTTCTTTGCCATTTTTATTTTTCTCCTTCAGGCTGTGAGCGCTCTGCCAGTGAGTCAAAATCTACGAATGAACTGTGCTGCATTTCCTGTATCTTCCATACTCCTGCGAAGTGTCCGTTGAGTTTTATAAGTTCATCAAAGGTGCCCCGTTCTGCAATGTTTCCGTCTTTCATGTAAATAATTTCATCGCAGTCTTTTATTGAAGAAAGTCTGTGGGCAGAAATAAGAATTGTCTTTTCCGGATAGAATTTCTTAACGTCGGCAAGAAGTTTTTTTTCTGTTTCAACATCCAGTGCACTTGTAGAGTCATCAAAAATAAGAACCGGTGAATTTTTCATGAGGGCGCGGGCAATGGAAAGCCGCTGTTTCTGTCCGCCGGAAAGTCCTATTCCTCTTTCTCCTACAATGGTTTCGTAACCTTCAGGGAGCCTGCTTATAAAATCATGAGCCTGTGCATGACGGGAAGCAGTTATTATCTGTTCGTCAGTTCCGTGCTCGGCATAGGCAATGTTTGACTTTATTGTGTTGCTGAACAGGAAAGCTTCCTGAAAAACATAGGAGAACATTGAGCGTAATTCTTTAAGGGAATATTCACGGGAGTCTTTTTCGTTAATGAATATTTTACCCCCTGAAAGTTCATAGTTTCTTACAAGAACTTCCAGCATCATGCTTTTTCCTGAACCGGTTGCACCTGTAATTCCGATTTTCTTTCCGTATGGAATCTGAAGGTTCAGTTTATCAAGAACTTTTTTGCCGGAAAGAGTCAGGCTTGCATTTTCATATCTTATGGAAGGCATTTTGTTTTTTTCATCAGTAATGCCTGCGTCTGTATCCTGAACTTTGGACTGAGTATTCATGAAGTTGAGCATTTTAAGTCCGCTTACAACCTGCTGCTGCATCTGGAAAAAGTTGTTGTTTATCTGGGTTACATAGTTCATTATTTTCATTACATACTGTGAGCAGGCAACAAGAAAACCTATTTTAAAGTGTCCTGTAAGAACAAGAACGGAACTTACGGCAATGGTACCGATGTAGGCTGCCTGTTTTATGGAACTGAATACTGCTTCAAATTTTGCACTGAGGGCAATCTGATCAAGATGGGCTTTTTTTAATTTTTCATTTGCATCAGAAAATTTTTCTTCCTCAAGATTTTCATTTGTAAAGGCACGGACAAGACGGACTGCTTCAATGTTTTCCTGAACGGTAAGGGTCATGTTTGAGTTGCAGTTACGTATTTCCTTATATCTTTCCCTGGACAGTTTTTTAAAGCGCCTCAGTTCAATCATAAAGACAGGAGTAAGAAGCAGTGGAACCAGCAGGAGCCATGGACTCATTCCTGCAAGAATTACGATACTTAAAATCATTGCAAAGGAACTGTCGATGATCGTCGGTATCATTTTGCAGAAAAGATCTTTGTACATTATTGTATCTGAGTTTATGGTCTGCAGAAGTTCACCAGAATTGAAGTTGCTTAAGGTAAGGGAATCGAGAGTCATTAATTTTGCGTAAGTTTTATAGCGCAGGGTCGTCTCAAGTTTAAGTCCGATTACCTGATTAATCAGTTTTTTTAAGTATACGAGAATTATCCTTATAAGAAGAAGTCCGATGTAAAAAAATGCAAGGTGCCAGAAAAGCCTGAAACTGTGAACAGGATATTTTTCTGTCTGAAGGAGGAATGAAAATATGCTCGTATTTCCATCTGTGTTTGAGCAGATTACATAATCAATGAACATTTCAAAAAGCAGAGGTAAGAATAAATCTGCGACTGTTGCAGCAAATCCCATAAGCTGGGTCAGGATTGCAGCCGGAATGCATTTTTTATAGTAATGCAGACCGAATCTAAAAGTTGAGTTTTTTGCGTTGCTCATAAGTTTTGATTTTAGTGAGTTATGAAATAAAAAAAAAGTTGACAAGTGTAAAATTCGGTTTTATTCTGAATATAATCAACTCGTGTTGATATCACGTATTGATTTTTCTTACTGAAAAGGGGGCTGTTATGAAAAAAAAGTTCAGCAGATTTTTTTATAAGTTTGTCTGCTGTGTGCTGTTGTCTGCTGCAGGGGGAATGGTTTTTGCAAGACCTAATTCTGCAGCCGAAGCTGTAAGGCAGAACATTATCGTTGAGCCGGTAAAGGGATTAAGCGATGATTTTATGAATGGCGTTGATATCAGTATGATTGACCAGATTGAAAAATCCGGTGGAAAATTTTACAACGCTGCCGGTGAACAGCAGGATATTTTTGAAATATTAAAAGATAACGGAGTAAACTGGATAAGAATCCGCCTGTGGAATAAACCGGTTTACGAAAATGACGTTTATGATAAAAACGGAAAGCGTATTGCAAAAAAAGGTTCACCGATGGGCGGCGGAAACAATGATCTCGAAACTGACCTTCGCATTGCAAAAAGAATAAAGGCTGCCGGACTTAAGTTTATGCTGGATTTCCATTATTCAGATTTCTGGGCAGATCCGGGCAAGCAGTATATGCCTCAGGAATGGAAGAATCTTTCTCCGAAAGAACTTGAAGTTGAAGTTGAAAAATTTACCAGAGAAACTATCAACGCTTTTACAGAAGCCGGCGGTGCTCCTGATGCAGTTCAGATTGGAAATGAATTGAACTCAGGATTCATGTGGCCTGTAGGACAGCTGTGGAGTGATGATCCGAATGTAAAGATAGGAGGAATGAAACAGTTTATTTCTCTCCTTCAGAAAGCATCTGACGGTGTGCGTAATGCAGAAAACGGAAAGAACATTCAGATTGTAATTCATCTTGCAGACGGGGGAAAGCAGGATCTGTACAAATGGATTTTTGATGAAGTAAAGAAAGCAAAGATAGATTATGACATAATCGGACTTTCTTTCTATACATACTGGCATGGTTCAATGGATGATCTTAAGGCAAACCTTGAGATGATTTCAAAACGTTACGGTAAGAAAATGGCTGTAGTAGAAACGGCTTATGCTTTTACTGAAGACGGAGGTGACAGCCAGGGCGATGTATTCATGACTTACTCTGATGATAAATACGGATATGTACCTTCCGTTCAGGGACAGGCAACTGCAATCCGTGATGTAATTGAAACTGTTGCATCTGTAAAAGGCGGCTGCGGAGTTTTCTACTGGGAAGCAGATTCAATTATCTGTAAAGGTTCAGAACTTTCTGCAACAGAAGGCAATACCTGGGAAAATCAGGCGATGTTTGACTTTACAGGAAAAGCCCTTCCTTCTCTTGCCGTATGGAATCTTGTACATGGAAGGGGTGAAGTAAAGAATGTCTGGGGTGGAAGTGCTTCCCTTGCAAAAACAGAAAGCGTTCCTTACGGGATGTCAGATAAAGTTGAATTAACGATACGTCCCGGAGAAGTTCCTCAGCTTCCTTCTGCTGTAAAACTTGTTTTCTCTGATGACAGTGAAAAACTTGTAAATGTAAAATGGGATTCCTATAACTGGAAAGCTCAGACTAAGGCTGGAAAAATAATCCTTAAGGGAACAGCTTCCGGTTATGATTTTAAGCCTGAACTTGCAGTGGAATTCTCAGATAAAGTAAATCTTGTTGAAGACGGTTCCTTTGAAAGCGGAAAACTTGGGGCATGGAAACTTAACGGTTCTTCAACCGCCTGCTTCCTTGAAAATAACAAAGGAAATGCCCGCAGCGGAAAATGGACTTACAAATACTGGCTGGCTTCAGGATTCAAATCCATTCTCAGCCGTGAGTTCAAGGATATTCCTAATGGTACTTACCGCCTCAGTGTATGGGCAATGGGAGGCGGAGGAGAAAATAACATTCGTCTTTTTGCTGCCCGCTATGACGGAACTGAAAAACAGATTACATCAAAAATTGTAAATACCGGATGGCAGGACTGGCATCAGTATACAATTGAAGTTCCTGTAACAAATGGAAAAGCAACAATCGGTATTTATCTTGATACAGCCCCTGACTGCTGGGGAAATTTTGACGACATAGAATTTGTAAAGGTTGATTGATTACTAATATAGGAGAGTATATGAAAAGAAAAATATTAAAGGCAGCCGGACTTGCCCTTATGGCAGGGGGAATATTTGCCCAGGCTGCAAATGACGGATTTGTCGTTCCTCTTGATGAAGATTTGACAAAAGCTGTAACTGCTTCTCCTGCTGCAGCTGCTCCGGCTGCCGGCTCAAGTTCTGTTGCTCAGGGTATATGGATTGAAATTACCAGTGACAGCAAGGCTTTGATTCGTGATATTGCCACCGGAAAAAAGAAAGGATACGAATTTGATAATTCTCATTTTTTAAGCAATGCCAACTGGTGGTTCTGGGGAGACATAAATAAAAGTTTCCATCTTGATGCAGAAATTTCTGTATGGGATTTTGATAAAACTTTATATCAGGCAAATACTTTCGGGGCAAATGTTCCTGACGTAAGCTGGGGTGACGGACTTCAGAGTGTTGCAGGTATGTTCTTTTCACCGATAAAAGAAGCAAATGATGATGGTGCAGGTTCCTTTAATAAACTTGCACTCAATCTTGCCACTCCTTATGTAAACGTAAAGGCTGGTTACGGAAACTTGAAGGAAGGCGGAATGAGTAAGTTTACCGGTATCTTTACGACTGTTGACAGATGGAATGATGTAGGAGACGGATTTTTTGAAATAAGCAACGGAAGCAACCTTAAAGAATTCGGTGACTTTAAAATCAATGCAGTTGCAGCATTCAGTGAGATGCTTGACGTACGCAGCCAGCCTTACGGAATGTATGACATTATTGATGTGAAGTACGGAGATAAAGCAGAACTTGCATTTACATTCGGAAGTTCAACTACAAAAGAAAAACTTTTTTATTACAACGAAGCAAATACAAATGCCGTTTCTGTTTACGGAATGTTTAATGTTACGGACAGCGTAAAACTTGAAGCCCATGCTTTAGGAACTTTCGGAACTGACATAGACTTGAATTCAGATTCTGTTGCATATGCCGGCCGTGTTTCTTATTCAGGAGAAAAAGTATCGGCATCCCTTGCAGGAACTTATGCAGCTGTGAATGTAAACTCAGTATGGGGAAGTGACGGACAGAGTTATGACGACATTAATGCCGGTTCAATTACTTCTCAGCTTGATGTTTCATGGCAGGTTCTTAACTGTCTTAATGTAAGTCTTGATGAAGGATTTACTGCAGAAGATTCAGATGCACCGGGAGAAGGTCTTGTAAATATCCGTACCCAGCCGCAGTTTGATCTTGATTTGAATTCAATAGCTGGTGTTGATGTTCTTGTAAGTGGCTACGGAGTTATAAATGCTGACCGTCTTGCAAAAGAAACAAATGCAGACCAGCCTTTCATTCCTTATTTCAGTGAAGCAGGAATTGAAGTTACGGCTTCAGAGATTCCTTTTGCAAAAAAACTTGTGTTTGATTATGGCGTAAGCAGGACTGTTGTTTTGAATGCAGCTTCTGACGGTTATGAGGGGGAGTATTTTTATAATTCCCTTATGATAAGCGCAGATCTTAATGATAAGGTAAATGTTCATGTGGGAGGACTGTTCAATTCATTAAAAGATTCTGATGATTCATTTATTCCTGCAGGTCTTTCCTGTGGTGTAAAAGTAAATGCAGTTCCTCTTCCGGGTAATCCAATGTTCTGGGCTCACTTTACTTATGCAATGAATCCTTATGAAGATAACAATTATACTTTGTTCCGTGCTGATGACCCTCTTAACAATGCTTCTCACCGCACATATCTTCTTAATACTCTTGATACGGAAAATGCCAGCCGTATTGCGCTCGGCCTGATCTGGAATTTGTAATGGGATTATGGAGGAATAAAAATGAAATTAAAGTTTATGAAAAATAAAGCAGCTGCTGTTCTTTCCATGATTTTACTTTGTGCTTCGGTATCTGTTCTCAGTTCATGTGCTGATGCGGAAGGACTTCATAATCAGCAGGCTCTTATGGTTACATTCAGATTTGAAAACTTCGGTGATTCAATTAACGGAAACTATGCAATTCCAGGAAACTTTGACGGAAGTGATTCCTGGGATAATACAAATGCAGACGTTACTTTAAAAAATGGAAGCGGAACCTCTGTGCAGAAAGCCGTAACAATTTCTAACATTCAGTTTTCCCTTGTTCCTGTAGGAGCATGGAACCGTCCGTGGTATATAAAGGGACAGGTTGAAGGTAACGGAGCTGATCCGACGGCAGGCAGTGCCCTTCAGAATTTTTATATTGACGGTCTTGACCTGAGTGCCGGAGAAGTAACTCTTGTCATAGATGCATCATCCGGTTCTGCTGTTCCGGTAGTGGAGTAATACGGAGGAATTATGATTAAAAGAATATTTGCATTTGCAGCGGCTGTATCCGTGTTTTTTACAGGATGTGATTCCCTTCAGAGTTCATTAAGTGAAGAAATGCAGGCAAAACTGGATGAAGAAACAGGTGTTCCTTCTTATTCAGAAAAAGCCTGGTACTATAACGGTGTTGCCGGAGAAGATGTTTCTGACATAGACGGTCAGACCCTTCTTGTAACTTTCGGCAAAAAAACTGCAGCAAATTCAGTTACTGGAAAAATAGTGCTTACTTATTCTGATGAAACCGGAACAGAAGTTACAAAAACTTTCTCTTCTGTTTCAGGATATTTTACTTCTGATTTTACAGGTTACAGGCTGAATATGTCTCCTGTAACGGCACTTCTTGATGGAGAAGAAATTCCTTCCGGTACTGCAAAGGTCAGCGTGAGTCTGGGAGGCTTTGTCTGTGCTGAAGGAAAGCAGAACGGAAGGGCCCTTTCTGCTTTTGAGGCAAAGAATATAAACGTTAAACCTTTATTCAGTAAAGAGTCCTTTTCTTACTCAACCGCAGGCTTTTCTACTTCATCTAAATTTGCCGTGACCTGTAATGCTCCTGTTTCTGTTGCAGAGGGTGTAACCGCAGTTGGAGTTGATTCTTCTTCAAATACTTACAGGTTCAATGTAACGGCAGATGAAAACACGGTTTATCTTTCTCCTGATTTTGCTTCGGCTCCTGCTGACGGAACGGAAATGACAATTACTTTATCAGGAATTCTTGCAGACGGATGCGGAGATACTTATTCAAAAAAGATATCTGCTTCATTCTCTGAGAACCTGATTGCCGTTGACGGTATCAAAGATGATAACTGGCTGTCAGAAAACGCAGTGTATGTTTCTGATGCATCTTCTGACGGAAGTGCCTTTACCTGGGATGCAAACAGCGGGGACTTTACCGGCCTTTATGTTTTGAATGATGACAATTATCTGTATGTTGCCCTTGAAGGAAGTTTTGCTACTACCTGGAGTGACGGGCTTGCAGTAATGATTTCTTATGATCACAGTTCCGATGCCGCCTATAGTTCCGGTTCTTCTGTTTTTGCTCTTGCAGATACAGTTGCTTATGGAAGGGAAACCCTCATGCACGGAAAACCGGATATTTATCTTTATCATAAACCTCAGTCAGATGAATTCGGGGCCTGGGTAGAAAATGCATCTTCTGCTGATGAAATTTCTTCTGCAGTAAAATATTCTCCGGATGGAGATACAGCAAGTGCAGAATTTATTGAATATGCAATTCCTTTAAGTTCTATAGCTTCTGCAGGAATTGAAAAAGGAAAGACTGTACATATCATCGCTGCGTCTTCACTTCACTGGTCTGCTGGTGTTGCAGCTGGAGATGTGGTTCCTGACGCCTGTGCAGGTTTTAATGATAAGCATAATTCTGTAACGATTAATTTCCAGAATGCACTTGAGTATACTCTTAACTGATGGAGAGGAGGAATAAAATGAAAGTAATTAAATTTTTAACCGGAAGTATTATTATGGCAGCTTTTTTTGCTTCCTGTTCAGAAACTCCTTCCTATCCTTCTGGAAGTGAAGTAACTGCGGGAGAAATTTCCTGTACGATAGACGGTACGACTGTAACTCTTGAACCTGTTGATGCGGACCTTCCTTCTTCTTTTATGAGGGGATTTGATGCCAGTGCAGAAAGTGATGTAAGTTCCGGTTCGTATTATGATGCCAGCGGAAATGAAAAAGATATTTTTCAGATTCTTCCGTCTTATGGCGTAAACTGGGTTCGCCTTCGTATCTGGAATAATCCTGAATCTTCAAAAAATCCAAGTGAACCGGGAGCATCTGATCTTGAAACCGTAATTGCTCAGGCTGTCCGCGTAAAAAAAGCGGGGCTGCGTCTGCTTCTTGATTTTCATTACAGCGATTACTGGGCTGATCCTGGAAAACAGCTTATTCCGGAAGAATGGCTTGAGTGCACGACCAGTGATGAACTTGCTGCAAAAGTTTCTGAGTATACAACGGAAGTTCTTGAGGCTTTAAAAAATGTGAATGCTGCTCCTGACATGATTCAGATTGGAAATGAAATCAGTTCGGGAATGCTTAAGCACAAGGCAATTGATTCATCAGAAACTGTTACAAATGCAGATGAGGCCGTAAGGGGAGATTTTTGCAGTGCAAATTATTTTAAGTATCTTTCCGCAGGACTGGCAGCTGCAAGAAGTGAATGTCCGAATGCGAAACTCATGCTGCACTTCACTGATATTAACAGAAGTAATCCTGTAAACTACCTCAGTTCATTTTCTTCCCTTGATTATGATGTAGTGGGACTTTCTTATTATCCTAAGTGGGCAAGTCACGGTACCATTGAATCTCTTGGAGAAAAAATAGCTGCAATAAAATCAACTTACGCAAAGGAAGTTGTTGTTGTAGAAACAAATATTCCTAATAAAGTTTCTGATACTGCTTCTCAGAATTACTATGAGAATATGTCTGATTCTTCTGTTAAAGTTAATCTTACTTGCTCTGACGGAAATCTTTATTCCGGTGTATATGCTGATTCTGACGGAAAGCTTCCTGCCACTGCACAGAATCAGGCAAATATAATCCGTGCTGTAATTGAAGTAGCTGCAAAGAACGGAGCTTCAGGAGTATTTACCTGGGGTGGTGAATATAAAGGCAGCTGGGAATACGGCCTGTTCGGTTCCAGCGGAAAACCAAGTGCTGCCCTTATAGTAATGAGTGTTCAGTAAATCTTTTACTGCCGGCTGTCCGGAAAAGTACTGCGTTATATGTCAGTCTTACCGGACAGCTTTTTTTTGAAAAAAATAAAAATAAAATTTGACACGTGATGATAACGGACTTATACTTAATTCAGTTAATCAACACGTGTAAATTACTTGTGTTGATTAGATATAAAAACTGTATGGCGTTTTTTCACTAAGGAGACATGATAAAAAGTACTTCCCTGTACTTTTTATCATGTGCGAATGCATTCTAAAGCCTGCATTCGCTGTCTGCGACATCCATGTCGCACAACTGCCGTTGTGGCTTTATAAGGAGGAAATAATGAAAAACGTTAAAAAGATTTTCGGGCTTTTTGCTTCTTTTATGCTTCTTGCCGGAGTGTTTACTGCATGTTCTGATTCTGATGGCGGAAACGGAGATGATTCTGTAAGTGTAGAATACCTTACTGAAGGAGCTGAAGTAACTGTAAATTCTGGAGAAAGCGTAACTGTTCACGTACAGGGTAAGACAAATGTAGATGACTTTGATGTAGAAGGAGTTACTGTTGAATATATAGGCGATGATGCTTTTGAAATTACGGCGGAAGATTCTTCAGAGGACGCTAAAATAATTCTTAATTTTTATGACGGAACTGATGATGATGATGACGGAATTAACATAACACTTTATGTTTATAATCCGTATGTATATGTAAATCTTAATATTGATGAATCTCTTGAGTCTGCAAGTATAACTTCCATTAAGGTTACCTATGGAAATGATACTTCTAAAGACTATACTAAAGAAGCTGTTGTTGATTATACGGCTGGTAATACAACTGCTGTTGTTAGATTTGCTAAGGCAGAGGCTGATGCTTGGGGATTCTTTAGTGGTATAAAAGTTGTTGTAGAAGGAATTGAGGATTCTATTGCTCAGTCAACTACATACTTCTGCTATTATTCAGAAAATGTTAATTACATAACAGAATTTACAATTTCAAAAAAAGTAGAGACTTCCATAACTCTTTCATTGGTTTTTGATGGATTTGAGGTTGAAGAATCTGGTTCTGTAGTTATTAAATATGGTGCAAGTTCAGCGACTGAAACTGCAATTGTTACAAGAGTTTCTTCTACTGAATATAGTGCAGAGATTTCAAATGCCAATATAAATGCTAGTGGCTGGTTTGTTATTGATGCAGTGATTAATAATGGTGATGTATCTGGATTTGCATATTATAGTGTTGCACAGGAAAAGAATAATACATGGCTTGATTATTCTCAGGGAAATCAGTCTGTGAAGCTTGTTATTTCTAATGATGTGTGGGTTACATTTAAGGATGGTGTTGAGTATACTGCAGGCTCAACTTTGACTAAAGTTCTTGAACCTTCTGCCTTTACAGATCTTTCTGTTTTAAAACTTAAAGTAGCAACAAGCGGTGCATCAGATACAACAGGATGGAATCCTAATCTTTGTTATGAAACATATGAAGATGGTGCAGAGTGGACTAACGCAAAAAAACTTGATTGGGACGAAACTTATGAAAACGGATATTCACTTGTAATTGATGATTCAGAATATATAAATAAAATTATTTCTAATGGTTTATATTTATCAGCTGGAGCTAAATTTTATGTTTATTATGTAGCTGCAAACTAATCTACCCCCTTTTTTATAAAACCTTTTTATCCTTTTGGGACATCGTCTTAACGGGCGGTGTCCCTTTTTTTATGCAAGGCAATCTCTATTTAATTTTCAAGATTTCTTCTTCCGAAAGTCCTGTGCTTTTCATAATTGTCTGCACAGATACACCTTCTTTAAGAAGTATTTCAGCCGTTTCAACCCTGGCATTACGTGTTCCTTCTTCCAGTCCGGCTGCATGTCCCCGGCGTTCAGCTTCTTCCGTCTTTACCTGTATGTCCGTTTCGTAGTCATATTCGTTGAATACCATGCTTATTACCTCCGAAGCCTTGCGACGCAGGTAATCGGGAAGAAGGTTCTGCTTCTGCGCCTTAAGTACTGCCCTTGTCATGAAGTCTGATGCTCCGCTGCTTTTTTCCTCTTCTACAAGGCTGATAAATTTTACATAATTATCCAGCGGCTGGCAAGAAGAAAAGTCCAGCGTACATTCCGGATGTTTTATGTTGAACACCTTTACGTTAAGCTCCAGGGGAACTTCACTTCCTCCCTTTTTATCAATGTGGCCATTGCTGTTTCAAATATTGAAAAAATTTATGTATTCGTCTTTTTATGTAAATTTTCGCAAAAATTATTTTGAATATTGATTTTTTTTAAAACACAAATTTGTAAGCGCTCATACACTTACTTTTTGAAAAGGTTTTCATAACTTCCGGAAATTTGAAGCATTTTCATCCGGAATGTAATCTGCTGACGGAATTGTGCTAATGAATGATTTTTTATTTATGGTTCGTATAAAAATTCACTCTTAACATTTTTCTACAGAAAAAAAGTAAAAAGGGGGAAACAATGGTTGCAAAGTTAAGACACGGTTTTGCTGTTCTTTGTGGGGCAGCAATAATTTTTGCATCATGTTCATCGGGAGGCGGCTCTTCAGGAGGCGGCTCATCAACAAATGCATCTCTCGCTTTCAGTGAGGATGTTACAGTTACAGATTCTGCAAATACTCTGACTGTTTCTGATGTAGTTCCATATTCAGAAAAAAGTTTTGGAGTTTATGTTAAGGACGGAGTGCCTTCAGATATTACTGTTGTTTCAGATTCAGCAGAAATTTCTGTAAGTGCAACGGAATTTTCAGAAGCAGCAGACAGTACTTCTGGAGAGTATCTTTCAACAGTAACTTACGCACTCAACGGCTTTGAAGATGCTTCTGCTGTTATTACTGTTACAGTTGGAATTGACGGGGCTGATACTCTTGTAGGAAAAATTAATCTTTCTGCTACTGTTGCAGATGCTGTAGATTCTTATAAGGTCAGCAATCTTGTTCAGACTCTTGATGAAGATTCTAATCCAACTTCAGATCATAATGTTTCTTTATCATGGACTTTGCCGGAAGATGTTTCTGTTTCGAGACTTTTCTATCGTGTAGTTCAGACTTCTGAAGGAGGAGAAGATGTTTCAGAAGACGATGCTTATGATTCTGGAATCGTAGAAATTTCTGCTGATGCAGACAGTCTTACTACATCAGGTATAATTCCATCAAGTTCAGAATTTATGGTTTATATTTATACTCTTACTGCAGACGGCTGGTCTGTAACTTCAGTTGAAGGGGTAAAGACAGCAGCTGATTGTACTCCACCGGAAACACCTTCTGTTACGGCAACTGAAACTTCCGACCATTCTCTTACATTCTCATGGACTGATCCTTCAGATACAGACTTTGATTATCTGACTGTTACTACAGACGGAAAGCAGATTGATGGAACAACTGCTGTAACAGTTCCGGAAAAAATTTCCGCTGGTGTTCAGACTGTAACCTTCTCAAAACTTGCTGCAGGAACTGAATATTCATTTACCTTTACTTTTTTTGATTTATCCGGAAATTCAACTACAGTAAATGTTTCCGAAAGTACTGCTGCTGATGAAACAGTGCCTTCAGCTGTAACTGCTCTTTCTGCAGTAGCAGGCCGTTCCAGTGTAACTCTCAGCTGGACAGCATCTGCAAGTGACGACGTAAAGGAATACAGTGTTTACGTTGATGATGCAGCTGAAGCTTCCGTAACGGTAACTGGAACTACGGCAACTTTTTCTGATTTAACTGCAGGAATTGAGTATTCATTTGCCGTAAAGGCATTTGATTATGACGGTAATGAAAGTGAATCAGTTTCTGTAAGTGCAACTCCTGTAATTCCGGCAGCAACGGAGGTAAGTGCAGCCGTTCAGTATACCGGTTCAGTTCTTGTAACCTGGACAGATACAACTGTTCAGGAAGATGGAATTACTTACAGTTATAAGGTAACATGCAGTGACGATGCTGTAGAGGCAGTTACTGTTGAAAGCGGTGTCCAGCAGGCACATTTTACAGGTCTTACTGTTGGAAATAATTACTCATTTACTGTAACAGTTGTTGATTCAAACAGCGTTGAGTGTAGTTCTCTTGATACTGAAAGCGTAACAGCTAAGACAGTAATCTGGCAGATTTTAAGTGGATACAGTTCAGACAGATATCTTGCGTGGGCATCAAGTTCTTCAAGTACAGTTTGTTATAACACTGCTGCAGTAGCAACTTCTGCAAATCCTACAGCATATTTCTGGATTGTTCGTCCGTCATTAAGCGGAACAGACGGCTACTTCTCTCTTGAAGCTGCAACAGATGAATCAGGTGTCGGTACAGGTTACTTCCTGTATTATGATACAAACAGCCGTTCTTATGTTGCATATAATGGAACATGGGGAAGTGGAAATGGTGCTCCTTATGCAATGGTTGCAACATTGACTGGTATAGAAAATGGTGGTTCATCTTATATTACTGATAATGTACAGGCTTCATTTAAATTGGATTCTTCAAGTTACGGTAGTGCCTGGAGTAAGATTGTATGTGAAAAAGATTCTTATTACATTCAGCATGCAAGCCTTACTTACAGCATGATACCTTCATCAACTTCAGAAGACAGTGCTGGTTGCGGTGCATTCCAGGTTTCTTCAATTTCCTATGCTGACGCAGACTATTACACTGACGGAGCACCTGATGCAGTTACAGATCTTGCTTCTGCTGATGTATCAACAACATCAGTTACTCTTACCTATACAGAACCAGGTAATGCAGATTTAAGTTTTGTACGCATCAGTTATACACCTGAAAGCGGAACTGCAAGCACTGTAGATATTGCAGCCGGTTCAAACGGAACAACTCTTACAGGTCTTACAAAGGGAGTTACATATACAATTACAGCAACTGCCTATGACGTTTACGGAAATGCATCCAGTGCAACAGATGAACTTACAGTTTCTACATTAAACCTCACAAATATTCCGACAAATGTAGCTGCAACAGCCCGCTTTACAGGAGAAATCCTTGTAACTTGGGATAGAGCAGAAGATGATACTTCTTCATCCTGGCAGTACAAAGTTGTTTGTTCAGATGACGGCGTAGATGAGCAAAGCTTTACAAGCCTTACATCTTATGCAGGAACTTATGCAAATGAAGCTGCCGGTGTAGCACAATTTACAGGACTTACAAGTGGTACTTCTTACACATTCACTGTTTACGCAAGTGAGGACGGAGAAAACTGGAATAATGATGGAACTGTAAGTGCTACGGCTGCCACAGTAACAAAGCAGATAATTTCAAGAAATGCTGAGGTCAAGCTCTCTGACCAGAATAATAAGCAGCTGAATACTTCAGGTGCTGCAAACTTGCTTATGTGTCAGTGGTCTACCGGGGGCGGAACTGGTGTATGGAATATTTATCCTGCAATGGATGGAAGCATTACATCAGCACATACAGTTACATTGAGTGATGAAAGTGTAAAAGAAGGTGTTTATGATACTTTCTCTGTTTATCATACAAATAAAGGTTATCTTACAATTAATGCAGAAAATCTGACTGAGACTGCATCAACTACTTTAGGTGCAAATATTTCATTCAGCACGTCTGCTTCAACAGATTCAACTGGTGAATCTACATTCTTCATGGGATATAGCTCTGTTGGTGATACTTATTATACTTTGAGACTGAATGTAAGTTCAGCAAATTTTGCTTTAGGCTGTACAGACGCAAATGATAATAATACTGAAATTCTTTATTATAATGATGCAACGTCTGCAACCTGTGAAAACCAGCAGTTTGCCTGGTACTTTGAAGACAACTGATGTTTTGAGTTTTAATTCAAATTAACAGACTGATTTTCTCCCCGCATTCTATCCCCGGAGTGCGGGGATTTTTTTTTCTGTATTTGTGCAGATTTTTAAAATTCAGTGCAAATATATATGTATGGAAAAAGAAAATGAAAACCGAACGGTTAAGGACAGTCTCTTCGTAGACTATTTTTCAAAGGATGCAGTTGTTGGAAAGAAAAACTTCATTGAACTGTACAACTGCATTTCCGGAAATTCCCTTTCGCCTGAAGGTACGGTTCTTGAAGACGTAAAGATTGAGCAGGTAATCTACAAGTCTTTCTGCAACGACATATCCATGCTCGTCAACGGAAAACTTGTAGTCCTTCTGGAGCACCAGTCTTCAGTAAACGAGAACATGCCCCTGCGCTTTCTGATTGAGGGGGTAGTACAAACCCTCAAAACGGCGAAGTCAAGGCTTTAAGCGTTAGCGTGCCTTGACTCGACGTATTTACTGTTCCCGCATCTATGAAAGGATCGTGGATTCAAGGCTCAAGTTTTCAACGGAGCGAAAGATGATTCCTTCCCCGGAGTTCTACGTCATCTACAACGGAAGCAGGAACTATCCTCCGCAGAAAATACTCAGGCTGTCGGATTCCTTCATTGATAAAAAGGCAGGAAGTGAAGTTCCCCTGGAGCTTAACGTAAAGGTGTTCAACATAAAGCATCCGGAATGTACGCTGGACTTTTCTTCTTGCCAGCCGCTGGATAATTATGTAAAATTTATCAGCCTTGTAGAAGAAGAAAAAAGCAGCGGAGCATCCGACTTCATGACAAGGGCAGTACTTAAGGCGCAGAAGCAGAACCTTCTTCCCGATTACCTGCGCCGCAAGACTTCGGAGGTAATAAGCATGGTATTCAACGAATATGACTACGAAACGGACATACAGGTAAAGACGGAAGAAGCTGAACGCCGGGGACATGCAGCCGGGCTTAAAGAAGGAACACGGAATGCCAGAATTGAAACGGCTGAAATACTTCTTAAAGAAGGTGTATCTGTGCAGACGATTATGAAAAGCACAGGACTTTCGGAAGAAGAGATCTTGAAAATTAAATAGAGACTGTTTTATCAGGCTTGCCTTGATTGCCGGTATTCTGTAAATTGAAGGCATGGAAAAACTTTCACCTAAACTCATAGCGCTTGATCTTGATGATACGCTTCTTAACAAAGAAACTCAGATTCCGGAAGAAAATGTTAAAGCCCTTCAGAAATGTGCAGAAAAGGGAATATATGTGGTTTTATGTTCCGGAAGGGCAGAAGAAGGAATACTTCCTTTTGTACGTAAGCTTGATATAGCCGGAAAACAGGCTGGAAGATTTCTTATTGCAATTAACGGCTGTTCTGTTTTTGATCTTCATTTGAGGCAGCAGATTTTTAAGCGTACGGTGGATGCTGATGTTCTTCTCAGGGCTGATGAGCTTGCCGGTGAAGACGGGCTTGATACTGAAGTATATTCTCCAGATACGATTTTTTACGGAAAAGAAACAAAGTGGACCCGCCTTGATGTAGATTTGTGTCACGTGAAGGGGAAAGTTGTTGAAGATTACAGAAATTTCCTGACTAAGGGATTTCCTAAAATGCTGATTCCAGGTGAGCCGGAGAAAGTTGCAGTTCTTCAGGAAAAACTGAAAAAGGAATTCGGAAGCAGGGCTGTAGTATTTACAAGTAAGCCGTTCTTCCTTGAACTTTTACCTCCTGACTGCGGAAAGGGTGAAGCCATAGAATTCTTATGCAGCCATCTTGGTTTTTCTATAGAAGAAACCATGTGTTTTGGTGACAGTATGAACGATGAAAGCATGATAAGAAAATGCGGAATGGGTGTTGCCATGTGTAACGGCCTTGATTATATAAAGCAGATTGCTGATTATGTGACTGAATTTGACAACAATTCAGGCGGTGTAGGTAAATTTCTTGAAAAATATGTTCTGTAGAAAAATAATCCTATTACTCCTATTGAAAAACTAGGTAATTATTTGTATTATATCTTCAGCATTTCATTGTGAGGTTTATAATATGAAAATTTCTACTCGCGGTAAGTACGCCCTCCGCTTTATGTTTTACATGGCTGAACATGGCAAAGACGGATTCATTGCCTTGAAGGATGTATCTGACTATGAAAACATTTCTCTTAAATATCTTGAACAGATTGCGGCTCTTTTAAGCAAAGCCGGACTTTTGGTAAGTGTTCGCGGCCCTCAGGGAGGCTATAAACTTGCAAAGTCTCCTGACCGTTATACGGCACTGGACATTATTCGTGTTACGGAAGGTGACCTTTCTCCTGTGGCAGAAACAGCCGGAGACGGAGAAAAGGAAAGTGACCGAATTATAAATGAAGTTCTGTGGAAAGGACTTAAAACTGCCGTAGATGATTTTCTCGGCAGCGTTACACTGGAAGATCTTGTAAACAAAAGCAAGACAATGGAAGACTTTGTTTACATGATTTAATGTATTGTTAAAACCGTACTATTGACTTGTCATTCAGTACGGTTTCATTTTTGCTGAAAAAAACATAATGCTGGTGTTTCTTTAACAGCAGTTCCATAAAATCAGAAGCATTACATTCATCTGGAATTGAAA
The DNA here is from genome assembly GCF_014202035.1 of Treponema rectale. Lineage (NCBI taxonomy): Bacteria > Pseudomonadati > Spirochaetota > Spirochaetia > Treponematales > Treponemataceae > Treponema > Treponema rectale. The sequence goes on from NZ_JACHFR010000002.1 coordinate 891,632, forward strand.
ACCCGATGACGCTTGTACAGTCCTTTATTCTGCGGGCACAGTGATTCATACTGTCAGCAAAAGCCTGCTTTTTAATTTCGTCGGTGCAGTCAGAATCTGCAGCCGGAACAATGAATGCGAACTTTGAAGTTTCTTCCAGTTCCTTGAGTCTGTCCCTGAAAAGGGCAAGAAATTCTTCGTTATAGCTTTCTTCGTCAAAACCTGAATAGGACCATTTTACTGTAATTGCAGTTACTTTATCTTCTCCGGATTTTTTTTCGCAGAAATCCTTTGCATCTATTACAGGGCAGTTTGAAAGATTAATTTCAGTGCCGTTAAGGTCAAAAAGAGTGTTGTCTCTGGAATCAAAAAGTTTTTCTAATTTCATGGGGATATTATAGACTTCCGTGGTTAATTGAACAAGGTGCCGGGATTTTATACAATATGAAAATGTTCTCAATGCAAAAAAAAGGAAATGACTATGGAAATTACAAAGACAGAACTTACGGAATGTTCCGAATATATCAGCCGCTGCAGGACTGAACTTGCAAAACGGGTTGTCGGACAGAAAGAAGTTGTTGACGGAATTATTACCGGACTCATTGCAGGCGGACACGTACTTCTTGAAGGTGTTCCGGGACTTGCAAAGACACTTGCCGTTAAAACTTTTGCAGAAATTTCAGGCCTTGATTTTAAGCGCATTCAGTTTACGCCGGATCTTCTTCCTGCTGATGTTACCGGTACTATGATATATGAGCAGGCAACAGGAAATTTTTCAATTCATAAGGGACCTGTGTTCTCAAATCTTATTCTCGCAGATGAAATAAACCGTGCACCTGCCAAAGTTCAGTCGGCTCTTCTTGAAGCTATGGCTGAACACCAGGTTACTATCGGAGAATCAACCTATCATCTTCCGGAACCGTTTTTTGTTCTTGCTACACAGAATCCTATTGAACAGGATGGAACATACAGTCTTCCTGAAGCAGAGCTTGACCGTTTTCTTTTAAAAGTTCATGCAACTTATCCTACATCGGAAGAGGAAATTGCCGTGCTTAAAATGAACGGTAATGCGGAAGCTGTTCCTGTGGTAAGGGTATTCTCTGCGGAAGCTCTTGAAAAATGCCGTCACTGTGTTGAAGCAATTACTGCAGACGATAAAATACTTGCCTATATAATTTCAATTGTTAATGCAACCAGAGTTAATTCAAAGAATCATGGAAAGCCTCAGAATGACTTCCAGCATTATATAAGTTTCGGTGCATCTCCACGTGCAGGAATTGCAATGCTTAAATGTGCAAAGGTAATGGCCTTGTTTGCAGGAAGAAGTTTTGTTCTTCCGGAAGATGTTCAGACAGTTGCAAGACAGGTTCTCCGTCATCGTATTGTACTTAATTATGAAGCCTCAGCAGATGGAATTACGGCAGACGAACTTATTGGTAAGATTATTTCGTTCATGCCTCTTCCGTAAGGAAAAAAATGAACAGGCAAAAGTTATCTAAAAAGGCATACTTATTACATCTCAGCAGTACTTCCCTGGCAGATGGAATCCGTCAGGGAAAATTCCGTTCTCTTTTTCATGGGCAGGGAATTGAGTTCAGGGGGGTAAGGGATTATCTGCCTGGTGATGATATCAGAACTATTGACTGGAACGTTACTGCAAGAATGGCAAAGCCTTATGTAAAGGTTTTCGAAGAGGAACGGGATCTGGATGTCTTTATTATAGTAGATAAATCTCTTTCTATGGAAACCGGTTCCCGGGCCCGCTCCAGACTGGAAATTGCTTCTGAGTGTGCATCTTTAATAGCCCTTGCTTCCTTTCAGAACTCCAGCCCGGTGGGTGCCGTAACCTTTGATGGAAAAATAGAGTTTTCCTGTGCTCCGAAGTCTGGAAAGGATCATCTCATGCTATTGCTTTCTGAGTTTGAAAAAACAATTTCAAAAAAGCAGCCGGGATCATCTCTTGAAACCGCTTTGTCCGGTGCAATTAAACTTTTAAGAAAAAGAACTCTTGTTGTTGTTGTTTCTGATTTCAGGGCTTCAGGATGGACAGATGCATTTGCCAGATTGTGTACGAAAAACGACGTGGTAGCCATAAGAATTACAGATCCTACTGATGAAGAACTGCCTTCCGTAGGTTCCATTCTTTTTACTGATCCGGAAACGGATTATTCCGAGGTACTGCCTTCGTCTTCCAGAGAGTTTGCCAAAGCCTGGAAGTCAGATAACATACGTCGCATGGATGCTTGGAAGAAGGATTGTATCCGTCATGGCGGTTATCCTTTATGTATAAGTACGGCTGATGATCCTGCCAGATCTCTGGTGCGGTTTTTTACGGCAAGAGAAAAACGTTAGGTGCAGGAGATGATATGTTAAAAAAAATATCTGCGTTTTTAACCCTTGTCTTATTCTGTTTTATTGCAGCTTCTGCTCAGACCCAGGTGCTCACGCCTAAGAATATTTATGTAGGCGATGAAACACAGCTTCAGCTTTCTTTTGATTCTCCGGTAGATCTGTTTGCACTTCCCGGTGTACATGTTGAAACTTCCGGATACGTAATGCTTGATACTGATATGGAAGAATTTGATTCCGTTAAAAAGGACTGTACTATTTTAAATGCAGTGCTGTCCAGAAACGGAATTACATATACTGTATTGATTCAGTTTATTCCCTGGAAAACCGGCCGCATAAGATTTCCGAAAATTGATCTTGTGGATTTATGTCGCGGACGTGAATACCTTGCGCTGCATCCGGAAGTAAAAAGTTTTGATGATTTTATATTGAACTTTGACTCTATAAAAGTTAATTCCCTTGCTTCAGAGATGAATGCCACTTCACTCAGGGAACCTTTTGCTCCTATGTCACTTCCAGGAACTAATTATGTAGTCTGGGCTATTGTCATCGGAATACTGCTTGTGATGGCTCTTACAGCCCTGCTTCTTGTAAAGCTTCCTAAAATACTCAGGCGCATGCATCTTATTCATAAGAACCTGAGTTTTGCAAAAAATACTTTTCTTACGAGAATACGCTTTCTCATCCTGCTTCACAAAAAACTTTCTGACGCTGAGTTTGCAGCTTTGTGGCAGAAAATAATGAGGCATTATTTTACAAAAAGATTCAGAATAAGTTTTGTGTCTGTTACATCAAGTAATATTGCTCAGACGGTTCTCGGATGTGTTTCATCTGCTGAAGAAAAAAAAGTAAGGGCATCGTCTCAGGTTGCAAAGATTTTTTTACGCACGGATTACATAAGGTTTGCTTCCGGTTCTATTGATTCAAGACTGTTTCCTGCAGAAGAACATGAAGCCTGCTTTCTTCCGGGAGAGACAAAGCAGATTGTAAAGGAGTCTGTAAAACTTATGAAGATTTTTGAAGAAAGGAGTGATTACGGAAATGATACAGTTTGAAAATCCATTTGCTTTCCTTCTTCTTTTTTTAATTCCTGTACTCTATTTTTTAAGGTACATAAAATTTCTTTCCCGCATTTCTTTTTCTCTTGTCCTCAGTGACTGGGAAGGAGAAAGTTTTAAATGGAAGAAAAAATCAAGAATTGTAATTTCCATTATTGTCAAGTTATGTTTGCTTGCAACCTATGTTTGTGTAATCATTGCACTGGCAAGTCCTGTAATAAGGCATCATAAAAAAATCTTTTCTTCCCGCGGTGCAGACATTCTGTTTGTTCTTGATGTAAGTCCTTCCATGGCTTCCATAGATATTGCCGGAATGAACCGTCTGGAAGCAGCAAAAACTGCAATTAAGAAAATAGCAGCCTCGGATGAAGGAGACTGTTTTGGTCTTGTGGAAGTTGCAAAAGAAGCTGCTATGGTTGTTCCACTTACTATGGACAGGGATGTTTTTTTTAATAAGCTTTCTACGGTTGCCGTTGGAGAACTTGGTGACGGTACTGCTTTAGGACTTGGACTTTCTGCGGCAATATATCATCTTGAACATTCTTCTTCAAAAAGCAAATGTATTGTTCTTATAACGGACGGAGAAAATAACGCAGGTTCAGTTCATCCTAATACTGCAGCGCGTCTTGCAATGCAGAAAGATATCGCACTGTTTGTTTTGGGAGTAGGAACAAAAGGAACTGTTCCCCTTGAGTATACTGATCCTCAGACAGGTAAATTTTATTCAGGTTTCTTTGAGTCCAATTATGACAGTTCTTCCCTCATGAATATTGCGCAGGAATCTGACGGCAAGTTTTATGAGGTAGAAACCATTCAGGCTCTGATTCAGGCATTTTCTTCCATCAGTAAAAGGGAGAATGTTGCCCAGACATATAATATAAAAAATGAAGATAAAACTGTTTATTATTATTTCATAATGCTTGCCTTCATTCTTGTCAGTATTGCATGGTTCCTGAAAAGACTCGTGCTTCAGGAGGTTTTATGAATTTTGATATTGAACGTCCATATGCTTTTTATGGAATAATTGTTCTCATTCCGGCTGCTCTGTATACGATTTTACGATATAAAAAAATCCTCAGGTCTTTTATAACTAATCCTGAAGTTTTTTCTGCTTCTGCTTCAGTTACCCGTTTAAGGCGCTGCTTTTTCTTAAGGACCTTTTTCAGATGCATGGCATGGATGATGCTTGTTCTTGCTTATGCCGGAATTTCCTGGGGAATAAAAACCGTTCCTGTTCAGAAAAGCGGTAGTACGGTTTCTTTTGTTTTTGATATTTCTTACAGCATGACTGCAAAGGACGGACCTTCCGGAATTTCAAGGCTGGAGGCTGAATGTAATTATGCCCGGGGACTTCTTAAACATCTTGAGGGAACAAGCGTAAGCGTCGTTCTTGCAAAAGGTTCCGGGGTAACGGCAATTCCTCTTACGGAAGATTTTAATTCAATTGAGAATATGCTTAGTCAGCTTCATCCTAATCTTATCAGTTCTGAAGGTACTGATCTTGGAAGCGGAGTTCGTGCTGCAATAACATCATTCCCTTCTCAGAGTGCAAAAGCCGGCTGCATCTGGCTTTTTACAGACGGAGAAGAAACACAGGATTCTCTTCTGGATGCTCTTAATGAATCAGTCCGTTATGGAATTCCTGTTGCCATTGTCGGTTTTGGTTCTGAACGGGAATCTGAGCTTTTGCTTGCAGACGGTAAAACCAGGGTAAAGACTGCCCTCAGGAGTTCTGCTGTTGAGGAAACAGTTTCTAAAGTTAAGAGAATCAGGGCCGGCGGAAGAACAGACTCTGATCTTACGCCTGTTATTTATGTTGATGCTTCAGAGTACGGTTCTGCAGGTAAACTTCTGAAAATGCTTTCACCTCAGGACGGAAGCGGAAGCGTTAGTTATGAAGTTCATCTTATTTCCAGAAAAAATATTTTCATAAATCTTGCAATTATATTCTTTTTATTCTCGATTATTGCAGGTGAAATTGATTTCAGGCGGGCAATAAAGAATTTTACAAGGGGAACGGCAGCTGTTCTTGTTTTCTGTACTTTTACTTCGTGTTCAAAAAAGTTTGACGAAGGCAGGCTTCTTTTTGAAGGAAAGCTTGAGTGGAACCGTAAGAATTATAATCAGGCAACAGCCTGTTTTCTTGAAGTGTCAGAGATGGCATTGAAAAACGGTGATGCAAGGGCTTCGGAGTATGCAAGGTTCAATCTTGCCGTTACATATCTCATGCAGGATGAAAACGAAAGTGCAGCGTCTTACTTCAAGCAGATTCTTGACGAGGCAACAGAAAGTACTGATCTTCAGGTAAAATTTGCTGCCCTCTATAATTCTGGAATCATCTCTCACCGGCAGGGCAAGTTTGATGAAGCTGCGGAGTTTTTTAAGGAAGCTCTTCTTGTAGACAGCAGCAGTACGGATGCAAAAATAAATCTTGAACTTTCAATTCAGGAAAAGTCACTTCAGGTAAAGCCTGATGAAAAAGAAATTGTTCCTGTAGAAAAATCTGGCGGTGATGCCGCATTGGAAAATGCAGTATATTCAATTATCAGGGAGAATGAAGAAAAACGATGGAAAAATCAGCAGCAAAAAACAAAAAATTCATCTTTGGATTATTAGTTTCATTTATTCTCCTTGGAATCTGTGCAGAACCTGCTTTTGCAAAAAAATATCCGACGTATGAATATGTCAGGTCTCTGAGTTTTAAGAAAGTTGATGACTATTTTTTTACAGCGGAAGACTGTTCCTACATTCTTGATATTGCAAATGTAACTCCTGAAAATGTTACTGTTTATGTAAACACTCTTCCTGCTCACGTAAGTTTCATTTCATCAAAAAAAGAAATACTTGTGCCTGAGCCGGGTTCTGATGATGAGAACGGAACCCGTATTATAATGAAACTCAGTTTTTCTCAGCCGGGCAGTTATAAGGTAAATGCAATTGATGTTATTGTGAACGGAATATATTACAGGATTCCTTTTGAGCGTGTTGAGGTTTTAAATAATCCCCGCCAGCTTGTGCCTGAACTTTCCGTTAAGTTTGAGGACGGACATGTTCTCAGTAATAAAGGGGTTATTACTGCACGTTCCGGAGACCACATAAGGTTTACCCTTTATTCAAAATATGCAGTATCAATAGAAAATATTTCATGGAAAGTTCCGGAGAATTCACTTTTTCAGGAAGTAAAAAGCTTTGAGTTTATTACGGAAGCAGTTGATAAAAAAACTTTTACACCAAATGAAGTTCCGCTTATTACTTATGACTGGCAGCCGTTAAAAAGCGCAACCTATTCTTTTCCGGAAATTAGTATTGTTGCTCTTTCTTATAACGGTTCCCGCTCAGAACTTGTCCTCCCGAATATTACCTTCAAGATTCTTGATGCCAGAACTGAAGCTAAGGTTGCTGAAGATTCTTATAGTTCAGTATATGCCTACGCATTTGATGAACCTGCAGAAGAAGAAAATCATGTGTTCATCTGTGATGACGCTGCTTTAAGAAAAATCCGTGCTTTAAGGGAAAAGGAACGCCGTTCCGTGCCGTATTTTACAGAGGCAAAAAAAGAGCGGACTGCTTATGAAGAATATTGCGGACTTGATAATGTAGATGATGAGGCAAGCATTCCTCTGGGAATTGTATCCTGGGTAATATTTGTTCTTCTGATGGTAAGTTCGGTTGTCGTATTTTTGCTGAAGCGTAAGATTGAAGGTGTTGTTGTCAGTGTTGCGGCCCTTTTCTTTTTAATACATTCTGTTTTTTATACTGTCAGCATTTCTGAACGCCATGGAGTTTTTAAGGGCGGGCTGCTCAGTCCTATTCCAGAAGAAAATATTTCTACTGCGGTGGAACTTTCTGCAGGCTGTGTTGTTTCTATAAAAGAAAGAGCAGGAAACTGGCTGTATGTCCGTCACAATGAAAGTTACGGCTGGATTCCAAAAGACAGTGTGTATATAATCAGGTAGTTTTCAGGTGGTAAAATGAATTTTGGTGATATATTGAATCAGTGGGATGATGTTCAGCGTAATTCCCGTAAACCTTCAAAGCAGAGTCAGGTTTCTCATAAAAAGGCAAATGCTCCAACAAAGGAAGAGAAGCTTGCCATGGCTCAGGGATACAGTTATGAGCAGCAGATGCGTGCAGATAACAGCCGTCGTGCCAATCCTATGGAAGTCTGGCTTAACCGTTACGGAACGGTTGATAAAGATAAGCTTAATGAAGAAGTTCAGGAAAATGCCCGGCTTCACGATATAAATTATTTGAAATCCCTCAGGGCCGAAGCTGTGATTGATCTGCATCAGCTGACAAGAGATGAAGCCTGGGAGAGAATGACTGCTTTTGTAAACGAAAGCGTCAGAAGGGGATTAAAAAAGATTATGTTCATTCATGGCAAGGGCAATCATTCAAACGGCAGTGATCCTGTACTTGGTCCGGCCGTAAAGCTTTTTATTGAACAGGATAAGAGACTTGGTCTTTCAGGACATCCGGACCGCAATAACGGCGGTAATGGTGCAACCTGGGTTATTATAAAACAGTGATTCTTCTTATGAGGTGTTAATGGAAAATTTTTACTCAGTACTGGGTGTAGCGGAAAATGCTTCTGCTGATGAAATAAAAAAAGCATACAGAACTCTTGCCTTTAAGTATCATCCGGACAGAAATGCCGGAAATGTTCAGGCAGAGGAAATGTTTAAAAAAGTTAATGAGGCTTACTCTGTACTCAGTGATGAGGAAAAGCGCAGAAGCTATGATTACAGCCGGTCAAATCCTCAGTGGAATGTTTATGGAAGCAGTCAGGGATTTTATAACGGTCAGGCTTCCGGAAGCAGGAACGGTACGGATAATCAGTATACGGATCCCTTTGAAGCATTCTTTAATTTTGGAAATCAGTCAGGCTATCAGAGACGCAGTTATTATTATGAAGAGCCGCCCCGCAGAAAGACTCGTCCGAACCGCAGGATGATAAAAAAACTTCTTGCCAACAGTCTTCTGCAGATGTTTGGTTCTGCTGCCGTAATGATGCTTGTAGGGCGTTATATTTTCTTTGTATCCCTTATATGTTCAGTAACGTTTATAAAGTCACTTATGGATTCTGTTACCTGTATAGGATATCTTCTGAAAGAAAAGAAGTGATGTTAAGCGGGTCTGACGATTAAGTAAAAAATTCAGGGACAGCCTTTCTTATGAATTACGGGCTGTCCCTTTTTTTTGAGTTTAGCTGGCAGGATTATCTTTCGCGGAATATTATTCTGCCGCGGTTCAAATCATAAGGTGAAAGTTCAATCTTTACGCTGTCACCAGGAACGATTCTGATGTAATGCTTACGCATTTTTCCGCTTAAATGTGCAAGAATAATGTGCTTGTTCTGAAGTTCAACACGGAACATTGTGTTTGGAAGTGCCTCTTTTACGATTCCTTCGACTTCAATAGCTTCGTCTTTGTTTGCCACGATTCCTCCAAAAATTTGTTTGCCTTTTTGATAAAAAGCACGTACAATATGTGGCATATTATCTATAAAACATAGAAAAAGGTCAACAAGAGGATTTTATGAAAAAAGAATTTATTGAAAAACAGAAGAAAAAGCTCATTGCACAGCGCAATGAAATTCTTGAGTCACAGGCCGGACGTAATGAACAGCTTTATAAGTTGAACGGTTCCGGAGAATCTGGTGATGATGTTGATATTGCATCTGATACTATTGACCGTACTTTGCTTAACTCTCTTGGAGAAGCAGATCAGCGCCGTCTTCAGATGATTGAACGTGCCCTTGAACGTATTGCAAAAGGTACATACGGACTTTGTCTTCTCTGCAATAAACCGATTCCAGAGGGACGTCTTGAAACTCTTCCTTATGCTGCTCTCTGTGTTGACTGTCAGACAAAAGAAGAGCGTCGTAACCGGTAGTTCTATGAGTGCATATTAACCGGTCATGTCAGGCTGTCTGTAAGATTTTGCTTCAGGTGACCGGTTATATCTTCTGAAATGACAGGCAGCCTTCTTTTATGAAGGCAAGCTCGCTGTAGCCGGCATCCAGTGCGTAACGGCGGGCGCTGTCGTACCAGAAAGTAATGTGTTCCGTCCTGTGTGCGTCGGTATTAATCATGACCGGAATGTTTTCTCTGCATAGAAGTTCAAGAAAATATGGAGAAGGGTACGGCTGGTTAAGATAGCCTCGTGCAATTCCGCCGGTATTGATTTCTACGCATACTCCGGCTTTTTTTATTGCCTTTACAGTGGCTTTTACCTCACTTTTATACCATGATGCATTTTCGTCGAAGCGCTGTTCTTTTGAGTTCTGTTTTCTGATGAGGTCAGGATGAGCAAGAATCGTAAAAGTGCATTTACTGAGCATTTCCCGTTCTGTTTCAAAATATGCGGCTACTGCTTCTTTAATGTTTTTACAGCCGGCTTTTAATGTTTCTGCAGGAAAGTCCTTTACGCTTGCATCAGCTTCAAAACAGCCTTTTTCGCCGGGAACAAAATGCACGGCACCTATAAGGTAATCCGGATTCCATTTAGAAAAATTTGATATGTCCGGAAGGGCATAGCCTTTTATGTAGTCAGCTTCAAATCCCAGGAATATATCCATCTTTCCGCTGTAGTCTTTTTTTAATGAGGCAACGGCGGCTGCATATTCATCATAGCGTTCAGGCCTCAGATGCCATTCGCTTGAAAACTGCTGGAGGGCGTGGGAAGAAAAGCCTAAAGACCTTACGTCTCTGCTTAAGGCTGCTTCTGCCATTTCTGCAAGGCTGTTGTGTCCGTCGCAGAAGTCAGAATGCACGTGGTAGTTTGAGTATATAAAGTTTTCGTTCATAATGTTGATTTCCATGTTTTTATAGTCTGTTTCAGTTCAAGGAAGTCCAGACAGAATTCCGTCCTCAAGGCTTCAAGTTCTACGAGGTTTTTCTGCTTTGCGTTTATGTTCATGCGTTTTGCAGTTTCTGTAAGTTTACGGGCGCTTATTGCGGAACTGCTGCCTTTGAGGGTATGAGTGTAAAGTTCAAGTTTTGCAAAGTCGCTGCCTCTTTCAATTTCTGTTTTAAGGGCTGCAAGAATTGCTTCCGTCTGTTCAACGTAATCTTCTATGAGGGATACGGCAAGTTCAGGATCATTGTTTGTAGTATCCGTAAAATCCTTGATGTCCCAGAGGTCTGCAGTCTTAATGTTGATGTCTGCAAGGGAAATAACTTCTTTAGCCTCAGGGAAGGAAAGTACTGTGTTCCATTTTTCAAGAACCTGCCTGATTCCGTCTCTTTTAAAAGGCTTAAGAAGAATGTCATTTATTCCCAGAGTCTGGTAGGTTTTAAAGTCTTCCGGGTCGTTGTTTGCGGTACAGGCGACTATGATTCCCTTGAAGTTCATCTGGCGTATTTCTATTGTTGCATCGATACCGCTTTTAACCGGCATGAGGATATCCATGAAGATAAGGTCAATTTCCGGATGTTTTTTAATCTGCTGAACGGCTTCTTCTCCGTTATCTGCGCTGTAAACCTGTGCCCCGAATTTTTCAAGGAAGGTAATGATGATTTTTCTGTTGACCGGATGGTCTTCTGCAACAAGGATTTTTTTACCTGAGGCAACAAGAGTTTCTTCTTCTGCAAGCTTTTTCTTTTTTTCTTCTGCAGTATTCTGTTCTGTACCGGCAGCAGATTTCTGAGAGAATGCGTCTTTTAACAGGGTAATAAGGCTGTCTCTTTTTATAGGTTTATAGATGTAGCCGTTATACCAGTTAAGCATTTTCATTTTTGCATCTTTACCCATCTGTCCTTCAGGAACCATGAGGTAAAGCTTTATGTTTTTAAGTTCAGGATTGTGGTTTATTTCTGCTGCAATGTGCCATCCGCTTAAAGCCGGCATTTTCAGGGTAATGAAGGCAATCGTAAAAGGACGCTTTTCCTTAATGGCAGTACTCATTTTTGAAAGCGCGTCGTGTCCGCTGGAACTTGTAACGACATCTTTTATCCCCATTGCAGTAAGTTTTGATTTGAGGGATTTTAAAGAAAGCTGGCTGTTATCTACGATAAGTATTCGTGTTTTTGCCGGTATTTCAATAAGCGGTTCTTCGGATTCAAAGACGGATTTTTCCATGGGAATGGTGAACCAGAAATTTGAACCCATCTGTCCGTCGGAGTAGATTCCGATTTTTCCTTTCATGACCTCTACAAGATTTTTTGAAATGGCAAGACCAAGTCCGGAACCTCCGAATTTTCTTGTAGTACTGGCATCTACCTGATAAAAGTCGTTGAATACAAGTTTCTGCTTCTGAATGTCAACGCCGATGCCTGTATCAATTATTTCAAAAAGCAGGTGACGTTTTTCCATTCTGAGCCTTACCATTATAAAACCCTTTGCCGTAAACTTTACCGCATTTTTTATAAGGTTGAGGATTATCTGTTGAAGCCTGGTAGGGTCTCCCATTATCTGTCGGGGAATGTTGTAGTCTATGTCTGTAATGACTTCCAGTTTTTTGTTGAAAGCTTCAATGGCAATAAGATCAACTACCCGTTCAGTAAGTTCAACTACGTCAAAAGGAATGTTTTCAAGTTTGAAATTTTCTGAGCGGATTTTCGTAAAGTCCAGGACATCGTTTGCCAGCTGAAGGAGGGCGTTTGCACTGAATTCAATCTGGTGAACATATTCAGTCTGTTCGTTGTCCAGCGTCGTATCCTGCAGGAGTTCCGTTGTACTTATTATTGTCTGAATAGGTGTCCTTACTTCGTGCAGGGTACTGGCAAGAAAACGGCTTCCCTTATCAATTGTGAAATTGTCCATTTACAACCTCAAGTGCTTTTTTGATTATAACGTTAGGCTTCTGAGGCTTTACAAGATAGCTTTTTGCTCCCAGAGAAAGTGCCTGTATAACTGCTTCTTTTTGGGTTGCCTGTGAATAAACAAGAATCGGGGTTTCAAAATTCTGACGCTGAAGCCCCTGAAGAATACTGAATCCGTCTATGTCAGGGATGAATATATCCAGGATTACAAGGTCAAACTGCTGTTTAGAATTAACCGCCTGTAGGAATTCTGCACCGGTAGGGAAAAGGAAAGTTTCTGCGCTGATGGTGTTAAGTGTACTCTGAAGGATTTTTCTGATTACAACATCGTCATCAACGACTGCAACCTTCATTACAGTGCCTTCTTCTTCCATTTCTGCAGGAGTTTCTTCCACATTGCGCATTTCGATTGAGCCGGTAGAGGCATCGTCTGTTGTTTCGAGAATGCGGTTGTTTATTACTTCGTTAATATTGCGGGAAGAACTTCTGCTTTCTATAAGGCTTCCCATGATGGAACCAAGATTATCCGTTACTTCGTAGCCGTAGTATTCCGGATGACCGTCGATGATATCCTTTACGAATTCGCTTAAAGAAAGAATCTTTATGTTGTTTTTGCTGATCTGTCCGTCTGCCGTAAGGTTTGTAAACAGCAGTTCAAGATTTGTAATATCCATGAAGGTAAGGGACAGGTTTGTAAGCATCAGGACAAGCTTTGGCGTGTTTAACTGATTCTTTTCTATTATGTCCATAAGCCTGTATTTCAGCAGGATGATTTTTTCTCTGTTAAGTCCCCGGGCAAGTTCTACGAAGATAATGTTCTGGTTAAGGTGAACGTCCAGTACGCAGGGAGTTGTATCCATGGAAAAGGATGCCCCGAGAATGTGACTTACTGACTGAAAGAAAACGTCAAATTTTATAGGTTTTGTAAAATACTTTACGACACCGAACTGTACAAGATTTGCTACCGATGAGCGTTCAATTACAGGACCGGTTATGATTATCGGAATTTTGCGGGCATTGGGATCAGAGGATTTTTTTTCAAGAAGTTCCTGAATTTCCGTATCAATAATATCCGTTGTTTCAATAATAATCAGATCCGGAATAATTGTAATGAGTTTAGTGTATGCGTCTCTTTTGCTTTCCGCAGATTCAAGGGCAACCTGCTCTGACTTGAATTTATCAGTGAGAAACTGTGTAAAGAGTGGAGATCCGTCGATTAATAATACTTTTCGCATACTTGTACTAATTTTACTTTTTTGAAGGGGAACTTTCAATAATAATTTTAAAGCTTGTGGCAAATTTTATTAAGTATATCCGTTCAGGTAGCGGATAATTTGTTTTTGCGCTAAAGTTTAACTGAGGAATTATATTTTTATTTTGGAGTTGAAAATGAATGCAGTTGTATTTCTTGCAGACGGATTTGAAGAAATAGAGGCCCTTACTCCGGTAGACTATCTGAGGCGTGCCGGGGTAAACGTAACAGTTTGTGCCACTGGTACTTCTTCAAGGACTGTTAACGGTGCTCACGGAATCCAGGTTTTGGCGGATATGACTCTTGATGCCTGGATTGACAGTTGTGAAGAGCTTCCAGATGCAGTTGTGGTTCCAGGAGGAATGCCGGGTGCAAAAAATATTTCTGAGTGTGCAGCAGCTCTTGCTCTTATAGAAAAGACAGCAGAAGCAGGAAAACTTGTCTGTGCAATTTGTGCTTCTCCTGCAGTTGTTCTTTCAAAGACTTCTGTACTTGAAGGAAAAAAATGGACCTGCTATCCGGATATGGAATCAATAGCAGGAGAAAAAGCCTGTGCCCTTCATGAATGCAAAGCTTTTGTTCATGATGCAAACCTTATTACAGGACGTGGCCCTGGTGCTGCAGAAGAGTTTGCCATGGAAATTGTAAAGACACTTTGCGGTGCGGAAGTTTATGGAAAAATAAAAGCCGGTTCCGTACAGCGTTAGTTTTTTCAGCGTGTTTATAGAAGAATTACCGCTTTCATTTTGACTGAGGGCGGTTTTTTATTGTGAATCTTATGCAATATACCGCATATGTTAATGAGAAAAAATCTAAACAACGCAGCATCAGGCAGGTACGCTGACAAAAATTGAATGAATCTGTAAAATCTTTCTTATGAAGGTATATAAAAAAGTAATTTCATTTATGACAGTACTGGTCTTGCTGAGCTGGAATCTGCATTCTCAGTCCGGTAATGGTTCCGCTTCTAAAAAAAGACCAAAGGTTGCTCTTGTACTTAGTGGCGGCGGTGCGAAAGGGCTTGCAGAAATTCCTTTGCTTGAGGCTCTTGAAGAAGAAGGCATTCCTGTAGATATGGTATTGGGAACAAGCATGGGTTCTCTGCTGGGATCTCTGTACTGTGCAGGTTATTCTCCTAAAGAAATCCGTTCATTCATGACGGAGCTGGATCTTGTTTCGATTATCAGTGAATGGCCTCAGCCCAGTCTCAGGGTTCCTGCTTATGCTCTGACTACAAAAAACGATAATTATTTTTCTCTTCCGTTTTCTCTCTCTCAGACAAAAGTTGGTGCAGCTCCAGGATTTTTAGGGGATCAGAAAATACTTAACATGCTTTCTACTTACTTGAGTAAAGTTGGAGATATTGACGATTTTGATAAACTTGCAGTTCCTTTCAGGGCAGTTGCAGTTGATGTTAGTACCGGAAAGGAAGTTGTATATAAAAGCGGCTCACTTGTAAGGGCTGTCAGGGGAAGCATGTCTCTGCCAGGTGTATGGGTTCCTGCGTTGATGAGTGACGGAACTTATGTAATGGACGGAGGTCTTCAGAATAATCTTCCGGTCCGTCTTGCCATTGAAAGCGGTGCAGATATTGTAATTGCAATGGATGTTGCCAGTTCTGTATATAAAAATCCTGAAGAAATTGATGATTTTCTTTCTGTGGGAATTCAGATTTTCAACATGATTATTTCGACAAATGCAGTTGCTCAGCATAAGCTTGCAGATCTTCTTTTGATTCCTGATTTAAGGGAATTTTCTACTATGGATTTTTCTCGTCCGCAGCAGATTATTGAAGCCGGAGAACTCTGCGTAAAAAACAACAGGGATGCGATTCATCAGATTGCACTTCAGCTGGAAAAGCAGGGGGTTGTCCTTGAAAAGAAAAACTATGACAGAGTCAGTATTTATGATTCCCTTAAAGTAAAAACTATAGAAAAGTTTGTAATAAAGGACATAAGTTTTAAAGAAAAGGTTCCCCTTCCTTCTGAGGACAGGTTCAAAAGGTTTGTCGGAAAAAAACTTGATCTGGCAACAACAGAAAAACTTGTAAGGCTTCTGGATGATTTAAGGATGAGCTACCATCTTGCATCTTTTTCTTTTGAAGCAAAGGCTGGTTCTGATGATGAGCATTGTACCGTTGAAATTCTTGCAAATCATTACGGCTATCAGCTGAGTAAATTATTTTTTGGCGGTAATCCTTCTGCAGGAATTACAAATGTCCATACAGATTCAGGGGTAAGGTTTTTTGTTGTTCCTGATTTTACTGCCGGTGCTTATTTGCTTGGAAATGTTGAGCTTCTTGCTCATCTTTCTTTTGGTAATACCAACGGCTTTGATTTTTCTATTCTTCCTTATTTTGCAAAATGGAAAGATTTCAGCGTCAGATTTGATGCAGGAGCAGGAGTTTACTTTGGTAGTCTTGAACCGGCAACAAACATTATTGACGAAGACAGATATACAGATGATGATAAAGGTTTTTTACTCCACGGTGGACTTCAGTTCCGTTTTATAGACAGAATTACAGCATCAGCAGGAATCAGATATGATTACAGTTACATCAACTCAACTGAAGAAAGTATAAGTTTTCCATATCTGTATTTTGACAGCGTATTTAATACTTTTAATGATGACCTTACGGATTTTAAAGGCGTTAAAATCGAATTTTTAGGCAGGGGAGGCGGTTACGGCGACGGAGTTCCATATTACTCCTTTGAAATAATGTACAGGCACCGGTTTGAGCTTTTGCGTAACAGAACTTCCTTAGGTATTGAGCTTAGGGGTGCTAACGTTCATTTTCCTTATGAACTTAATTCCGGTTATGGTGATTACGGCGGTTTTTATGGAATGTGCGGCTATCCGCAGTTTACTTATAAAAGGGATTTTGCCATAGCGGGGCTTACTTTTAATCAGAAGCTTTTTTCTATAATGGGGATTCCGGTACATATGATTGTTCAGGCCAAGGCAGGCATTAAGGATAATTATGACCCGTATGAGTGCAGTAACGAACCTTCAGATTCCTGGTTTGCAGGATTCAACAGCCTGGAGCAGATTACTGGAGGCGGTGCGCTTTATTTTGTTTTGAAGACTCCTCCCGGAAACATTTATTTTGGAGGCTCTTTTAATTCAAACGGTCAGTATACTCTCAGCGTTGGCCTTATGTAAAAAACTCGTATTGCATTTTTATTCTTAGGGTTGTTGACAATTAACTTTAGTTAACATAAACTAATATCAGTTAGTTATTAACAACTATGTTTTCTTTCATGGCTGTCAGGAAAGGGGTTGAATAAAAATGAGCGATAAACTTGAGCAGATAGTGAGTGCTTTCAAGAAGAAAGGTTGTCGTGTTACCAGACAGAGAGTGAATTTAGTAAGCACGATTTTAAAAAATCCCGGATGTTCGTGTAAAGAGATTTTTTATCTTGCTAAGAAACAGGATGATTCCATAGGTCGTGCTACAGTTTACAGAACTGTCCGCTCTCTTGAAGAACTGGGCTTTATAAAACCTCAGAGTATCAACATAATCTAAAAAAAATGCTGCACTGTAAGTGAAGTGCACTTCAGAGTCGGGTTTCTTAAGCGCAGCGTATTCTTTTTAATCTGACATATTTTATTTTCTTTGCTCTTCCATTACTTTTATTATTTCACCGATGTACATTGTGTGAAAATCATCCTTGCGGTAATTCTGCTTGCATATAAGTTCATCTGCAAAAGAGTAAGGATCAAATTCCTGCGCATAGAGTTTTCTGCAGAAAATTACAAGCCTTGCCTGTTTTATCCACGGAGTTCCGTTCATGTATTCTACATCAAGTTTAGCAGGTCGGAATTTATCTCCGTCTCTTCCTGAGTGGCTTCCGCAGTATTCAAGGGCACTCTTGTATTTTTCACTTAAGATACTGAGCGAGAATGTATCGGTCTGATCAATGATTTCTTTTGTATAGCGCTGTGGACGAAGATATATTGTTGCAACCGGCTTGTTCCATAAGACTCCGCATCCTCCCCAGCTTGCAGTCATGGTGTTCGGGCGTCCTGTTATAAGCTTTCCTTCTTCATCCTGTTTTGTCGTGCACGCACTTACAAGCATGTAGTCTTTTCCGATCATTTTGAACGGATTGTCTGTAATTGCTTCTGGTCTGATAACTTTAAACATTTTCTTTTCCTTTAATTAGTTTTGTTTTGCTGATTATTTTAAAAGTTCGGCAAACTTTTCAATGTAGGCATTTATTTTTTCTATTGCGGCATCATCACTTTTTGCATTTGCCATTTTATCTGCATTTTTTTCCGGGAATGGCAGCATGTCCTTTTTGCGTTCAAGAAGATAATTGCTGAGCATGTCGTTTATTGCGGAACAGAACCACATGGCAGTGGAATGAACATCGTTTGAATCAAGATTTATTTTTTCATTCTGAATCAAAGAAAGCAGGACTTTTTCTGTCTGAGAGATGAGGGCTGTCTTCTGCGCCTGAATTATATCCATAACTTCCGGAGTAAAATATTTCTGACTCTGAATAAAAGTATAAATCTGAATCAGCGGCTGTTTTTCATGCATCTTGAAGTAGCGGTCTACTATTCCCTTGAGAACGGTTTCTGCCGGGTATTTTTTTGAAACGGAATCAATGTCTGAAGGAATGAAACTTATCTGTTCAATGTATTCCTTGCAGGAACGGCAGGTTTCTTCAATAAGGTGTTCCCTGCTGTTGAAGTGATTGTAGATGGAAGCTTTTTTTATGTTAACGCCTTCTGCTATGTTTGCAAGGCTTGTTTCTCCTGCTGATTTGTAGAAGGCTGTATTCAGCATGCTTTTTATAATCTGATCCTTTGTATTTGAATCCGGCATATAATCCTCCTGACTAACGATAGTTAGCATCAGTATATATCACCCGTATTAATTTGTAAAGAAAATGGAACTTTTTGCGTACTTTAGTTTTTTATTGAGGGGGTAGTACAAACCCTCAAAACGGGACGTATTATCAGGGAAATCCGTTTTATAATCAGATAAAGTGCCGGATTCTAAAGACGGTTTTCAAGACTTTCTTAACATTAGTTTGTTTGTTATAATTGAATCAGATATTCAGGAGATGCTATGCGTTTTGTCAGTACAAGAAATGCAGATAATATAGTTGGTTTCAAGGAAGCCGTTACCAAACCTGTTACTGCTGACGGTGGTCTTTACGTACCTTATGCAGCAGATGATTTGAGGCGGTGGATTCTTTATGCTGATGAAAATACTTCTTTCTCAAGTCTTGCGGGGGCTCTTACTTCAGCTCTCGTTAATGAAGAATTCAGCCCGATTATTTGTGAAACCATTGCGACAAGAGCATTCCGGACAGATCCTGTTTTAAGAAAACTGGACGATAATCTTTTTATATTTGAGCTTTATCATGGTGATACCGGTACTTTTAAGGACTATGGGGTTGCTTACCTTACATCTGCGCTGGAAACCATACTTCAGCTTCACGGAGAAAAATCCATTCTTCTGGATGTAACTACAGGTGAACTGGGAGCGTGTATGTCCAGAGCCCTTAAGGATAAAAAGCTTTTAAAGTCTGTTCTTGTTGCCCCAAAGGGAAAATTCCGTGGTTTGAGCGAAGAGGATTTTGCCTGGAACGGCGGAAATATTTTTCCTGTAGAAGTGGACGGCACGGAGGAAGACTGTCATAATCTGGTCCGCAGTATTTTTTCTGACAGGGAACTAATTGAAAAATATAATCTTACCGTTGCAAATACTGCCAACATCGGACGGCTTCTGCCTCAGGCTTTCTTTTATACCTACGCTTTTTCAAGACTTAAGAAGCAGGTAAGCGGCGACATTTATTATGCCCTTTCTGCCGGTAATTACGGAAATCTTGTATCCGGTCTGTACGGATGGCAGCTTTCTCTTCCGGTAAACGGTTTTATTGTTCCTGCATCAAAGGAGATTCAGTGTGATCCTGTCGGACGCTGTGTCGTAATGGATGGAATGATACCGGTTGAACAGCGTAAGCCGATAGATCCTTCTGACCCGTCAAATGTGGAGCGCCTGGAAAATGTGTTTAAGGCAAATTCCCTCATGCTTCACAGTTTTGTTTTTCCGGCAGAAGTTTCTCAGGAAGATAAGAATTCTGCCTGCAGGGAACTGTTTAAGAAGTATCATGTTTATGCAGACAGTGATACTTCCGCAGCTTATGCAGCTGCATTAAAACGCAGTGAGATTTGTGAGGACGACGGCTGTGTAGTAATCGTTGCCAGAGACGATCCGTTTATGGATAAGGATTTCCTCAGACATAATCTTGGGGAAATTCCTGAGGCACCTGCAAATGTTAAGGCTGCATTTTCTCCTGCGGACTGTCCTCGTCCTGCAATTAAGCCTGGTGACAGGGAAGCCCTCATATCAGTACTTAATTCCCTGAATCTTCTTCGTATTTTTTAATTCAGGTCTTTATAAAAAAAAGAGCCGTCATTACCGGAATCAGTTTTCCGATAGTGACGGCTCTAATGTTTTAAGCCGGATTATTTCTTCTTTTTATCCGATGTCTTTTTAACAACTGGAGCTTTCTTAACAGAAGCTGTCTTTTTTGTAGCCGCAGTTGTTTTCTTCGTTGCCGGAGCCTTCTTTGCTGTGGCAGTTGTTTTCTTTACGGCTGCCGTTGTCTTCTTAGCCGTAGCTTTCTTAACAGAAGCTGTCTTTTTTCCGCTGAGAGCTTTAATAAGAAGCCCGCACTGATATTCTGCTTTTGCATAAGCCTTCTCAAGGTCAGTCCGGATTTTTTCTCTGCCGGCATTTCCGCTTACCGTCAGTGCAATATAAATGTACCAGAGGGAAGCTTCAAACATTTCTTTGTTGAACCATCTTATTCCGTTAAATTCATTTGCACCGCAGAGAAGCCTTCCGTGTTTTTCAGAAACAAGAAGTTCTGCCGCTTCAGAAGCCTTCTTTGATTTTGCAAGAGAAGAAAGAATGAAGAATTTTGTAAACTCATTTTTGAGGGATTCATCCCTGACTGCTGCTTTTACAGTAAGTTCTCCCAGCTTTCTGTCCAGACCGAAGGCAATGCAGTTTTCACTTCCGCAGGAAATTACGGCTGCAGCTGTTCCTGCAATAAGGGCTGTATCAGGGTACTCCCTGAATCCGGAAGAAAGGGTTTTAGTTTTTGAAGAAACTGCTGCATAAAGTGAATCCATTGCTTTTGTAAATGCAGTCCATCTCTGGGCAGCGGAAGCAGTTTTTGTTTTTGCAGCAGATGTTTTTTTAGCTGTCTTAGTTTTTGAAGTAACAGTTTCTGCTTTAAGTTTTTCTTCCGTAAATTTTATTTCTTCGGCATAGTATGCAAGGCCTGCTTCTTTAAGGGCTTTTACAGCCTTTGTGAATTCTGCCTTCTTTATTTCTTTAAGAGAATCCAGCATTTTAAGGAAGTCTGCGTTTACAAAGTTTTCCAGAGCTTCGTAAAGTTCCCTGTACTTGTATTCCTGCCATGCAACTTCAAGATCTGTTACGCCTTTTCCGTTAAGTAGGGTACAGAGGGTTTCGTATTTTTTATCAGCTCCGTCTGCAACCTGCTGAATGTCGATGTAAACCTGATATTCAAATCCGTTGAGGGAAACGAACATTCCGTTATCCAGAATGTCGCTGGAACGTCTTACATACCAGAGACCGCTTCTGTGTTCTTTAAAGATTACAAAATGATTGTCTCCGCGGGTAAGGTTAAGTCCTTCTCCTATGGATTTTGTATACATGGTCTTGTCATTTTCTCCGCTGCCGGTTTTAACTGCATATTCACAGCTCTGTTTAATCCAGCCGCAGGCCTGTTCATATTTATTGTTGTAGAATACGACAGTACGTTCTGTTTCCGTTCCGTTGGAATAGGCAAAAATATTTTCGTTTACGCTGCCGTTGTTCCATACATCATAGAAGAGAAAGTTTTCTACCCCTGCAAAAAGGTAGCGCCTGTGCATGAGAGGGAAGATGTCATGGCGGTGACGGTTCATAAGTCCTTCATCAACACGTTCGTCTTTATATGCACGGGTATATTCCATTCCGTATTTTTCTTCAAAGCCTTCAAGCTGTCCGTGTCCGAACATTGGAAGGCCAGGCATTGTAATCATAAGGGTACATACACCAAAGTACTTGTCGCCTTTTCCAAATTGAGCAACAGCAGTTTCTTCATCAGGATTATTCATGAAGTTTACGAATCTTTTCAGAACCTGAGGATCAAATTTGATGGTGTTTTTTACAGTGTCGCGGTATTTCTGGTTTTCTTCTTTTTTAAGCATGTTCATGAAGGCAGAGTTGTATACGCGGTGCATGCCTAAAGTTCTGGTGAAGTAACCTTCCATCATCCAGAAAGCTTCTGCAAGTAAAAGTGTATCCGGCATTTCCTTTGCACATCTGTCTACAACTTCCCGCCAGAATTCGTTTGGAATTGCATCCTCAAACTGCTGTGTCGTCATGGAATAGCGGCTGCGGGTTGCAATGTCTCCTCCATGTCCCGGTTCAGGATACCAGAGCCTGCGGATATGTTTTTTTGCAAGAACCATGGCAGCGTCAAACCTGATGATAGGGAAGTTTCTTGCAACTTTAAGAATCTGCTGCATGACGGCTTCCCTTGCTTCCGGATTAAGGAAGTCAATCTGAGCTGTGTCATTCCATGGCATTCCGGTTCCGTCATTACCGTGATATATGTAAGTAACGTCTCCGGTATAATTATCAACGCGCTTGAAGCATACGGCGCAGTCGGTTTTTGAATAGTAATGGTTTTCAAGATAAACGCTGACCCTTCCGTCCTGACAGAGATCTTCTCCGTCATAGTTATACTGAGGGAAAGGATTGTCTTTTGAAGTGATGAAGTAGTTCGGGTGTTCGATTACCCATTTTCCGTCCATACCTGTGTGGTTAGGAACCATGTCACTGGCAAGGCGTATTCCTCTTGCCCAGCATCGTGCCCGTAAATTTTCAAGTGCGCTCCATCCTCCCAGGTTTCCTGCAATTTCATAATCCAGAAGGGAATATGCACTTGCAGCTGCTTCAGGGTTTCCGTTTATCTGCTTGATACGCTTTGAGGCGTAGCTTCGTTCCCACAGACCGATAAGCCAGAGTCCTGTAAAGCCTTCGTCTCTGAGTGCATCAAGTTCTTCATCTGGAATCTGATCCAGTCTGTTTATTTCACGATTGTATTTTTTTGAAAGCTGGTAGAGCCATACAAGGACTGTCTTTGCCATGAGTACGACTTTAGGCATCCATTCCCGGTCCGGAGAAAACCTTTCGTATTCCCTCATGAGGTTTTCATAAGAGTAGGCATCCATGGAAACTTCACCGCCGTTTGTCGGGTGCCATGCAGCTTTTTCTTCTTCGCTTAAAGTATCCATGCCTTCAAGAAGACGGCGGATCCAGTCTGCAAGAAGATCTTTCCAGTAAGTGCGGATGTAGTCCAGCTGACCCTTCAGGGAAGTAGGACTTGCAATTACCGGCTCTTTAAGCATGGAAATAAGGTCATTGTTTTTTGGACCGAATACCGGCTGTGTCTTAAAGAATGCTTTTATCTGATTCCAGGTTTTTATGTAAAGAGGGTTTGTTTTTAATTTTTCATCATCAAACAGGATTGCAAAAGGATGAAATGCAGGATTTTCATTTGCAAGGTGAAGGAGAATCATCTCTTCAAGAACCTGTTCCCGGTTTGTCCTTATTTTTTCTGTTCCCGGATCAATGCAGGTTTGAGCAAGATATTCTTCGGCAGTAAGTTCATTGTTGTAAACTGCAACCGGAGGAAACTCTTCCATGAATTCAAGAAGGAGTGAATCAATGTTTTCTTTTTTGAAATATGCGTCCAGATCAGAAAGAAGATTTGTAAAGCTCAGGGGAGCCTTGTTTCTTCTGAAAAGCATGCAGATTAAGTGAAATACTTCATCAATAAGTCCCATGGCATTGAGGGAGCCTGCACTTACTTTTTTTTCATTCTGACCGCGGCTTTCAAAAAGCTGATTCAGCAGAATCTGAAAGTCCTGCACTGCCTTGAAGTTTGCAAGAATTACGTTTCCGCTGGATGCGAACATCGATTTACTGAAATTGCATAAGTCCCTTACTTTCCGGCTTATGTGGAATTCATTGTAAGAAAGATTCATGTTTCCTCCGTTTTTTACCTGCTGTGAATTTCACAAAGTTTTTTTATTTTTTCAACGAGTTCCTTATTCTCGCTTAATTGTTCAACAGAAACCGGAATGCGGTATGTCCAGTTGAAACTGTTTACTGAACCCGGTACGTTTATCCGTTCAGCATTTTCATCTTCAAGATAAAGAGAATCATCCATAAAAAGATAATCCTGCAGCGGATTGATGAACCACGCGCTTGAGCATCCTGCACATTTTTCCAGTACGTAAGCTGCTTCTTTTGAAGTGAATTTATTCTGAACTGAAATTTTTTCTTCCTCAGAAGTTTCTGATTTTGCCTCAGAATCCGGTCCGCACATTTTCATAAAGGCTTCTACGGAAGCTTTTTCTTCATTCCACCACTGCCTTAATGTAGATGAATCATGAACGCTCGTAGTTGCAACGCTGAGTTCAGGATAGTCCTTAAAAGGAATGTAAGGCTGTCCGTCTTTCTGCCACTCTCTGTTCCAGCGGATTACTTTTAAAGAAAGAATGTTCAGCTGTTTTAAAACTTCTCCCATGCACTCCAGGTTGACGCCCAGATCTTCTGCGCACGGAATCATTTCCGTCTCTTCCGTTATTGGCGTAAGGACAGAAAGTGCCTGTTCCTTCCAGAGTTTGTTTTCTTCTTCATGCAGGGCCTTGAATATTTTTTCAAGTTTTTCTTTTTCTTCACCGTTCAGGGTCTGCCATGCAGTTGAACTGCCGTAGGAATAAACCGGAATATAAAAACTTTCCGTTTCGCTGGCAGCCGGTTCTTCTATAAGGCATCTGTTTCTCCAGTATTCAGCAAGTTTCTGCTTGCAGTACCAGTCTTTGTCGTTATCTTCAAAGAATCTGCATTCAAAAATAAAGTTGTCTCCTGTAACTTCCTTTTTGAAATTCCACAGTTCTTCTGTTTTTACCCGGTCACAGAGTTTTTCAAGAACGGCAACTGCCTCATCGTGATTCCAGGTAATGTCTTCAATTGCCTTTGTCGGAATGTGAGGCTGGCTTAACCATTTAAGGCGGTCTTCGTCAAAACCTGCTTTTTCAAGTTCTGTTTTTGAAATGTGCGCATATGGAACTGTATGTCCCAGGAAAGCTGTGCTTTCTTTTTGTGAAACTGCCCAGATTCTGAAAAATCCGAGGATGTGATCAATTCTGAAGGCGCTGTAATACTGTGATGCCAGCTTGACCCTCTGCTTCCACCAGGAGAAATCATCTTCCGCAATTTTATCCCAGCTGTAAGTTGGAAAGCCCCAGTTCTGTCCAGTCGGGTTTTCTCCGTCCGGAGGTGAACCGGCCCTGAGTTCCTGATTGAAATATTCCGGGTGAGCCCAGCAGTCTGCAGAATCTTCATTCATCAGAATCGGGATGTCGCCTTTAAGAAGAATGTCTTTTGACTTTACGTAGTCTGCGGCTTCCTTAAACTGTTCGTGAGCTCTCAGCTGACACCATACAAAAAAGTTGTGGCTTATTTTAAGGGCTTTGTTATTCCACCTGAGCTTGATGTGCTTTTCATCCATATGCGCAAGTTCTTCCGGCCAGCTTTTCCAGGAAGACTGCATTGCGTCATCTTTAAGGTTTTTGAATACGGCATAAGCCTGAAGCCACTTGTTTTTGCGGGCAAAACGTTCTGTAAGGAGGAAAAACTGTTCTCCGTAAGAAGAGCCGCCTTTTACGCCTTTAACCTTTCCCTGTATTTTTTTATCAATGTAGTTATATAGAAGATGAAGGAGAGTCGTCTTGCTTTCCAGCAGTTTATCGTAGTCAAATCTTGGGGAATATTTAAACTCCTTCTGAAATCTTTTATATGCTGCGGCAAAAGTTTTGTCGTGTTCAAAAGCTTCCTGAAATTCCGGAAGGGCATTTATTCTTATGTATATAGGGTGAAGGGCATAGGCTGACAGTCCTGAATAAGGAGAGGAATGAGTTCCGGTATCATTTACGGGAAGAAGCTGAATCAGCTTAAGTCCTGCTTTTTCACAGAAGTCTGCAAAGTCCTTGAGGGCAAGAAAATCTCCTGCACCAGGACAGTCTTTTGTATAAAGGGATGCAAGAGTAACGGTTACGCCAGTAATTTTTTTCATAATGTTACAATTATAACATGTTTATACTGAATTGTATATTTTAACTTGAGCAAAAGCTAAACAGGGCAGTTGTATTGACTTTTTTATTTGCCTTGTTAATACTCAAAAATATGAAAACTTATGACATGACTGAAGGTAATCCGTTCAGGCTGATTATTTTTTATTCTCTTCCGATGCTTATCGGACAGGTGTTTCAGCAGCTTTACAGCATGTGTGATACCGTTATTGTCGGCCGTCTTTTAGGGTCCAGTGCCCTGGGTGCTGTCGGTAATACCGGCCCTATGAACTTTCTTGTCCTGGGGTTTCTCTTCGGAATGACCAGCGGTTTTGCCGTAATTACAGCCCAGCGTTTTGGTGCCAAGGATGAAGCCGGATTAAAGAAGTCTGTAGCTCAGAACATTCTCCTTAATGCTGCCAGTGCTGTTGTCATAACGATTCTTGCCTGTGCCTTTACAAAACCTATATTGAGGGCAATTCATACTCCGGAAGGAAGTTTTTTTAACGATTCCTTCAATTATATCTTTATAATTTATGCGGGAATTCCGGCACTTGTTCTGTATAACGGCTGTGCCTGTGTTCTTCGTGCCGTCGGGGATTCAAAAACTCCGCTGTATTTTCTTATTGTTTCTTCTTTCCTGAATATCGTTCTTGACATTGTATTCATCAAGTACTGCGGAATGGGAGTAGGAGGAGCAGCTTTTGCTACTGTAATCTCCCAGGGAATATCAGGAGTTTTAAGCCTTCTGTGGATAATCATAAAGTTTCCGTCTCTTCACGTAAAACTCTCAGACTTTAACGGCGGAAGACAGTTCATGATGCGCCATCTTACCATCGGTTTGAGCATGGGCTTTCAGTTTTCCATAACCGCCATTGGTGTTGTGGTTCTTCAGGGTGCATTGAACCTTTTTGGTGAAGTAAAGATTTCTGCTTATACTGCAGCCCAGAAGGTTGAGCAGCTGGTAACGGTTGCAGCCGGAGTTATAGGTACTACAATGACGACTTATGCCGGTCAGAATCTTGGTGCCGGACGTATAGACAGAATCAGGGAAGGTGTTACAAAATCAACCATAATCAGTGTTAGTTTTGCTGTACTGGCTGCAGTGCTTGCCCTCCTTCTCAGTGACCAGATGACGGCAATATTTATAGACAGGAATGAAGCCGGAATGACTGCAGAAAAATGGGCAGAGATACTTAAGTCTTCTGCTACCTATCTTAAAATCTGCGGTCTGAATTTTCCGGTGTTGTTTGTACTGTTCATTTACAGGAATACCCTTCAGGGGGTAAACAGGGGTTTCTGGCCTCTTATGGGCGGTGTTTTTGAACTTGTGGCAAGAACTGTTGCAGCTTACACCCTTCCGTCCGTACTGGGGTATGCAGGAATCTGTGCAGCAGGACCAATAGCCTGGGCTGCCGCAGCCATACCGCTGGCATTTGCCTGCTACATCCAGCTGTATTCAAAAAAGCATCCGCTGGTGTAAAAAAAAGCTGTCCGTGGGTTAATATTCAGGTATTAACCCGTTGTATAGTCTGAATACATAATATGGAATATTAATTATGAATATAGAAAGTGAAGCAGTTTTAAGGATTCTTTTTTTCAAGATTATACCCAAAAAGAAAGAAACTGTTGCGATGCACATTGGCAGTGCCATTGCATTGAAGTAAAAATACTGTTTTAAATT
Organism: Treponema rectale; assembly: GCF_014202035.1. Lineage (NCBI taxonomy): Bacteria > Pseudomonadati > Spirochaetota > Spirochaetia > Treponematales > Treponemataceae > Treponema > Treponema rectale. Next base: position 918,902 of record NZ_JACHFR010000002.1, read on the forward strand.
ACCCTGCAGAAGGCTGAGCATAGCATGAGTTACTCCGCAGGTAGGACAGGGAAAATTCAGTATGAATCTGTTCAGACATGTCATAAATAGTACTGTAAAAATGCAGACGGATAGTTTTTGATTTTGAAATGCACCTTGAAAGTTGAATGAATGAAGTTCAATTTCAGGGTGCATTTTACATTCTGACTTAGAGTACCTTCATCAGTTCATTGAAGTTTACTTCTCTTGTTTTCTTTCCAATGAGGAACCAGTCAATGATTGTCATGACTCCACAGAGTCCCATGGTAAGGAGTTTTAAGATTCCTAAGCCGATGTTTCCAATCATAAAACGGTCGATACCAAGACTTCCTAAAAGAACACTGATAATTGTTATCGTTGTTGGGTCTTTCAGTTCTACTGAAGAAATAACCATGAAACGGGAATCGTCTACACTTGCAAGTTTATCTTTGATTAAATAAATCTTGTCGGCAGGCAGTTTTTTTGAGTTTTGAGCAAGGAACATATCAACTTTTGTTGATTCCATAATTCTCTCCTTTTTGTAGATGTAATTTTGAGAAATTAATTTTCTCTTATAGAGAATTATATTTTCACTTATAGAATATGTCAAGTTTCTCTTTTAGAGAATAATATTTATCAATGACTTCAGAAGAATTCAGGTTGATGGTTGCAGGCAACATAAGAAGAATTAGAAAGATAAATAACCTAACTCAAATGGCGTTAGCTGAAAAAGCAGATATATCAGTGGGGTATCTGTGTGATTTGGAGTCAGGGAATAAATGGGGAACTCCAGAAACAATTGTAAAACTTGCTTCTTCGTTAAATGTAGAGCCTGGTCAGTTTTTTGAACGTGATAACCAAAAAACAGATAATGCAAATGATTTACTTATGCTGGGAAATATATTGAAAAAAGGTATTGATGAAACAATAGAAAATTTTGTGGAAAATTACAAAAATATTAATTAGTGTAATCTTTAATATCTGTAAAAAAAAGCTGTCCTGTAGAGGAGTGTATTTAACACTTTTATACGGACAGCATTTTTTTTATCTCATTGCAAGTTTCTTTAATCCGCCGTCTTCAAAGAAGGAAATTACTTCTGATTCAAAGTTTTCTTCAAGGGCTGCCTTGTAATGTTCAATCTGTGAAATATAGTTCAGGGTTATCTGTGGTGTACCATTGCGGCGAACTTTTACAGTTCCGGCATTGTACATTGCAAGACCGGCAATTTCGTTTCCGGCTGTCGTAATGCAGAACTTAAGGTGTGCAAGTCCGTATTTTGCTGATACGGCAGGATCGTAGAATTCTGTTTCCGTAAGTTTCGGAAAACTTGTATTGTTCAGCTGAAAAAGTCCCCTGTCGATAGTTCCGTTGGTGTTTTTGTGATATGCGTTTACATTGTAGGAACTTTCCGTGTGTGCGAGGGCAAAGGCAAGTGAAAGGGGAATGTCATTTGCGTCTGCTTCCTTAAGAACGGCTGATGCAATTTCTGTGCTTCCTGTAATGCGGGCATAGAACCATTCAACGGCTGCCTTGCTTTCTGCCTGACGATAATATTTGAGTCCCTGGTCTTCTTTTTTTGAAGTATCAAGTACTAATTCAGAAATATCGTCCTGATTAAAATCAAAGAAAAAATCTTCCTCGTTTTCTTCTTCTAAAGACAGCTGTAATTCTGTGCTGTTGAGGGATGAGTTGTCCGGAATAAAAATAACGATGGCTGCGCAAAGTACTGTAAAAAAAATGCTAAATGCAGCAGCTCCCCGGATCTTTTCTGATAGAATTTTGTTGTTCGTAAACATAGCGGTGGAAATTTTACATAAATAAGTCATTTAAGCAAGTGAATTTGATTGAAAATATTTTAATTATCCGCAAATATTGCTAATTTTTACAGTTTTGTGCGGGAATTTTCATAAATTTTATTGAAGAATTTAAATAAAGTTTGTAATATTTCTTCTCCATGGCAGGGGTCATATGTTAAAAAAAGTTTGTTTTTTTTCTTTTTTAATTTTAATTTCTTCTATAAATAACAGTTTTTATAATGCCTATGCGGCCGGCGGACTTATGGCTGATACGGATCAGATAAGGACTGTCAGCACAAAATGGTTTGATATAATTTATGCAGAGGAATGTACCAGGTCTGCCCTTGAACTTTCTGAAAAATGTGACTCAATTTATGAAGAACTTTGCCGTGATTATAACGTTCCTGCAAATAAGGGCGGAAAGGAAGGAGAACCTCAGTTCAGGATTCCTGTTGTGGTAACTAACGGCACTGATATTTTTAATGCATATTTTACTACTAATAATTTCAATCACATAGTCCTGTATGATACTGGCAGTGATGATGACATGGCAGTTTTTTCCAATCAGTTTATCGGAACCTTTACCCACGAACTGACCCATGCAGTTTCAATCAACATGCGTTCTTCAGGAGCCAGAAAACTGGCTGATATATTTTCCGACAACATAAACCTGGGTTCTATTTTTGTAATGCCTTCCCTCATTAAAGAAGGGGCTGCCGTTGAATATGAAAGCCGTAACGGAGAAGGAAGGCTTAATGACGGTTTCTATCTTCATACCGTAAGGCAGGCAAAACTCAGCGGAAAGTTTCCTGGATACGGGGATGTAACCGGTGCAAGGTCGAAGTATCCTGCAGGTTCCAGTGCCTATAGTTTCGGAGGTCCTTTTGTAAAATTTCTTAGAGAAAAGTACGGTCCTGAACTTTATAATAAATTCTGGTACAACGCTGTAAATGGCGGCGGCTTTACCTTCAAGTGGTCATTCGGCAAGACTTATCCGGTTTCCCTTAATCAGGCATGGGAAGAATTTAAGGCTTCAGTTTCTGTTCCTGAAATTAAGCAGAATCCTCTTGAGGAAGAAAATATTACGGACTTCTTTTCTCATACGGTAAAGCCTTCTGTAAAAAACAGGCGGGGTTCCCGTTATTCAAATCTCACGGCCTTTAATGACGGATTCATTTATTCAGACGACTCAGGAACAGGAGTTTATCTGTGCAGAAAAACAGAAGCCGGATATTTCCGTCCGAAAAAGCTTTTTGAACATTCAGATTTTAATTCCTTAAAGGTAAGTCTGGACGGACGCTATCTTTCTGTTGCATACACTGCATTAAATCATGTGAATCCCAAGAGCCGCGTCAGTGTTTATGACATTAAGAAAGACCGGTGGATTGACGTAAAGGAGCAGGGTCTCAGGGAAGCCTGTGTTATAAATTCTGAGGGAACTTATTATCTTGCAGCTGTTAAAATTACGGGGCAGACTTCATCTCTGTGCGTGTTCCGGCTTAATGAAAAAAAATCTTCATTTGAAAAGGTAAGTGAAACTGCATTTTCCAGGGGGGACCAGCTGTTTTCTCCTGTACAGGCAGGTGAAGCTTCCGCTGCATTTATTTATAAAAACGGACTTTCGTGGAGCGTACTTTTTGCAGACAGCCTGAACTCTGATACTCCGGATTTTTCTTTTGTACGGATGCCTGAGGATGTAAGAATCAGAACCCTTAACCCGGATCCTTTTTCAGATACCCTTTCTTTTTCTTTTGTCAGAAAAGACAGTTTTCCGCGGGCAGGATTCATTTCTTTTGCAGACAGAAAAAATGCTTCAAAAAAATCCTGCGAACTGTATTTTGAGGATGCAGATGTTTCCGGTGGTGTCTATCAGCCTGTAGTGCAGAGATTCAACGGAAATGCTTCAGAAATAGTTTATGCAGCATTCTTTTATGACAACGGTTCCCTTCTTGTAAAGAAAGGACTTTCCCTTGAAAAGAGCAGTGCGCCGGTACTTTCTTATTCCTCATCAGAGGCTGCTGACTCAGAGGAAGAAATTTCTGATTCCCTTCCATATAAAAAGCTTTACTGGTCGAGGGGAAGTTTTCTTATCCTTTCAAAGCTGAGCATGATGAATTTTACTGACGCCGGTAAAAAGATGAATGACGATGGTGTAGAAGAATCTTCTGTTCCGCTGGGTGTTGTTTTTGAACGTAATAATCCCTGGGATTCTGATTCAGTAACATTTGGTGTCGGCTTTGATGTATTTGATCTTTATGGTGGAATTACTCTCGGTTTTTCAGGTCAGGGAACTACTTCTCTGTATGAATATTCAGATACTGTAAATCTTCTTTTTGATGCAAAGGGATTTACTCAGGTTTCAAATAAATTTTATTTCAGCAGCGGTCTCAGGCTCTGGAATAACAGTTCCATTGTGCTTACTGAATCCAACATGACATTTGTGGGAAGGGGAGAAATTTATTCCCTTCTTGAGGATGCCGGAAATGAAGATTATTCTGTTGATCTTAATAACTATGCATATACAGTAAACGATGCAGGACTTGCCTTTTCTACAATTCACAAAACTGGAAGCGGAATCTATGAATCTTCAGGTTTTGCAATAGGAGCCGGAATAAAAAATGTCGGCATAACAAGAATAGACGGAGAAGATCCTGACTGGATCAGCGGAATGCGCTACAACTCTGTTTATCCATATGCAGAAATTGCTCTTCCGTTTCTTATTCCTGTTTCCTGCGTGAATAATTTTACTTATAATCTCCCTGTCAGGATTTACGGGGCGCTGTTGTCTGCAAGAAAAACTTTTGCCTACATAAATGCAGAAAGTGTTCTTTTTGGATATGAAATACAGCGGGGTTACGGAATGATTCCTGTTTACTTTAACCGCATCCTTCTTACAGGCGGTTATCACGGCCAGTTAAAGAATGAAAACCGGGACTATGAAATCCGTTACTTAAAAGATGATCTGGATCTTGTTGATGACATGGAATACGAGGATGGAGTTTACGCTTCCCTGTTCATTCAGCCGGGTCTTAACACCGGTGCTTTTGCAAACAGTGCTGCTGTTCTTAAACTTGGACTTCAGGGGGAATATCATCTTCATGGAGAAGATAAAGGTAAAGTCAGCCTGTCATTTACCATGAGTACCCTTTTTTAAGTTGCTGTTTTTAATTACAATAGCTGCATCTTATGAAAAAACTTTTATTCAGTATATATTTGTCTTTTTTTGTTTTTACCGGGCTTTCTCATGCTCAGACTTCCCTTCCTCAGGATGTGGATTTCTGGAGCAATTATCCTGATGATGTTCTGGCAGAAACCCTTGTAAGCCGCATGAGTGATGAAGAGCTTCTTGCTCAGATACTTATGTTCGGCTGGGCAGGAGCAGAACCAAGTGATCTTCTTAATTCCTGGGTCATACAGAGAGGTCTCGGCAGCGTTAAAGTTTTTGGATGGAACACTGAAGATATAAGGAAAGTTGCAAAGTCAGTGCGTATTTTGCAGACGGAAGCAGCAGGCAGAAGGTTTAAGATTCCGCTTTTTGTTGCAACAGACCAGGAAGGCGGGTGGATACGTCATGTAAAGGGAGAAACTTCTGACACTCCCGGCAATATGGCAATCGGTGCTTCCGGATATCCGATCGATGCATATTATTCAGGGTATTACATTAATAAAGAAATCAAGGCGCTGGGAATCAACATGAATTTTGCGCCTACCGTAGATATTTATACGGATTTAGGTTCAACAGTAATCGGTCCACGTTCTTTCGGTTCTGATCCTGTGAATGTAGGAATTTTAGGAGAAGCCTTTGCAGCTGGTTCTATAGCAGCCGGCGTAATTCCTACGGCAAAACATTTTCCGGGACACGGAGATACTTCTCAGGACAGTCACGGTAAGCTTCCTCAGATTAATATTGATGAAGAGGTTTTTGAATCCAGGGAACTTGTTCCTTTTAAATACCTTATCAGGGCAGGCATTCCTGCAATCATGAGCGCACATCTTTCTTTTCCGAATATAGAACCGGACGGTACTCCTGCCAGCCTTTCTAAAAAAATGCTTACGGAACTTCTCCGCAATAAGCTGGGCTACAAGGGACTTATCATTACCGACGACATGCAGATGAACGGAGCGACTCTTTTTGCCGGTTCCGCTCACAAGGCCTTTACAATGGCAATAGAGGCCGGTAACGACATTATTATTTCTTCAGAAACTGCAACTTTAGGTTCTCAGATATGGACAAAAAACCTTGCCCTGATGCAGAGCAGCACGGAATTTAAAAACCGTGTCCGGGAAGCAGCCCGTCATGTAATTCTTGCAAAACTTAAGTATTTTAAGAGTCCTGATGCAGCACCCCTTTATCCTGACGAAAAAACCATCTATGAATATATTCCTGATAAGGAAGGGCAGAAGTTTTTCCTTGAGCAGGCCTGCCGTTCAATCAGTGTTTACAGAAAGGGAGAGTTTCCCTACAGGGATAATGGTGAGAGCATTCTGATTGCAGGACCCTTTAATTCTCTTTTTGACGAGGGAAGAAAGCGTTATCCTTCGGCTGATACTTTTCATTTCAGTTATTCCCTGAAGGAAGACGAAAGCAATTATTCCAGCTGGAATGCAGACGGTCTTTACTATACTGCCAGACGCTATGACACGATTATAATTACGGTATATGACAGGCATACGGCAAATATTGCAAAGCGGCTGAGGGATATGGGAAAGCGGGTAATAATCCTCAGCATAATGTCTCCTGTTCATGTGCTGGAAGATTTTGACTGGGCTGATACGATTTTATGCGGGTACAGCTACTCAAACTACTCTTATGCGGCTTTGTTCGGTGCCCTTGCCGGTGAATTTGAACCTCAGGGAAAGATTCCTCTGGACGGGGATTTTTAAGCGGACTGTTTTTAAATCATCACCAGTATTCTTTTTTTTGATAAATCACTATACTCAGAAACATGTCGTTTTATGATTCATTTGATGTAATTGTTGCCGGCGGAGGTCATGCCGGAATAGAAGCCTGTCTTGCAAATGCACGCATGGGGCTTAAGACTCTTCTCATAACACAGACAATTGATTCGATAGGAAGAATGAGCTGCAATCCTTCAATCGGAGGTATTGCCAAAGGAAATATTGTCCGGGAAATCGATGCACTGGGCGGAGAAATGGGAAAACTTATTGACCGTTCAATGATTCAGTTCCGTCTTTTAAATAGAAGCCGCGGTCCTGCAGTTCAGGCTCCAAGAAGTCAGGCAGATAAACTTCTTTATTCACAGATTGCCAGAAAAACCCTGGAGACTACTCCAAACTTAAGTACCCTTATGGATACGGTTGTAGATATTCTTACAGTTGCTTCTGACGAACCTCTTCCGAAACAGAGTGACAGTGCTGCTGAGTATGGAACTATTCCCGGAGAAAAGCGCGGTGGTGCAGGCTATGAGTATGCCACTGAAGCTGCAAAAAGCGGAATGAGGCAGAAGGTCATAGGCGTTGTTACGGAACGCGGCCGTGTAATTCCATGCAGAAGTGTTGTACTTACTACAGGAACTTTTTTAGGCGGAAGAATTTTTATCGGAGAATACGATGCTCCCTGCGGAAGAATCGGTGAGGGCGGTGCCTTCGGTCTTACGGAAAGCCTTAACCGGCTTGGATTTACGACAGGAAGGCTTAAGACTGGAACTCCTCCCCGTATTCTCAGGCATACCGTTGATTTTTCAAAACTGGAACTTCAGGATGGTGATGCAGATGTCATTCCTTTCAGCTTTGATGACGAAAGCGTTGACCGTCCTATGGTTCCATGTCATCTGGTTTATACAAATGAAAAGACTCATGAAATAATAAGGAACAACATAGGAAGATCTCCTTTGTTTTCCGGAAAAATTCACGGGGTAGGTCCCCGTTACTGTCCGAGTATTGAAGACAAGGTAATGCGCTTTACTGAGCGGGAGAGACATCAGCTTTTTGTTGAGCCTGAAGGACTTGAAACTGATGAAATCTATCTTAACGGCTTAAGTTCTTCCCTCCCGGAAGAAGTTCAGGATGCTTTTTTAAGGACGCTTCCCGGATTTGAAAACTGTACGGTAGCCCGTCCTGGATATGCAGTTGAATATGATTATGTTGAACCGACTCAGCTTTTCCCAAGCCTTGAGACAAAAAGAGTTGCAGGGCTTTTTAATGCCGGTCAGATAAACGGAACTTCAGGTTATGAAGAAGCGGCAGGTCAGGGACTTGTTGCAGGAATTAATGCAGGTCTTTATGCCAGGGTTCACATTAAGGAGTGCGGTCCCCTTTGTGCTTCTGATTCTGCAAACGGATCAAGTCCTTCAAGCATGGAAGCAGGAAGGTTCATGCCTAAGCCTGTGTTTAATTCTGAGGAACTGAAAAACTTTGCTGAAATTTCTGCAAAAGAAACTGCACTGCTTTCTAAAAAACTCTGTGACTTCCAGAAAGAAGCCGGATTTGATTCCTTTAAGAAAATTCCGTCCTATGAGCCTCTGGTTTTGGGAAGGGATGAAGCTTATATCGGAGTACTGATTGATGATCTGGTTACTCTGGGAACGAAAGAACCTTACAGAATGTTTACAGCCCGTGCGGAATACCGCCTTAAGTTAAGGCACGATACTGCTGACCGGAGACTGCGCCGGAAGGGATTTGAAGCAGGCCTTATCTCTCAGGCTCAGATGGATCTTCTGGATAAAAAATATTCTAAGGTTGATGAAGCTGTTGCCATTCTGGAAAAGAAACCTTCTGCAGTAAAACCGGAAGAATTTACTGATGTGGAATGGATGCTTGCTCAGGAAGATTATAAATATAAGTATTATATAGAAAAGCAGGATGCCCGGGTTGCAAAAATGCACCGTATGGAAAATGCCCGCATTCCGGCTAACTTTGACTACTCAAAAGTAACGGCCCTGTCTGCCGAAAGCCGGGGAAAGCTTGAAAAAATCCGTCCCCTTACTCTCGGTCAGGCTTCACGCATAAGCGGCATACGCAACAGTGACATAATGCTGCTTATGGTTTATTTGAAGTAGTACCTATTTAAGCAGTTTGTTGAGTACAAAGTCTTTCTGCCGCCAGTTTTTGTCTACTTTTACCTGAAGGTCAAGGTCAACCCTGTAGTCAAAAATCTTGCGGCAGGCTTTTATTGATTCAACCCTGATTTCTTTTATCTTTGAAGCTCCCTTTCCGATAACGATTCCTTTCTGACTTTCTCTTTCAACACAGATGGAAGCCCTTACACTCAGCAGATTTGCTTTTTTCATTTCTATGTGGTCGATGTTTACGTAAATGCAGTGGGGAAGTTCCTGCTCAAGACGGTTCATTGCCTGTTCACGGATAATTTCCGCAATCCTGAAGTCTACTTCCTGGTCAGTATAGTATTCTTCCGGGTAGAGTTTAGGAGCCTCTGGAGAGAGGGCATAAAGGGCACGGAGTACGTCGTTTACGTTTTTATCTTCCTTTGCGCTCATTTCTATGATGCGGTCTTCCGGAAAGTCTGCAAAGATTCTTTTTACAAAGTCTCTTGCGTCTTTAACGTCTGCAGCCGGATCTTCAATTTTGTTTATTGCAATGACAAGTTTCTTTACAAAAGGTTTAGCCATGTTTGCTATGATGCATTCTTCTTCTTCGTGAGTGCGGGTGGAATCAATTATGTAAAGAATGACATCGCTGTCGGCAATCTGATCCTGGGCAATTTTAGTAAGCTTCAGGTTCAGTTTTTTATCGCTCTGGTGAAGTCCCGGAGTATCGACAAAGACAAGCTGTCCTAAAGAGGTGTTTACGATTCCTTTTATGGCATTGCGGGTAGTCTGTGGTACTGAAGAAACGATGCTTATTTTTTCTCCGCTGGCTGTATTGAGGAATGTTGATTTACCGGCAGAAGGACGTCCTATTATAGAAACAAGAGCCGTTTTTGGACCTACCGGAGGCAAATCATCTTCTGTTCCGTAGTTTACTTTTAATTCATTTTCGCTCATAAACAGAATTATAACCGAATTTATGCAACCTTGATAATAGTGTAAATTAATTGGTATAAAATCAAAATTGTGTTATAATTTTAGAGATTATGGATTTTTTGCAAGCATTGCCCGGAAAGCCATTTCCTTTTGGTGCAGAAATTGATTCTGGCGGAGTAAATTTTTCACTCTTTTCAAGGAACGGAACCAGGGTTGTTTTAAATTTATTTAAAAACGAAAACGATCGCAGGCCGTATGCCCGGGTGAAATTTGACCCGAAGGTTAACAGAACCGGAGATATATGGCATGCTTATATTCCCGGAATAGGAGCCGGTACTTTATATCTGTATCAGGTAGACGGTCCTTTTGAGCCTCATGCAGGCCACCGCTTTAATTTTAAGCAGTATCTGCTGGATCCATATGCAAAAGCCCTGACTGCAACTCCCGTATTTTCAAATCTCCCTTCAGGATATAAGCCTCCTTTTGATAAAGAGGATATTGAGGATTATGAATTTGATTCTGACCATGATTTTCCAAAATGTGTCGTAACGGACAGTTCATCTTTTGACTGGGAAGGGGACAGACCTATAAACCGTCCCATGAGTGAGACTGTCATTTATGAAACTCATGTAAAGGGGTTTACGGCACAGCCTGGATGCGGTGTTGCTCATCCTGGAACTTATGCAGGGTTTGCGGAAAAAATATCCTATCTTAAGTATCTGAATGTAAATGCAGTAGAGCTTCTTCCTGTCTTTGAATTTGATGAGACTGAGAATTCTAATATAAACATGAGGACAGGAGAACGGTTAAAGAACTACTGGGGTTATTCAACGATAAACTTTTTTTCTCCGAAAGCGGGCTATGCTGCGGATAAGACCCCGGGGGGCTGTGTAAACGAGTTTAAGAATCTTGTAAAGCAGCTTCATAAAAACGGAATAGAAATAATTCTGGATGTAGTTTTCAATCATACGGCTGAAGGAAACGAACACGGGGTAGCCCTTAGTTTCAGGGGGCTGGATAATTCGATTTACTATAATCTGGTAGGCAATCATAAAGAGTATTACATGAATTTTTCAGGCTGCGGTAATACGTTTAACTGCAATCAGCCTGTGGTACGTCAGTTTATAATTGACTGTCTTCGTTACTGGGTTACGGAATATCATATAGACGGATTCAGGTTTGATCTTGCATCGATTCTATGCAGGGCAGAAGACGGAAGAATTTTAAGTGATTCGCCACTTACGGTTGCAATAAGTGAAGACCCTCTTTTACGCAATACAAAGATTATTGCAGAACCCTGGGATGCCGGCGGAGCATATCAGCTGGGAAACTTTCCGGGGTCAAGATGGGCTGAATGGAACGACCGCTACAGGGATGACATACGCAAATTCTGGCGTGGAGACGACAATGTTTCTACCGGTGCTGCAACCAGAATAGCCGGTTCCAGTGATATTTTTGCCCACGAAGGAAAAGGTCCTTTAGCTTCCATCAATTATGTTACCTGTCATGACGGTTTTACGATGAATGACCTTGTAAGCTATAACGGCAAGCATAATGAAGAAAACGGAGAAGGAAACCGTGACGGCAGTGATTCTAATTTGAGTTATAACTACGGTTTTGAAGGAGCTACGGCAAATCCTCAGGTAGAACGCCTCCGCAATAAGCAGATACGCAATTTCATTCTTACACTGCTTATTTCTCAGGGAACTCCGATGCTTTTAGGTGGTGATGAATTCCGCAGGGGACAGCAGGGAAACAACAATGCCTACTGCCAGGATAATGCCATAAGCTGGTATGACTGGAATAACTGCAGCATGAATTCAAGCATGATAGAGTTTACAAGACGTGCAGTTGAGTTCAGGCTTACCCATCAGATTTTCAGACGGAGCAGTTTTTTCCGGGGCGGTTCTAATACAAGCCTTCCGGACATTCAGTGGTATGCACCGGACGGAAAAGCACCTGACTGGAATAAAATATCAAGGTTCGTTTCGTTTAAGCTTAACGGTAACGACTGTAAAAAAGATGACGGCAGTGCTGACAATGATTTTTACATTGCAATGAATGCTGACCGGCAGGATATTCTGGTAACCCTTCCATGTACCGAAGACGGAAAGAAATGGCACAGGGTTGCGGATACTTCAGATGAGAAACTTCCTTTTGTAAAAAAAGGAGAAGCTGAATTGCTGCGTTCCCAGGGACGTTATGTGGTCCCAAGCGGATCGCTTATAATATTGATAGCTAAGTAATGTAATTGAACGGAGGATTTTATGAAGTTTGATGCAGAAGAGTTTAAGGCAAACCTTACGGCTCGTTTAAGAAGACAGTATGGAAAAGATTTTTCTCAGGCTACAAAACATGATTTGTTTGATGCAGTAAGTGCCAGTGCTCTTGAAATTATCATGCCTAACTGGATGGAAACTCGCCGTGAGTATGAAGCAAAAGAAACAAGACAGCTTTACTATCTCAGTGCAGAATTTCTTATGGGCCGTGCCCTTTCAAATAACCTTATCAATTCAGGAATCATGGAAGGGGTAAAAGGAGTCCTTAAGGAACTTAACGTTAATATTGACATGATAGAAGATGAAGAGCCTGATGCCGGTCTCGGAAACGGAGGTCTCGGACGTCTTGCTGCATGTTTCCTTGATTCCCTTGCTACACTGGAATATCCGGGACACGGATACGGCATCCGTTATGAATACGGTATGTTTGAACAGCACATCATTGACGGACAGCAGGTTGAATTCCCTGATAACTGGCTTAAGCACCGTGATCCATGGGAAGTAAAGCGTTCTGACCTTTCTGTTACAGTCAGGTTTGGCGGTGACATTAAATACGGAAAGACACCTGACGGACAGGACCGTTTCTATATTGAAAATGCGGAAGAAATAATTGCTACTCCGTATGACATGCCTGTTGTTGGTTTCGGATGTAATACTGTAAATACACTCCGCCTGTGGCAGGCTTCTTCTCCAAACGGTTTTGACCTCCAGCTTTTCAATGATTCTCAGTATCAGCGTGCAGTTGAACGTCAGAACAATGCAGAAAATATCAGCCGCGTACTTTATCCAAATGACAACGGACCTATGGGAAAGGAACTTCGCCTCCGCCAGCAGTACTTCTTTACTTCTGCATCCCTTCAGGATTTAATCCGCCAGTTTGTGATTCAGCATGGAACGGATTTTTCTCAGTTCCCTAAGTATCATGTAATTCAGCTTAATGATACACACCCTGTTGTTGCTATTCCTGAACTTATGCGTATTCTTATTGATGAATACAATGTGGGCTGGGATAATGCCTGGTCTGTCGTTCAGAAGACGTTTGCATATACCAATCATACTATTCTTGCTGAAGCTCTTGAGAAGTGGCCTATCGAAATTTTCCAGAGGCTCCTTCCTAGAGTTTACCAGATTGTTGAAGAAATCAACCGCCGCTTTGTAATTGAACTCCGCCAGAAATTCCCTGAGGATTATTACAATCAGAACCACATGGCAATCATTCATGACGGAAAGGTTTACATGGCATGGCTTGCAATCCACAGCTGTTTCAGCGTAAACGGTGTTGCTGAGCTTCATACAAAAATCCTTAAGGAACAGGAACTTAAGAACTGGGCTGTAATCTATCCTGAAAAATTCAATAACAAGACAAACGGTGTTACTCAGAGGCGCTGGCTTTTGTGTTCTAATCCGGAACTTGCTGAATTCATTACAAAAAGAATCGGACACGGATGGGAAAAGGATCTTTCTCTTCTTAAGGGACTTGAAAAGTTCGCTGATGATGATGCGACCCTGGAAGAACTTATTTCTATTAAGCATCATAATAAGGAACGTCTTGCAGAATACCTTAAGCATGCACAGAATGAATTCCTTGATCCGGATTCAATCTTTGATACACAGGTAAAGCGTCTTCATGAATATAAGAGGCAGCTTCTTAATGTTCTTCACATCATGTATCTTTACAACAAGATTGTTGAGGATCCTACATATAATCCTCCTGCAAGAACATTTATTTTCGGGGCAAAGGCTGCTTCCGGTTATCGCCGTGCAAAGGCTATCATCAAGCTTATTAATTCTGTAGCAGACAGGGTTAATAATGACCGTCGCGTTGGCGGAAAGCTCCGTGTCGTATTCGTAGAAAACTATCGTGTTTCTGTAGCAGAAAAAATTATTCCTGCAAGTGATGTATCTGAACAGATTTCTACTGCTGGATATGAAGCTTCCGGAACTTCCAACATGAAGTTTATGATGAACGGTGCCCTTACTCTGGGAACTCTTGACGGTGCAAATATTGAAATTGTAGAAGAAGCAGGACAGGAGAATGCATTTATCTTCGGTCTTACTTCAGATGAAATCATCAAGATAAATGAAGAGCATTCATATAATCCTCAGAAATATCTTGACCGTTCTCCTGCACTTGCAAAAGTTGTCCGCCAGCTTGTAGACGGAACTTATGATTCAACAGGACACCTGTTTGAGGAAATTCATAATTCCCTTGTTTATGGTGTTGAAGGTCAGAGGGCTGACATCTACTATATTCTTGCTGACTTTGATGCTTACGTTAAGGCACAGGAAAAGGTTGCGGCAGCTTATGCAGATAAAAAAGGCTGGGCAAGAAAAGCACTTCTTAATATTGCTAATTCCGGCAAATTCTCTTCTGACAGAACTATTGAGGATTATGTAAGAGATATCTGGAAACTCCAGAAGGTTAATATTAAATAAGTAAGCTGAATAAGCCACAGCCGCACGCATTTGCTACGGCCACAGCCGCACGCACCTGCTACGGCTGTGTGTAAAACATAACGGGACTTTATGGTCCCGTTTTTTTATGGAGACATTTTTTTTATTTAGCGGTAGAATATATATGAATCGGGAGGTAAAAATGTTTAAACCTGTAAAATTTATTCTTTGCGTTCTTGCACTTGTTGCTTTTTGTGTACTTGTTGCCTGTGCAATTATTCTTGTAAAAAACTGGAAATCAGATCCTGTTCTTGAAGAAGAAGAAATTGCTCTTGAAGACGGTAAACTTAAAGTCGGATATATGAATTCTAATTATGAACTTCCGGAAGAACTTCAGAAAGAACTGGGAGTAGAAATCTCTGAAGAGTTTGTTTCTCCCCTCAAGAAAATCGATAAAGTTCTTGGAAGCCAGATTGCAGAGAGGCTTGGCCTTGAATATATTCCTGTGGAAGTAAAGTCAGACCTTCTTAAAAATCTTAATAAGGGAAAATTTGACTGTGTAATTTCTGCCGTAAAAGTAACGCCTGAAGTTGAGGAAAACTATTTTGTTTCAGAAAGTTATTTCCATGACGGTGAAGATCAGTACGCTGTAATAATTAAAAATAATAATCAGACTCTGCTGGATGAAATTAATGAAGTAATAGGACAGCTTGCAGAGGAAGGAATCCTGGAAACTTTATTCCTGGAATCAAATGAATAAAAAAGAACTTCTGTTTTCAAGAAAAGATTTGTGGCATTTAATATGGCCGCTTCTTGTTGAACAGATTTTGAATAACACCCTCGGTATCGCAGATATTCTTATGGTTGCTTCAAAAGGTGAAGCAGCTGCAGCCGGGGTTTCTCTTGTTGACCAGATAAATATTCTTCTTGTGCAGATTTTTGCCGCTTTAAGTACCGGTGGTGCTGTCGTCTGTTCCCAGTACATTGGTGCAAGAAATCAGAAAATGGCAAATAACACTGCCCGCCAGCTTATCATTACTGTTTTTTTTATAGCATTATTCTTTATGGTATTTGGACTGCTGTTCAGTTCAAATATCCTTACGGGAATTTTTGGTAATGTTGATTACAGCGTAATGCAGGCAAGCCGTACTTATTTTTTAATTACTCTTCTTGCCCTTCCATCTATTGCTTTGTATAACGCAGCAAGTTCTCTTTTCAGGGCACAGGGAAATTCCCGCATAAGCATGATGATTGCCCTTCTGATAAATGTAATTAACATAGGTGGAAATGCCGTGATGATTTACGGAATGGGAGCAGGGGTAGAAGGTGTTGCCGTTCCTACATTTATAAGCCGTACTGCTGCCGCTGTAGTTTTAATATTTCTTCTGTACAGAAAAAAAACTTATGATGGTAAAGAATCTGTAAACATAAAAGGCATTTTAAAAACCCTTCCGGACTTTACAATCATAAGACGCATTTTAAAAATCGGAGTTCCCAACGGAATTGAAAGTTCTGCTTTTCAGATAGGCAAGCTTCTGGTGCTGGGACTTACTGCTTCTTACGGAACTGCTGCCATTGCTGCAAATGCCGCCTCAAATACAATTGCCAGCTTTCAGGTTCTTCCGGGAACGGCAATGGGCTTTGCACTTTTAACTGTTGCCGGTCAGTGTATGGGAGCCGGTAAACCTGAACAGGCTCAGTATTATACAAAAAGAATCATGCTTGTCTGCTATGCCTTCATGTGGCTTTTAAATATTCCAATGCTTGCCTTCCTCCGTCCGATTGCAGGACTTTTTAATATGTCGGAACACACTACTGATCTTGCATATCTGTTTGTATTTTTCCACGGAACCTGTGCGATGCTTATATGGCCTCTTTCTTTCAGCCTGCCGAATGTACTGAGGGCTGCAGGAGATGCCGCTTATACAATGATTATCTGCATGATAAGCATGTGGACTGTACGTGTCGGAGCTGCATATCTTTTTAAATATACAGATAATTTCGGATTATGCAGTTATTTTGGTGTAAGCAGTGACTACGGTGCATTCGGAATATGGGTTGCAATGATTCTTGACTGGATTATACGTTCTGCATTTTTTACAGTTCATTATGCCCGGGGCAAGTGGAAAAGCCGCCGGGTTATCTAGTTCCTTTACATGTCTAAGGAAAAACGGATTTTAATTCCTGCTCCGGCACTGAAAGATGAAACAGTGTCTTTTCCGTTGTAAGAATTAGAATTAAAAGAAGCATTCAGGAATGGCTGTAATAATGTGTCGCTCATAAAGACAAGGTTAATTCCGAGGGAGGTTCCTGTATGAATTCTTGCTGTATTTCCATAGAAAAGTTCATGGGCATTTGCAAGACCGATTTTCCATTCCATAAAAGGAATAACCTCAGTTTTTATTAGACTTATCATTACAGGAATCTGTATCCTGGCATATCCGCCGACGGAATGCATGCGTACATTTTTTTCTTCATTATTTATGGTGAGCCGGGCAATTTCATTCTGATAGTAGGTTCCCGCTCCAAAGAAAATCAAATCTGCTCCCAGACTTCCATAGCCGGAATTAATGTTTCTGTTTATGCCTTCATCTTCCATAAGGTTAAAGATGCCGCCCTCAAAAGTAAGCCCGGAATTTTCATCTAAATAGTCAAAGGCAAAATTATCATAATTAAAGAAGCCTCTTGTAAATTTTTCAGGAAGTTTTTCAGAGGCAAGATTTTCAAAGAAGGTAATCTTATACCGGCCGTCTTCAATTTTCCATTCTGTAGAGATAGAGTTTCCTTTGCGGTTCTTAAAAAGGATTCTGTAAAAATCTTTTTCTTCTTCTATCGTGAATTCCGTAAAAGCATTTTTACTTTCGGTTTTCAGTTCATTCAGCATGTAGAGGGCAAATATGGCTCTTACTCCATCAAAAGGATTTTTTTTAAATTTTTCCAGAATGAAAGTATTTTCTTCGTCCTTCATCTGACCGTAATATTTTTTTACCATGCCGTTTCCGTATTTTATAAAAAGTTCCCTGCTTATAAACGGAATCAGCTGTTCTGCATTTTTTGTTTTATCATTTTTATACAGGGAAATCTGGTTAGAAAAAATTTCAGCGGTTTCTTTTATGTCTGGGACAGAAATGTTTTTACTCTGCTGAATATATGCGTCCGCAAAGTTCTGAATGTATTTTGCCGGAAGGACTGTGGAAGTGTCCCTGTCGTAGTCTCCTTTATTTTTGAGTTCAAATTTTGTAAGAATGGAAGCTGCACAGACTTTATATTCGTTTCCGATTTTAATTAAAACCGGCATTCCTTTTTCGTGATTATAATATCTTCTGCTGATTGCATAAGTGATGATTTCATCTGTTTTATTACTGTTATTTGTAATGTAGGCCCTGTAAGATTCAATTGTTTTACCGTTAATGCTGACTGTATAAATATCTGTATCTTCATCCAGCTGCCGGGTGTAGAGTTCGCAGCTGTTTCCGTTAAAACCGGCAGGGAGTTTTATAAGGGCAAGGCCTGAGTCTCTGTCCGTATAAGTGATGCTAAGGTCGTCTATTACCGTATTTTTGTTCTGTGAATCATAGAAAGTAATTTTTACTTTGCTGCCTTCATCCATGGAAGTACAGCTTGTAATTACATAATAGTTCGAATCAGAAAGTTTTACGGTAAATCCATAGGATGAAAGCTTTTCTTTTAATTCTGATATGTGGTATTTAAGGCTGGAATAGGAAGATTCCCTGCTTAACTGAAGGTAAAGGGTATTAAGGACTTTATATTCCTGATTGCTGTCAGAAGGTTCAATTTTGCATACATAATCTTTGACCGAAAGGGCATTTGCTGCAAACGAAAAAATAGAGAAAACCAAAACAATGAATAACTTTTTCATTCTTAAATAGTAGTAAAAGTGCCGGGATTTTTCAATTTGTTAAGTGTTGTTTAAGAAAAGTGTAAAAAAAACGGGGCTGTCCAAAAAGTTCAAAAAATGTCATTTTCGGGCTGTCAACAACTTTTTATAAGTGTCATTTTCGGGCGCGACCCGAAAATCTATTTAATTACAATACGTCGACGTTTTGAGGGTTTGTACTACCCCCTCAATACAAGAGATTGCCGTGTCGAGCACGGCAATGACTCATACTTAAAATGTCATTTTCGGGCCCGACCCGAAAATCTATTTAATTACAATACAAGAGATTGCCGCATCAAATGCGGCAATGACAGGCTGTCGAGCACGGCAATGACTCATACTTATTGGACAGCCCCTGCCAGTGTTTTTTTTAGAAAAAATTATCTGTTAAAATATCCTGTGTTCCATCTCATTTCATTTCTGAACTGAGCAACCTTTGTATCTTTATCGATTACAAGACATTCGATTCCCTGCATTTCGCACCAGTCACGGAGCATGTCTGAAGTAACGATGTTTGAGAAGGCAGTATGGTGTCCGCCGCCAGCTAAGATCCAGCTTTCTGCAGAAGTCATAAGATCCGGATACGGCTTCCAGAGCATGCGGGCAACAGGAAGTTTTGGAAGGGCTGCTTCAGGTTTGATTACGTTGATTTCATTTACAACGCAGCGGAAGCGGTTGCCCATGTCAACGACTGCAGCAACAAGACCGTCGCCTTCAAGTGTGTTGAATACAAGACGTGCAGGAGGTTCCTTGTCTCCGATTCCAAGATGATGAACTTCAATCTTTGGTTTTCCGGTTGCAATCTCAGGATCAACTTCAAGCATGTGAGAACCCATGTTTGCTTCTTTACCTGGAACAAGATTGTAAGTGTAGTCTTCCATGAAGGCATTTCCTTTTTTACCGGCAACTACCTGACCTGCTGTCATTGCCTTAAAGGTACGTACGAGACATGAAGTTTTCCAGTCTCCTTCTGCACCGAATCCGTATCCGTCTGCAAGAAGTCTCTGAATTGCAAGACCAGGAAGCTGTTTCATTCCGTGAAGATCCTGGAAGTTTGTACAGAGGGCCTTACCGTTGTTATCCTTAAGGAAGCGGCGGAGTGCGATTTCAATCTTTGCCTGTTCTTTAATCTGACCATTGATGAAATCCTTGTCGAAACCGTTGTCAGTGTTGTAGTTGATTTCGTATTTCTGATTGTATTCGTCAAAGAGGGCGTTTACATCTGCTTCAGAAACTTCGTTCATGTATGCAACAAGGTCACCGATTCCATAGTAAGGAACGCTCCAGCCGAACTTAATCATTGCTTCTACTTTATCGCCGTCAGTAACTGCAACTTCCCTCATGTTGTCACCAAAGCGGAGGCAGCGGAGAGTTTTTCCGTCAGCAACTGCACGGGCAACCCTCATCCAGTCTGCAATGCGCTTCTGAGTATTTTCATGACTCCAGTGACCTACGATAACCTTGCGAGGCATATCCATGCGGCTTGTAATGAATCCGAATTCCCGGTCTCCATGAGCACTCTGGTTTAAGTTCATGAAGTCCATATCCATTGTTGAATAAGGAATTTCTACGTTGAACTGTGTATTAAGCTGAAGGAGAGGCTTTTTATATGCGTTAAGGCCTGCAATCCACATTTTTGCAGGGCTGAAAGTGTGCATCCAGCAGATTATACCGGCACATTTGTCATCAGCGTTTGCCTGTTCAAGAGTCTGATGAATTGCTTCCGGTGTAAGAAGGGTTGGCTTCCACACAAGACTGCATGGCAGGGAGCCTGAGGCGTTGAGTTTTTCTACGATTTCTTTAGAGTCCTTTGCAACCTGTGCAAGAGTTTCTTCTCCATAAAGATCCTGACTTCCGGTTACAAACCAGAATTCAAAATTTTCTAATTCCATAATATCCTCCGAAAAAATATGAAAACCTTTTCAATAAATAACAGTATAATTTGCCGGGAACTTTTGAACAAGTCTTTTTTTAAGTGGAGAGTGCCTGATTTTCAGAAAGAAATCTCATTTACAGACAGAAGCCCATTCTTTACAGATTTCTGCAGCCCTGTCACAGTCCATGTTTTCTGAAGCTTCCTTCAGGTTTTCGTACAGACGGTTTTCTTCTTCTTCAAGAGCCCAGCCGCTCATTTCTTTGACTGCAGTCTCGATTGTATCTATGTCAAGATTTTCTGCCGCTGATATTATGGAGTCAAAGGCATTCTTTTTTTCTTCCGGAGAAACTGCAGTTTTCTGAACTTCTTCTTCCTGCTGTCCGCAGTAATCTTTTAAGAGTTCCGTGTAGGAATGGTATTTGTCAAATACTTCCGGGGTCTTTGCCAGAATGAAAGGAATGTCCATTTCCTTACCGTAACGTTCAAGGTCTGCCGCCATTTCTGAAAGCTCATTTGCCCCGATTTGTTTTGCAGAACTTTTAAGGGCGTGAACTTCAATCGTGTATGACTTATAGTCTTTTTCTTTTATGAAGTTTTCAATCAGGCTGCATTTTTTCTGAATGGTCCTGTAAAATTCATTGAGGATTTTATTAAACAGTTCAAGGCTTCCAAGCCTGTCGACGGCCTGTTCTACATCAAGATCTGCAATTTCAGGATAGTCAACTCTTTCAAGATACTGGAGATCATTTTCGGTTTTTACAATTTTTTCTTTAGGAAGCCACTGTTTTACCTTTGCAATAAATATTTTTACTTCAATCGGTTTTGCAACAAAATCATTCATTCCCTCTTTCAGGAACATTGTCTTGATGTTGCCTATTGCGTTTGCAGTAAGGGCAATAATAGGAATATTGTTGTATTCAGGAAAATTATTTCTGATCGTGTGGGTACATTCAATTCCATCCATTTCCGGCATCATGTGATCCATAAAGATGATGTCGTATTTTTTTGTCCGTATTTTTTCAAGGGCAAGCTTTCCGCTGGTTGCAGTTTCTACATGCATTTTAAGCGGTTCAAGAAGTCCTTCTGCAACGGTAAGGTTTATAGGATTGTCGTCTACAAGAAGGATGTTTGCCTGTGGGGCCGTAAACGCAAAGCCTGTTTGAGTTCCCTGAAGTTCCGGCTCAGTACCATAGCGCTCCTGATTCAGAATTGTAGCAAGATTCAGCACAGACCAGGGTTTCTTTATGATGAGGAGATTCTGAAGTTTAAGTTTTCTGTTTTCGTTTATGTCAGAAAAGAATCCTGAAATAAGAATTCCCTGTATGTCTGGACAGGCCTGAAGGGTTTCGATAAATGCCTTGCAGAGAAAAAACTCTTCTATAAAAATATAGATTTTTTTATTTCCTGCCTGTTTTTTTAGTGAACGGATCCGCTGCTTGAAATTTTCTGTGTCGGGAAGAAACACGCTGAATATTTTAGTCCGGCTTATGTCTTTTTTCATCTGCTGAAGAAGGTATTGATTTTTTATTACGGCTATGACGGCAACTTTTTCTGCATTTATGATTATGCTGTCAGATTCGTTTTCAACTTCCTGGGGAATGTTAAAGAAAAATTTTGAGCCTTTATCGTAGACGCTTTTTACAGAAATTTCTCCGCCCATAAGGTTTACAAGTCTTTTGCTGATTGCAAGTCCCAGACCGGTTCCTTCAATATTTCTGTTCCGTTTTGAATCAACCTGCTCAAAGGATTTAAAGAGTTTTCCTAAGTCTTCTTTTTTTATTCCTATACCGGTATCTTCTACGCATACTTTTAAAATAATTGAATCTGAGGTTTCCGGTTCAAAATCTACGCTGAGCCTTATCTGTCCTTTGTGAGTAAATTTTGTCGCATTGTTCAGAAGGTTTATGAGAATCTGGCGTATTCGGTTTGCATCGCCCACAAGCATCGAAGGAAGATCCGGCTTTATGTTCAGTATCAGTTCAATGTCCTTGTCTTGAATTCTGGTCATCATGATGTTTGTTACATCATGAAATAAAGAAACCGGTTCATAACTTTCGGTTATAAGGTCCAGCTTTCCGGATTCAATTTTAGAAAAATCAAGAATGTCGTTTATGAGGGTAAGCAGGCTTCTTCCGGAAGATTTAATCTGGTTGATGTAGTTTCTTGCATCTAGGGGAATGTCTTCCCTCAGAGCCAGTTCTGCCATTCCTATGATTGCATTCATAGGGGTGCGGATTTCGTGACTCATGTTTGCAAGGAAGTTTGATTTTAACTGTGAGGCAAGTTCCAGTTCCTGGTTTGCTTTTGTTGCCGTATATTTTCCGTAGGCAATGTCAGAAATAATATTTGTAAGGGTAAACAGAAAGGAGGCTGCCTTGTCAATCTGCTTCCGTTCTGCAACAGAAACTTCCTTTGAGGCAGCAAGATATTCATCCGGATTAACTCCGATTTCTTCTGCTGTTTTTCTGATTAATTCCTCATCCAGCTCTTTTTCTGTAACCTGTCCGCCTACAAAGCAGCCGATGGGTTCTCCGTTTACAATGATTGGAGCTGAAAATTCCGTAAGTCCCGTGTGGCACTGATAGATGCTGTATTCACCTTCGTAAAGGGCATATTCCGCACCGTATTTAATGCAGTACTGGCACCGTTTGTTTCCTTCTTCAGTATTTCTGGTGAATTTTTTGCAGAAATTGCAGAAGTTATTGTCTTTTGTTATCAGAATTCCTTTCTGATCTGTAATTGCAGCGGCCATTCCCGTCAGGTTTGAAAAAGCATCCTGGATGTTCTGGAGAGTATCTAAATCTATGAGTTCTGTAAGAATAATCTCATTGTGTTCCAAAATACACTCCTTGTAAAATTACAGACCGTAATTACATTCCAAAGTTTACAGCCGTCAGACAAGAATTTTCTTTATTGTTTCTTTAAGTTTTTCAGCGTTTACAGGTTTAAGGATGTATCCTTTCGGTTTGAAACTCAGGACTTCCTTTACTTTTTGAGGATCCCGGTTACCTGTAAGAAATATAACCGGAATGGATTCTGTTTTAGGATCCATTCTTAACCGTTCAAGTACCTGTACACCGTTAAGTTCCGGCATTTCATAATCCAGAAGAATGAGGTCCGTTGTTTTTGTTTCAAGAAATTTAAGGGCGGTTTTACCTCCGACAGAAACAGCAACGTCATAATCATCGTGAAGGGTTTCCTTTATTACTTTAAGAATAAGCGGATCATCATCAACGACCAGTACGTGTTTTTTTTCAGATTCATCAGGGGCTTCAGTTCCTTTTTCGATTATTTTTACAATCTGAAGGAACATTGTCCGCGGGGGAATGTATTTTTCGTCAAAGGCATAGGTCGGAGACTGGGTAATGAAACCTTTATAACGGTTGACACCTTCTTTTGTTCCCAGAATGATTACAGGAATATTTTTTTTGGTGATTACGTTTACAAAAGAATTCAGGTCATGCAGTTCTGTATCTTTTTCAATATTCAGGCAGCAGATTAAAGCTTCAGGTTGAGTAAGACGCAGATGTGCATCCAGATCATCTCCCCGCATTGATGATGTCAGCAACTCAAAAAATTCCCGACCCTGCTTAAAAAAATCATTGATGAGAGGCTTGTTTGTTCCTGTTATTAAAATCCTGTGAAATGACATAATGTTCTCCTTTGAACCCTTTTTTTAGCAAGCAGCCTCTTTGAAGTTAACAGCCGTATTTAAAAGTTTAACGCAGAATTTACCACTTTCAAAGGAGAATTTATTTAATGTATGTTAAATTTCAGTTCCACCGTGAACCGCCGGGGAAAGGACAGGTATTTTGAAGGATTCTTGCCCGGAATGCACACCAGGCTCCGCTGTGGAGGCAGGTTGTTTGAGAAATGCAGGCAGGGCAGTTGAGACATGCATTCATCCTCCGTTTAAAAAGTTCATCGCTGGATGTTATGCCGTCTTTGAACGGAAGATTTTTTGCATTTTGGATAATCTGTTCTGGTGAGATCTCTGAAAGGGAAGCTTTTATTTCACACTGCGGACAGATTTTATTTAATTCCACTTTTGTATCAGACCTTTATTGTAATGGCTGCAACACTGTGGGCCGGCATTGTTATTTTTACCGTATCACAGGCTGTAATTTCCGCCGTAAGGCTTTTTTCCGTAACGTTATCAGGCATTTCAAAAGTATTTATTGAATTCATTGCATTGCCGGAAAGAACCGTTGCCTCTGCGGAATTAATGTTTCTTCCAAGATGAGCCATTGTTACCTCAATTTCTTTTGAAGAGTCGGAATCTGCATTTGCCAGCGTAACAAGGTAAAGGTCTTTTGAGCATTTTTCACAGTGCTTTACTGAGGCTGACACGCTTAATGACGGAACTGCAAGATTTTTTTCCGGATCTCCGCAGCTGGAACAGGCTGCTGAAGTCTGAAGAAGGATAGCATCCTGATGACCTTTGTACATATGGAGTACATACCAGGTCGGAGTCAGAAGTGTTCTGTCTCCTTCCGTAAGGACAGGGGACTGAAGGACGTTTACTGCCTGTGCAAGGTTTGCCATTCGTATCCTGTCAGAATGGTTGTTGAATATATTCAGGGTTATAGCAGCTGTAACGGCATCCCTGACAGAATTCTGCTGGTAGAGGAAGCCTGGATTTGTTCCGGGTTCTACCTGGTGCCAGCAGCCCCATTCATCTACAACAAGGGCAACTTTTTTTTCAGGATCGTATTTATCCATTATTTCACTGTGACGGCGGACAAGTTCTTCCATACGGTATGCGTTTTTTACAGTACGGTACCAGCCGTCCGTATCAAATTCCGTAGAAGAGCGTTTGTCTCCCCAGTGATATTCGTACGTGTAATAGTGCAGTGAAAGTCCGTTCATAAGCCAGTGGGCATTTTTCATGAGGACATCTGTCCAGTTATAGTCATCTACATTTGGACCGCCGGCAATTTTCTGTATTTTTTCTTTTCCGTACTGGCGGACAAAGGTCTGGTATCTTCTGTATAGATCCGCATAGTATTCAGGGCGCATGTTTCCGCCGCAGCCCCAGTTTTCATTTCCGACACCGAAAAATGGAATTCTCCAGGCTTTTTCATGTCCGTTTGCCTTTCTGAGGTTTGCCATGGGACTTTCGCCTTCAAAGGTCATGTATTCAATCCATTCATCCATTTCCTGAACTGAACCGGAACCTACGTTTCCGCAGATGTAAGGTTCACATCCCAGTTCATCGCACAGCCCCAGAAATTCATGGGTTCCGAAGGAATTGTCTTCCACCACACCGCCCCAGTTTGTATTTATCATGCGTTTTCTGTTTTCTTTAGGTCCGATTCCGTCTTTCCAGTGGTATTCGTCGGCAAAACAGCCTCCCGGCCAGCGTAAATTAGGGATGTTAAGCTTTTTGAATGCTTCTACTACGGCTTTGTTGTAACCGTGAATGTTTGGAATCTGAGAATTTTTTCCTACCCAGAAGCCGCCGTAAATGCACCGCCCCAGGTGTTCTGCAAAATGACCGTAAATGTGCCGGCTTATTTTTGATTTTTTATATCCTGCATCAACAATAATTTTTTCTGTCATATCGTCCTCTGTTTAAGTGATTGTTTCAAAAAAAAAGGTTCCGCTGTGCTTAAGAGCATAAAACTTTTAAGCATGACGGAACCATCTGTCAGACAAGTTAGTCCTTATTTGTAAAGAGCAACACCGTCACCGGATTCACAGGCAAAGAATCCTGCTGCGTATCCGACAACTTTTGTGTACTCTTTCTGAACGTTTTCGATGAATGAATCAACTTTGTCTTTATGAACAAGAGCGATTGCACAGCCGCCGAAACCTGCACCTGTCATGCGGGCTCCGAGACATCCGTCCTGTTTCTGGGAAGTTTCTGCAAGAGTATCAAGCTCGATACCGGTAACTTCATAATCTTCCTTAAGGGATTTGTGGCTTGCGTTAAGAAGAGCGCCGAGTTTTACAAGATCTCCTGCCTTAAGGGCAGCAACTGCATCCAGAACCCTCTGGTTTTCGTAAACACAGTGCTTTGCTCTTTTAAGAAGAACTTCATCTTTTACAGCCCCTTTTACTTCTTCCCATTTTGCAGGAGTAAGTTCACACAGAGCCTTGATGGAACATCCGCTGTCCTGAAGAAGTTTAAGTGCTTCCTCGCACTGTGAGCGGCGTTCATTGTATTTTGAATCTGCAAGACGGCGAACTTTATTTGTATTCATTACAACAAAGCGGTAGTCTCCCAGTTCGAGAGGGGCATATTCATAATCAAGAGTAGCACAGTCAAGCATTTCTGCAGTGTTCTTTTTGCCGGTTGCTATGATGAACTGATCCATGATTCCGCAGTTAACGCCCATAAAATTGTGTTCACTCATCTGACCGAGTTTTGCAATTGTCACGCGGTCAATATTGAAGCCGAAAGTTTCAGAAACGGCATAGGCAAATCCGCATTCCAGAGCAGAAGAGGAAGAAATACCGCCGCCTGCAGGAACGTTTGAAACCATAAGGATTTCAAAACCGCAGTCAAATTTATGACCGGCAGCTTTAAGCTGAGAAAGAATTCCGTTCAGATAGTTTGCATAGTCATTTTTTTTGTCAAAAACAAAATTGTCGTTTATATCAAATTCAAAAGTTCCAGGGAAGCGAACATCATTATAGATAACTTTTGAATCCTGACGCTTGCGGATTGCAACATAGAGATATTTATTAATTGCAGCAGGAAAAACCTTTCCTCCGTTGTAGTCAATATGTTCACCGATAATGTTGATTCTTGCCGGTGATGAATAAATCCTTACGTCTTCTGCTTTTCCGCCGTAAAGTTTTACAAATTCCGGAATAAGATCATCCGGATTGTAGGTTGTTGAAGTCAATGAATTCATGACACTCTCCCTATTTATGAAAAGGTTTTCAGAGCTTTATAAGCTGCTACCATTCTAGCGAAACGCATTTTTGAATTCAAGACGGTTATTCAGCCTGATAGAATAATTTTGAAATACTCCTATTATATAGAAGAAATTTATCATATTTAAATTTTTGGTTTTGATGGCAATAATATTTCTTCCTGCAGCTTTTTTATTGGTATATTGTTGGAATGAATGTAACGATAAAAGCATTGGACGAGAATTCAGGAAAAGAACCTCAGGTTTCCGTAAGTTTTTCCGGAAGATTTGACAACAAAGTGCTGAATGCAGTTAGGACTGTTCCCGGCAGAAAATGGAATCAGGAAAAACGTATCTGGATTTTTAATGACTGTCAGGAAAATCTGAACATCTTTCTGGAAGCTCTCTATGAAACAGGATTGTTTAATCTTGAAAACACCGGATCAAAAAAGGAAACTTCAGCTGCTCCAGAAGGGCAGGAAGTAAAAACGAAACTTGAAAAAATGCATTCCCTGCTTAAGGCCAGGCATTACAGTATAAGAACTCAGGAACGGTACTTAAGATGGGTAAAGATGTTTTTGAATTCTGAATTTTCGAATATCGGGGAAGAAAACTGTATAAACAATTTTTTAACTTTTCTTGCCGTAAAAAAGAGAGTCAGTGCTTCTACCCAAAACCAGGCGCTTGCAGCTCTTCTCTTTTATTTTAGATTTGTACTGGGAATTGAGCCGGAAGAAAAAAATCCTGCTGTCCGTGCAAAAAAGCCTGTAAGGCTTCCTGTGGTTTTCAGCAGAAGTGAAGTAAATGCGGTTATCTCAAACCTTACAGGAGGAAAGCGTCTTGCCGCAGAACTGATGTATGGAACCGGAATGCGTCTTGGAGAAGCCTTAGCTTTGCGCATACTTGATATTGATTTCGGCCTGAATCAAATTACCATACGAAGAGGAAAGGGCGATAAAGACCGTATCGTAATGCTGCCTCAAAAACTGATAGAACCTCTTAAACAGCAGATTATAAAAGTCAGAAAACTTCATGACGAAGATCTGGCCTCCGGATGGGGTTGTGTAAAACTTCCGGAATCCATGTCGCTTAAATATCCTGACGGCTCTCGTGACCTTAAATGGCAGTGGCTTTTTCCGCAGAAAAACCGATGGATTAATCCAGTTACAGGAGAGCAGGGGCGTTATCATCTTGATGAATCCCTTATGCAACGGGCTGTTAAAAATGCTGTTCTTGCTTCCGGGATCAATAAAAATGCCAGCTGTCACACTTTCAGACATAGTTTTGCAACTCACCTCTTAGAAAACGGTTATGATATCCGGACTGTACAGGAACTTCTCGGACACTCTGACGTAAGTACGACAATGATTTATACCCATGTGTTGAATAAAGGCCCTTCCGGAATTATAAGTCCCCTTGACCGCATGTAGAATCATTTGGGCTTCGGACAGGATTGTTGATGCTTGTATGTAGAAATGATCGCTGGGGTGGGTTTATAAACTGTGTATGCTCGGGGGTGGATATGTGGGATACCGCTGGGGTTACACGGATAGGGAGAAATAACTGGGGCTCGTGGGCTTACACGGATAGTTGTAAAATGTTGTTTTGGTTTAGAATTCGTGGTATTCTGTGTAGGTTGTTATATTTTACACTGCAGTTTTTTTGCAGAATAAAGATTATACAGCTATATGGAGAATTTATGTTACGTGGACGCCCGCACTGGGGCGCATTTGGAGAAAGAATATGAAAAAGACCTATATTATATATTTGTTGCTTTTAATCTTTCTTTATTCTTCTTTATCAGCACAAAATTATTTTACAATTGGAGCTAACATTGATTTAGGATTTAATTGTGATGAAGAAGTTATTGATGAAACTGGTTTAATAATTCCAAAACCAAGCATATTTTTAGATTTCAACATATTTAATGAAAATAAAAAAATTGGATTTCATTTTGATGGAAACATTCTTTTTTCCCATAGTGAGGAAACGCTGGATTTAGGATTTGGCTCTTTACTTGGCCCTTCCTTTCTTTTACTTTTAGGAAAAGAAAACGGTTTTATTGTTTCGCCTGGATTATCATTTGGCTTTTTTCTTGGAGGAACTTCAGATGAAAAAACTGATAAAGAAACCACTTTTGGACAAGCATATGTAGGGTTAGGAACAAAAATTAATTATTTTTTTAACTCCGGATTCAGTATTGGCCTTAATTTAAATTATTATCCATTTATGTATATATATAATTCTACCAAAGAAAATGAAGTATTAAAAAAAATTGAAAAAAGAGAAAACAGTTTTTCAATTGGAATAAGTATTGGTTATACAGATTATTTTTAGTACGGCGGGATAAGCCCATCTTTTTATAGACAAAACAATATAAGCTGTGGTAAAATAATCCCACAAGGAGGATAAAATGCCACGAATTGTTCCAATAAGGGATTTGAAGAATACAACAGCAATATCTACACTTTGCCATGAAGATGAAGAGCCTATTTTTGTAACAAAAAATGGTTATGGTGACATGGTACTTATGAGTATGGAAACATATGAAAAAAGTCTTTTTCTTGCAAATGTATACGGCAAACTTGAAGAAGCTAAAGATGATATGAGAAACGGTAGATACTCTTCCGTTGAAGATGCAATTTCCAGAATCAGAGAAAAACATGACTTATAATGTTCGAATCATGGAAAAAGCAGAAGAAGATTTGTCGGAAATTGTAGATTACATTTCAGATACGCTAAAAAATCAAAAAGCTGCAGATAATCTTCTTGTAGATTTTCTGCATGAAAAAGAAAATATTTCTGAAAATCCGTACATGTATCCTCTGAGTAATAATTCTGTATTGCAGAATGAAGGGTATCATCGTTTTCTTTTCTACAAGAATTTTGTTGCATTATACTTGATTGATGATGTAGAAAAAATACTTTCAATAATGCGTATCTTCTATGCAAAAAGAGATTATGCTAATTTGATATAAAAAATCACATAACAAAGGTTATGTGGACACCCGCACTAGGGCGCAAGTAGAAAAAATGAATTATAATCCAACTGAAAAAGAAATAACTTTTATAAACAATGCACTAAATAAATTCAATGATGAAAAAGTTGGCCCCGATAATCATGAACTTCTAAATATCGTTGAATATGATGAGAACAAAAATATAATTGGCGGCATTCTCGGTGGAACATATTGGGGATGGATGCACATAGACATTCTTTGGGTAGATAATAATTTCAGAAAAAAAAGAATCGGATCACATTTGCTAGAGGCAGCTGAAGAAGAAGCTAAAAAAAGAGGTTGTCATTCTGTACATGTAGATACAATGTCCTGGCAAGCACCAGAATTTTATAAAAAAAATGGATATAAAATAATCAGTGAACTAAATAATATTCCTATAGGATATAAAAAGTATCATTTGATTAAAGAGTTATAATAATCACCTTAACTGCTGCATCTTGAAAATGTTGACATATTCAAGATGCAGCTTTATATTATAATTATGAAGTTCACTGTAGAAAAATTACCACAAGCAGAAGCTGAAATAAAGGATTTAGAAGAATCTTAGCAGAAACTGCTAAGTGATGAATACACAAAGATTGAAACTTAAGGTATCGAATTTGTTCGGGTAAAACCAATACAAAAAGATATTTTTGAGATTAAATCCAATGAGCTTCGTTCGCTTTTCAAATATAAAGCCGGGAAAATTATTGTGATTGGTGTTGTATTTGTAAAAAAATCGCAAAAAACGCCAAAGAAAATAATAAAACTAGCAAAGAAACGATTAAAGGAGGTCTGATATGGATTATGTTTTTGTAAAAGATTCAGAAGGCTACGTTTTCAAGAAGTTAGAATCAGAAGTTTCTCCTGATGAAAAAATTATCTCTGAAAAAGAGTACATGAAAGTATCTGGTCTTGCTTCTTATGAGAAAAAATTCGGTCATGGTGGAGCTCGAGAAAATGCCGGAAGAAAACAAAAGTTTGCTTTACCTCTTAAGTTTCAAATCCGAGTAACAAAAGAAGAAAAAGATTTTATTGCTTATGCAAGAGAACATAAGATAGACTACTCTGCTTTAATGCAGATGTAAAATCACATAACAAAGGTTCGTAGCCGACAGGCAGTCAAGCTGCCTGCGGTACAACCAGTTGTTAGGTTGATGGCGCACTGCGCCACTTGTCGTCGATAAGGTAAATCATCCAACAAATTTTTTTTCTAAAAATTTGGGTAGTGTACACTACCCAAAGGACTTGAAAGAGTCCTTTGGGCGAAGTCTTGTTACACTCGACTTCGCCCAAAAAATCAAAAATAAAATCGTTGGAGGATTTTATGAAAAAAAATCTTAAAATCGTGGCAATTCTTGCCGCATTTGTTCTGTCATGTGCATTTACTGGATGCAAAAATTCAACAAATGAAGATGACGGGAATTCCATATCAAAACTTGATGCACCAACAAATTTGGTTATCAATTCTATCACAGATAATACAACTACCTGTGCTGTCAACATTACATTCAACTATAGCGGCAAAACAGGTATTGATGGAGCAACTAAAGCAGTACTTGGATATTCGACAACAAATGATTCTTCACAGGCAATTTATGATGACAACATTAATTATGCCACTGTTGAATCCGGAGCAAATACACGAACCGTAAACTTTTCTTCCAGTGAGTTAT
Source organism: Treponema rectale (assembly GCF_014202035.1). Classification (NCBI taxonomy): domain Bacteria; kingdom Pseudomonadati; phylum Spirochaetota; class Spirochaetia; order Treponematales; family Treponemataceae; genus Treponema; species Treponema rectale. The sequence goes on from NZ_JACHFR010000002.1 coordinate 950,624, forward strand.
ACAGTGGGCCATATTTAGTACCTGTCAATGGAAAAAAGTATTATTTCTGGCTTAAAGTGACAAGTGACGCAAACAATGTCAGAGAAAGTGTATGGAGCAATGTTGCTGAGTTTACATACACTAAATAAGAAATCTTGTTGTTTCATTTAGGCAGGCGGGAAGCCTTTTTTGTTTATTGACAAGAAAGGCTTCCCGTGTTATAAATTTTATTAGTGAGGCTCGCTCTCCTCTAAAGAGCAAGTTATAAGAGGTTTCCCTTGACCTTAATAAGGAATTTACACGAGGCATATCGCGGCCTTTATGCGCGAAACTTAACAAGGCAGGCCTAGAGCTTGCCTTTTTTTTTATGGAGAAAATATGGAAAACTTGAAAATTTATGAAATAGAAAACTCATACATTGATCATCTTGTTCCCTTTGCTCCACATTTGTTTCATAACAAAAAAGAAAATCAAGAAAATGAGCGAAAATATATCGGAATTATTTTGACAGTAAATGGATTAGATTATTTTGCACCTCTTTCTTCTTTCAAAGAGAAACACAAAAAAATGAAAAATAATATGGATTTCCTTAAAGTTGGAAATTACGCTGTTATAAATCTAAACAATATGTTTCCAGTTCCAAAGTCTCAGTGCATTTATGTAGATATTTCAAAAGAATCAAATCCGTCTTATAAGGCTTTGCTTTCTGCAGAATATCGTATTATCACTTCACTTACAGAAAGAATTCTAAAAAATGCAAAATCACTTTATGAATATAAAATGAAAAATGGTAACTCGACTCCGCTTGCAAAAAGATGTAACGACTTTAAATTACTTGAAGAAAAGTGTAAGGAATATTCTGATAAAAGTAAAAAATAACCTAACAAGAAGTTCAAAGCCGACAGGCAGTCAAGCCGCCTGCGGTTTAACTCATTGTTATGTGGACGCCCGCACTGGGGCGCTTTAGTAGAAAAATGAAAATACTTCGATTATTTTTTATGTTTTTAGGTTTACTAGGAGTAATAACTACTGAATTAATTCTCAGACATAAAATTCCTGAAAACTTTGAATTTCCTTTATTATTACTTTTTTTAGGTTTTATTTATATTCCATTCATAGTAGAAATTCTAAAAAATAAAGAAGAAGTTAAAATCGATTTTTGGAATTTCAGATTTATTCTGGGGTTAGTTTCTTATCCAATTATATTAATAGGATATTTCATATATAAGATTTATAATCTCTTTAAATGATTTTTTATCAACAAGTCAAGCTTGCTGATAAGTGGAATGATATGAACATTTGTATTTTTTATTGACAATTTTTGTATATACAAATTATAATATACACAGAGTTAGAAAATGACATTTGAGTGGGATGAAGAAAAAGAAAGGCATAACATTCAAGCTCACGATGGAATCACTTTTTCATATGCAGCCAGGGTCTTTCTGGACTCAAAGCGTATTGAGAAAATTGACGATAACCATTCTGACAAAGAAGAACGTTATAATGTAATTGGTCTTGTAGAAAGAGTCTTGTTTGTAGTTTACACAGAACGTGGAGATGACAACATAAGAATAATTTCTGCACGTAGAGCAACGCCTAAAGAGGAGAAAGAATACTATGAAAACTATGACATTAGATGATTTATTGAAAAATCCACTTACAGAAAACGATAAAAAAATCATAGCAAATGCTCGTCCAATTGCTACAGAAGATTGCCCGGAACAAACAGATGAGCAGTTAAAACAATTCAAACCATGGTACGAAGTGCATCCAAAAGGAAACGATATTTATAAAGTTTCTGTAAAGAAAACTGCAGTAAGTCTCAGAATAGATAATGATGTTCTTGCTGCATTAAAAGCAACAGGAAAAGGCTATCAATCAAGAATAAATAATATTTTACGAAAAGCAGTTCTTGGATAAAAATCACATAACAAAGGTTCGTAGCCGACAAACCGGTCAAGCCGGTTTGCGGTTTAAGCAATTGTTATACGCACAGCCCACTGGGCTGGAAACAGGAAAAAGTATGAAAACTAAAGAAGTAATTATTGAACAACAAAAAGATTTTATACAGAAAATGAAAGATAAAACCTCCACTTTCATAAATTCAATAGATAAATCAGAAATTGAAACAATTCTTCTTTCTGGAAGTGTTTCCCGAGGTGATTATTTTTCGCAGAAAAAAGAAAACGGCGAATACAATGGTATGGTCGATTTAATCGTTATGCGTAAAAACGGCAGCAGTATTACAGCAGAAGATATTTTTGGGGCTAATCAAGAGCCGGAAATTCCTTTTCATTGTATAAAATTTGATGGTATATGGTTTGAGATTTTGTTCACTGATTTTATTGATACAGACATGTTTTCTAAGTTTGAAGAGCCGAGAAAATTTTCTGTATTGGAATCCCAGATTTTATACGACCCGAATAATTCCTATAAAAATGAACTTGTAAAAATCAATCAGTTTGTAAAAGAGGATTTAGAAAATAATCTGACTGGTTCGCTTGGGTACATTCATTATCTTATTTCAGATTACAAAAAAGACCGCTGGTATCGCCGAGACGCATTCATCCAATTACATGAGAATTTGAACACAGCAATAAGAGCAGGAATACGGGCCTTGTTTTATCTGAATGGATTTTATTCTCCGGCAGAAGACAGGGCAATTTATTATTCCCACAGCTTGCAACAACTTCCAGAAAATTATGCAGAAGTAATCTCAAAAGCCTGCAATCAAAAAACAGATTCAGAAGAAGACTATTTCAGGCGGGAAAAAATCTTTATGGAAAATATAGTCGGTTTTATTGAAAAATCTAAATCTTGTAAATAAATGGAGTCAGTTTGGAAAATATTTTATTAAATATCTGGATAGAAATGAAGAGCGGAATAAAAGTCCGACTAATATCCAAAGATGTATATAATTCAGATGAAAATTATATTGTAATAATGGAAATAAATGAAAATGGGATTTCCAGAAATATCAATTTAATGGTAAAAGGCAGAAAAGTATTTGATGCTTCTGGAAAATGTTTAGATTTTGGTGATGCATATCCGTCAACTACAGAATATGGTAAAAGGATGATTACTAAGCAATTTATAAACGCTTGGTTAGAATAAGAAACGGTATAACAAAGGTTCGTAGCCGACAGCGGGTCAAGCCACAAAACCGTTTAAGCAGTTGTTATGTGGACGCCCGCACTGGGGCGCATAAGGAAATTTAAAAATGAAAAAGATAATTTCAACACTTTTACTTTCAGTTATTTTATGTGCTCTTTACGCACAAAACAAAGCTGGTGGCAATGTAAATTCAAAAGAGCCGATTGCTTATGCCGACAAGGAATTTCTATCTGGTATTCTTGATTATGACAGCTTAAAAACTACACCTGCGCCGCAGAACTGGCCGGAGCCATTGAACAATTCTTTTAAGTTTACTTATGTAACAGGCGAATGCAGGATGATACCACCCCAGCTTCTTTTTGATGCTGCAAAAAAACTTGGAGTGGAAAAAGAATTTATTTCAGATCAGGTCGAGTCTAAAGAATATCCTGAATTTACTTGCAAATTAACTGGAATTGTAATTCAGAAAAAAGACAATGAATATCTGGTTCGCGCTTTTTATGAAGCTGACGATATTGTTCCTGTTAGTATTCTGAATATGTCCAAAAGGCCCTGGTATATCAATGATAATCCTAAAAAACATATTCAGGCAATTTATACCTCTGAAAAAGGGCTAATAAAAATTGTTGATGATGCTTATTGCGTAAGACATTATGATTATCCTTTGGGATCATTCCTTGGACTCAAAGGTTTTTCAACTTTTGATTTTATGTCGAAATCTTCTTATAGTCATACTCTAATTTTATTTGGATTTGAAAAAGGAAGTGAAATTCGGCTTACATCTTTAACTTGTAATATTTTTAAAAAACATGATATTAAGGATGCTGAGCATCGTTTTCTAAGTGATAATTCAGATCTGTATGTTGCTGATGAAGAAAGATTTGCAAAAAAGTTTGTGTCTTTTTATTCATATAATTATTTGATTGAAAAAAAATTGTTCGAATATTCAATAGATAAAATGCTTGATTTAAATCCTGAAACTTCATTTGTTGAGAATTCTGAAGATGATAATATCAGTTTTATAATTGATATAAATGATTCAATCAATATAAAAGGTTTTAAGATTATTAATGGATTCGCAAAAAGTGAAAATCTTTATAAAGCAAATAACCAGGTGAAGGTTATTAGTATATATGCACAAACTTTACAGGATGTAGAACCTGTATTTATAGGAACATGGTCGTTAAAACAGACAAGGGATTTACAATTTATAGAACTGGATATAGAGAACTGTTGTTATTTAGAAATAAAATCAACTGAAATTTATCCTGGCACAAAATACAATGATACTTGTATTGCAGAGTTTGATATTCTTACAGATGATGGCTGGCTTATTTCTGATAATTAATTAAGTAAAATCACATAACAAAGCTTCAAAGCGAATGTCGGGTCAAGCCCGCCACCGTTTAAGCAGTTGTTATACGGACGCCCGCACTGGGGCGCTTATGGAGAAAGAATGAAAAAAGTTTTGTATATTCTTCTGCTTTTAATTTTTGTAAGTTGTACAAAGAAAAATAATGAATTTAATGTAAATGAAAACAGTAATAATACTTTTGCTATAAGTCAGGAAATCGTAGTTCCTGAAGAATTTATAGGGACATGGGTTATAACAAATCCTGATTATGCTTTTCTAAAAATCAACGAAAACGGAAAATTTGTTATACGCAATATGAGTGTTATTTATGAAGGAATTGTAAAAATAGAAAATAATAAAATAGTTCTTCCCTATTCAGAAAATTTTTACTGTGGTCCAGTTGGAGAATTTGAAAAAATAGAAGAAATAAATCTTGTTTTCCCAAATAAAGAAGACACTTACATTTCATATAATCCGGATTATAAAGATTTTAAGTATACAACATGCTTAGAAAATTCAAATAATAAATTTCCTTCAAAAGAACATAAATCAGAAGAAGGTCAAGTTTATGAATTAGATAGCTTTGAAGTTATAAAAATAAATAAAAAGATTTTATCAACCGAAAACATGAAATTAAGAGTAAGACCATCTTCAATTGAAAAAGAATTATTTGCAGAATATCAATGGCCTTATGCATATCCAAATTCTGAAAAGTATTATCCTATAGAATCAGAAATAAATCTTTTACTAAAAGGTTATATCTGTTTTACAGATGCCGTAACAGTTAAAAAAGATAAAATAGAAAATATTGAAGCACCATGGTATCATATATATACAGGCGGCGGAGAAGAAAGTTTTCCAAGAGCTGCATGGATCTGGGGAGGTTATTGTATAGAAACAAATAATCTTACAGATGAAGAAAAAAACAATTATATTAAATTGTTTGAAAATGAAGCAATTCTGAAAGGTTTGATTCAGAAAAATGAGGAATAAATAATCGCCTAACAAAGGTTCGTAGCCGACACGCGGTCAAGTCGCGCCACCGTTTAAGCAGTTGTTATGTGGACGCCTGCACTGGGGCGCGAGGTTTTAAAAATATGAAGAAATCAATTATATTTGTTTTATTGGTATTAATTTATTTTCCTTGTTTTTCGCAAGTAATAAATAATGTTTTTTTTCCAAATGACAATCAAATAGACAAACAATATGAAATTGATATGCAAAATTGGATAACGAATTATGAATGGAAGGTCGTAATAGGGAAATATATAGGACTTTGGAAAAAACAAATGTATCTAGAAATGGAAAGATTAATTTCTGTTATTCCAGAATCTGAAGATATGATAAGAGAAAATCAGAAAAAATGGGATGAATCTCTAGATTTAAGTTATGAATTAGTATTTGATAAAGTAAATTTAAATGCAGTTGGAAGAGAAGATTTTATTGGTAGTTTTTCTTCAGGTCGAATAACTCAATATAGAGAACGTGCAAAATATTATTTATGTTTGTTCTATACAATAAAAGATCAAAAATCAGAAGATGGGTGTTATACAGATACACATAAAACTGAATTAGCAAAATAAAAATAACACATAACAAAGGTTCGTAGCTGACAGCGGGTCAAGTCCGCCTTTTTATTTGACAAAAGAAGTATTGTATAATTATAATATAATTATGGACGAAATAATCTTTGAATGGGATCCTGTAAAAGCTGAGTTGAATTATACAAAACACAAAGTAACTTTTGAGGAGGCGAAAAGTGTTTTTTATGATGAAAACGCAATCTTAATTGCAGATCCGGATCATTCAAGTATGGATGAAGACAGATTTATCATGCTTGGCCTTAGTTCCGAGTTACATATGCTGGTTGTCTGCCATTGTTACAGAGAAAATGACAGAATTAGAATTATTTCGGCCCGAAGAGCGAATATTTTTGAAGCCGCACAATATGGAGGAAAATGACATGAGAGACAATTACGATTTTTCAAAAGGAATCAAAAATCCTTATGCAGACAGACTCAAGAAACAAATAACAATTCGCCTTGACGATCAGGTAATTGATTATTTTAAGAATATGGCAGAAGAAACAGGTATGCCGTATCAGAATATAATCAATTATTATCTGCTGGATTGTGTAAAAGAAAAGAAACATCTGGAAGTTGCGTTTAGTAAATAATCACATAACAAAGGTTCGTAAGCCGACAGGCAGCCAAGTTGCCTGCGGCTTAAAATGTTGTAATGACGACAGGTACACAGGACTGCTCTCTGGGAAGGAAAAAATGAAGAAAGTATTTTTAATCTTTATATTAATCTTTTCAGTTTCTTTTCTTTTTTCAAAAGAATTAAAATATAAAATCAAAGGACCGTCATATAATAAACAGATATATTATGATAACAATAATCAAATTACAAATTTTGCAAACTGGGAACGAATTGATGGTTTATACGTTTCACCCGACAATACAAAAATGCTTGTCTGGCATCGTCCAGATAAAGCAAGAGCATATTTAATTACATTATATGATTTAAAAACAAATTCAATCATTGCTGAATGCGAACCTGGAATGGCCTGTTCTGGAGTTCGATGGACAAATAATTACCTTATTTATATCTGGAGAACAACAGGCGGCGGAACCAGATTTGAATATCGCAACTACAATACGCTTGCCGTTGAAAAAACAATACAGGCATATTTTCCGTTCGAGTCTGAACCAGATAACATTTTAATCGGTGCATCTTTTAATTATTGTGAAAACGATATAGTTTTTTATGATTTTTCAAATGGAACTCAATTAAAAACAATTAATCTGATTAAAGAATTAGAGCAAAAAGATATTTATGTTTCTGGAACATTTGTTACAGATATAAAACAAATCGGAACAAGAAAATATCAATTTGATGTAAGTTACTATTTAAATATGGAAGGTATGGAAGATAAAGAATTTCAAATACAGCTTGAATTTGAAATATAATGTATATTTCATAAAGCAAGTCAAGCTGCCTGCGGTACAACCAGTTGTTATGTGGACGCCTGCTGCTTGAGACGCTGAGGATTAGAATGAAAAAAAATATTATTTTTGTATTTTTGCTGTTATTTCCATTCATTATATTTTCTCAAGAAATTAATAAGAATGGAAATAATATAGTTGAAAGGTTTTCTCTTCCTGAGAGGGTTGAGAGAGTTTATGCTGATAAAAATTCTTTTATCAATTTTTTACGGACTTATCCCTTAAAAAAATACGGCTCTCCTGTCTTACTATACAATGGGCAGGAAAAAAGAAATCAAGTACATATTTCTGTTTTTGATTTTCCGCTTTTGTCAGTTGATCTTATTCAATGCGCAGATGCCGTAATAAAATTACGGGCTGAATATTTATATACACAAAAAAGATTTTCAGAAATTAAATTTCATATTACTAATGGAATGCTTATTCCGTTTGAAAGATATATCAATGGTGAAAGAGTTATTGTCACTGGAAATGATACTGCCTGGAAGTCTGGATACAAAACAGGAAATACACGTGATGTCTTTGATGAATATTTAAAATTTATTTATTCATATGCTGGTACTTATTCGTTATCAAAAGAATCAAAAAAGAAATCAATAGAGAATATTGTTCCAGGTGATTTTTTTATTTATGGTGGAAGTCCTGGACATGTTGTATTAGTACTTGATGTTGCTATAAATAAAAAAACAGGAAAAAAAATAATGTTACTTGGGCAAAGTTATATGCCATCTCAAGAGTTTCATATTCTAAAAAGCTATGAATCTATTAGTCCCTGGTATTATATTGAGGATAATATATTGGAAACACCAGAATGGACTTTCGGCAAAGGAAGTTTAATGGAGTTTTAGAAAAAACACATATCAAAGATTATGTGGACGCCCGGTACTGTGGTACTTATTTTTTTATAACTTACTAAAAGCGGAAGATGATATAAAAAAAAGAGGTATTAAAATTTATATGAATCAAAAAGAACGAATGCTGGCGGGGTTGCCGTACAAGGCCTGGATGGATGGTTTAAGTCAGGAGCGGCTGGAAAACAAAAAGAGAATCTTTAGGTTCAACAATCTGGATCCTGAAAAATCAGATGAAAAAATAAAACTTCTAAAAGAAATTCTTGGTAAAACAGGGAAGTACATAAATATAGAAGCACCCTTTCATTGTGATTATGGGTATAATATTGAAGTTGGCGAGAATTTTTTTGCAAATTACAATTTTATTGTACTCGACGTGGGAAAAGTAAAAATTGGGAATAACGCTCAGATTGCACCGAATGTATCTATTTATACAGCAGGTCATCCAATTCATCCTGATTCACGGAATTCCGGGTATGAATATGGCGAAGCCGTAACAATTGGTGATAATGTCTGGATTGGTGGAAATTGTTGCATTCTGCCTGGCGTGACTATAGGCAACAATGTTGTTATTGGTGCTGGAAGCGTGGTATCTGAAGACATTCCGGATAACGTTATTGCTGTTGGAAATCCTTGTAAAGTTCTTCGCAAAATTACAGAAGCAGATAGAGATTATTATTACAAAGACAGAAAATTTGATGTGAATGATTATAAGTAAAACTTTACTGAAGATGTAGATGATTGATGTATAAGTTGTCACAGAAAATGATATTTGATTTTGAATGTGACTGACAGCTGGACAAGATGAGTTGCGGGGTAAAAATGAAAAAAATTATTTGTATATTATTTACTTTTGTAATTTTGCTCACTTCAGCATTTGCCGATAAAAATCGGTTTTATGAAAATGGAAAAGTTGTCGATACAATGTATGTGAATTCCAGGGAAGGCTTGCGAGTTCGGAATGAGCCTTCCCTCAAATCAAACAGACTTTGCGGACTTGTGCACAGGATTCCTGTCAAAGTTGTGGCAATAGGGCGAATAGAAATGATTGATGGAATTACTGCTCCGTGGGTAGAGATTCTGATTCCACGTTACGAGTGGAAAAGAGAAGAGCCTGAATACGGCTGGGTGTTCGGCGGGTATCTGGTAAAAGAACAGCCTGAGTTTGACAGCTCGAATTGGGACAGTGCAGCTGTAAAGAATTATCTCATGTCAAGGGAATGGCAGATGCTGGTTTGGTATGACAACTGGGGATCGGTAAATTTTTATGAAAACGGCAGGGCGGAAATAATAGGAAAAAGTATGTCCTCTTCCAAAACATGGACTTTCAACTATCAGATTTTAAGCGGCAATAGAATCAAAATCAGCAATATTTCTGACACACAAATCCGCTCTCACTCAATTCAGCAACCGCCCGACAGCGAGATTTACAACCAGACCTACACCTTGGAATTCAGTGATAATCTGCACGTCAGAACAAAAGAATCAAGTGCGTTAGATTTGTTTTACTATGTTCCCGCAGATTTTCCGGAACTTTTTACCCGACGCGAACTTTACGAAACCGATGATTTTCAATGGCACAGCGGAAATTACTATGATAATAAACAATTCAGGAACTATTTTGAGTTTTATGTTTATCAAAAAAAACGGTTCAACGAAATACAAGACTCGGATATTCAGAATTTTATAAAATATGGATTGTCGCCAGAAGGCACGGGTTACGAACAGCAATATCACGACTATTGGAATCCAATTATGGAAGAACATCAGAAAAAAGCTGATGATTATTTATGATATGAGTGAAATGCCGGTTATAATATACAAGACTGTTCCGTACCGTAAAATAAAGAGTGTCGTATAAATGAAATTGCTTTTATAATATGTAAAAAATCTGCACAACAAAAGTTTGACGTCGACAAACCCGCTGCGCACTGCGCCACTTATGGAGATAAAAATTGTCTGCGATATTTAAAAGAAGAAGTATCAGAAAGTTTACGAATAAACCTGTATCAAAAAGGATTCTTACAAAAATTTTAGAAGCTGGAAAAGCAGCTCCGTCTGCAAAAAACAGACAGCCGTGGAAATTTATTGTTTTTTCAGAAACTGAAAAAGATAAACTTGTTGACTGTATGGAAAAAGGAATTCTCCGTGAAGAAAAAAGTCCATTACTGCCAAAATCACAAAACGGAATTGCTGATGCAAAAAATACATTAAGGATAATGAAAAATGCTCCTGTTATTATAATTGTTCTGAACACGAATGCAATTTCTCCATTTAAGAGCATCGATTCAGATTCAAGAATAACAGAAATTTGTGACACTTTGTCGATTGGTGCTTCTGTAGAAAATATGCTGCTCAGAGCAAAACAACTTGGTATTGGAAGTCTTTGGATTGCGAATACATTTTTTTCGTATACAGAGCTTACAGAATTTTTAAATACAGATTGTCAACTTGTATGTGCTATTGCCCTTGGATATCCTGATGAAAAACCAAAACAGCGGCCTCGAAAAGCTGATTCTGAAATAATTGAATTTAGATTTTAAGTTTTTATAAGACAAGAAATAAAAACATTGCCATATGGGTACCGTTTGGAGAGAAAATGAAAAAGAAACTTTTACTTTTGTTTTTGAGCTTTGTGCTCAGCAGTATTTATGCCAGTGAAAAGTATGAAAATAATAAATACTTTTGTACGACAGACCGTCTCAAACTTAGAGAAAATCCAGGGCTTGATTCAAACGTTCTGACGATTCTTGAAGAAAAGACCGCAGTAGAATTTTTGCAGGAAGGGGATCTTCAGGTTATTTCTGATGTATTGCCTGATATGGAATCAGTCGAGTACAGAGATAATTGGGTTAAAATAAAAATCATTCCCAGTGTAAATGAGAAGTCCATGGTTGGATGGGTTTATGGTGCATATCTGACCCCATTAAATACCTGCGAAATTTTTTCTGATGAAAAGGTAAAATGCCTTTATTGTGATTTTTTTAAAGTTACAGACAGAACTGCAGGTGAAACAAATGTTACATATTATTTTCTTGAAAATGAAAAAATCATTTATAAAACTCTGAGTTTATTTACATCTATGTATGATGGGCCAAACTGGGCGTGGAATCTTCATATTTTTCCCCGAGTTGAAAAAAACAGGAAATATCTCTATGTATCATCTGAATTAAATTCAAGTGATACGGTTCACCTAAAATCTGTTGTTCGCTATGATATAACTGACTATAAAGAATTCAGCCGGGAAGTCAACAATGATAAATATATCAAAAGTAAAACAAAAGAATATATAAATGATTATGTGAGCTATAATTCCGAAAAAAGATTTCATCTAAAACAAGAAATGCCGCTTTACAAGAATCACAGTTTTGATTCAGAAATAATCTTATCCGTCACGCCGGAAGAAAAAACAATTTTTCCAGATATGGAGAATCTTTATTTTGAAGATACAAAATCAGGGTTCTGGATAGCGGCAGAAAATCAGTCAGGACAATCCGGCTGGTTGTGGTTTGATTGTAGTAATTAACATAGTTTATATGGATACACATACTGGGGAGTCAGAAAAAAAATGAAAAAAATATTAAATCTGATTTTGATTAGTTTTGTCGTGTTTGCCGGATGCAGTAAACAATCGTCGAAAGCTGGTGATAATAATAGTGAACGAAAAGTTTTAATGGATGACGTGACAGAAAATTCTGAACAGACAAAAGAAACTTCCGTTGAAGAAATCCTTCCGTTAAAAGCTGTTGAAAATATAGAACTTCCTGAAAATGTCGAACTTGCCATGGAGCAGGAAACAGAACTTTTAAAAACTCAGGATTTTATTATCTCAATTTATGTAAAAGAATTGCAGTCTGGTAAAGATTCAGATTATTACAAATGTGAGATTTATGTTACAGATTTACATGGTAATAAAAGCTTCCTTGATAACTGCCGGATCGGGCACATCGGGCAGGTTGAAAATCCTGTTGTCTGCTATGATTTTCTTGATTTAGATAATCCTCTTGTCTGCGCTGATATAAACAATAATAAGATTACAGATTATCTTTTTATCTTGAACGGTTTTAATTCTGATGATCTTATTGGTTTTGAAAAGAAAGATGAAAAGTATGTATTAATTTTAAATTATCCTGTTCAAACTGACGGCGGTCCTGAATTAGATATTCTTACGGAAAATATTATCTTTAATTACGGTAAAGAATTTAATGAAATAATAATTGATACTATGCCGTACAACTGGCGGAGTCATCTCTTTTTTGACATGAATTTATACAAGTATGTTCAAAAGAAAGTATCTCCTTATGCACTTAAGCAGTATTTTCCTGAGGAAGTTCAGGAGTTAAAACAAATTGGCGGTCATGAAATTGCTGTAAGCGCTCAGCGTATTTATCTTAAAGATAATGATAACTATTATAAAATTTTCTTCCATGGTGATCCGGAAACTTTTGGTTCTGCTTTCTGGGAAGAAAATACCGGTGTCTGTGATATAAAAACTTTTGATGTGGATGATTCATCTTTTATCATACAATTATCATTCTCACAGAATTATGAAAAAGATCAGTTCTTTTACATTTTCAAAGAAAAAGATCAGAGATTCATAAAAAAGACAGAAGAATATTATGAGGATACTCCTGGAATATATCATAAGAAAAATGAAGTTCTGGAAATAAAAGAGGCAACTAAAGATAATGGAAAGCTGTTAATTAATTATGATGTCGTGGATTTGAATCATAAGGTAATTGAAAATAAGACTACGTCCATAGACATTAAAAATTTAGATTAGTAAACTTTGCATTAGAAAGAATTAATGTAAATGATGTATGGTTGCTGAAATATAAAAAAAAGGAAGGAAAAATGAAAAAGTATTTTATATTATTAGCTTTAATTTTATGTTCAGGTTATTTTTTTTCTTTAGATTCACAATATTTCAGCAGCAACAAAAAGATTGATTATTTATATGTAAAATCACCTGAAGGATTGCGGATAAGAAATAAACCTGATTTATCAGGTGATAGAACTGGAGTTCTTTATGACAGAATGAGAGTAAAAATTATTTCTGTTGGAAAAGAAATTACAATTGACGGTATAAAATCAAACTGGATAAAAATCCTTCTTCCCATTGAAACAGTGCAGGCAGATGAAAATGTATATGGATGGGTTTTCGGCGGATACTTGACGGATAAAGCAGAACCTTTTTCAACAGAAAGCTGGACAGATAATGATTTAAAAAGATATCTGTGCAGATTTTCCTGGGTAACTGGAACCGGAAACAGATCCTATTATCAATTCAACTTAAATAATTCATATAGTGTCAATTTATTAGAATCAGGTCTGGGTGGATTTGGAGAATACTCGGTTTCATTAAAGAATAAAACAATAACAGTAAAAAGCCGTTATGCAGATGAAGACTCTGAAAGTGAAATAATAACTGATGTATATAAAATCATAAAAATTGAAGAAGATAAGCTTACGTTAAATATTAAAGGATATGAGTTTATTTTTATTCCTTCTATAAATCAGAAAGTTTTCTATGAAATTCTTACACAGGAAAAGTTTAATCCCGGCTTGTTTTATTTACCTTCATATTATGCCCTCATGTTTCCATTCAGTTCGGACTTAATAAAAAAAATTGACAGCAGGGATTTTATAAATAAAAGTATGGATAATTTGATAAAGATGGGGATCTATGTAGAAGATGAGGAATATGAAAAGGCATATAATTCATATTGGAATTAAAACAGTCGTACAACCATGTGCTGACTGAGTACCTGCATTATTTTTTAAGGAGATTAATTTGAGTAAGATTGCAGTTTTTTTTGACGCAGAAAATGTTCCTGCAAAAACAGTACCGGAGATAATTGCTTTTTTGTCTACGAAAGGTGATATTCTTTTTCAAAGGGCATATGCAGACTGGTCAATAACAAATACTAAATCCTGGCAGACACAGATTACAAAAACGCCGATTACAGCAATTCAGCAGTTTCATCATAATCAGGAACAGGCGGTAGATAAAGCTGTAATGATGGATGCCATCGAATTGGCTATAAAACATGAAGATATAGATATTTTTGCATTAATTGCTTCTGATAATGGATATTATTCTTTGAGCCTTCGTTTGAGGGAACTTGGGAAACGGGTTATAGGAATTGGTGAAAAAGGGAAGTGCAGTCCAATCTGGATAAACTCCTGCAATGAGTTTACATATTTTCAGGATCTGGAAGAAATTGATGATGATATATTACTGGAATCAGAAAGTACAAAAGATTCAAATGATCTTGAAGGTTTTGCAGTTGAGAAGTTTCTTGAAAAAGCATTTGATTCTACTCCATTTTATAAAGATACAAATACTGTTCTGCTGTCTCAAATGTGGGAATCGATTTTAAGGCTGAAGCCTGATTTTACAGTTAAGGATTATGGTAAAAAATCCGCACGGGAATTTTTAATGTCGTTTGAAGATAAATTCAAAATTTCAGACGATGGTAAAAATCAAAGAACTTTTTTTGTTGAAAAAATTGAGAATCGGAATTCTCAGAGAAAAACAGGAGTTATAAAAAGAAGAATAGGCTGTTACTGTATTATTTCTGCAGATGATAAAAAAGGAGATTATTTCTTTTACAGAAATGAGATTAATCCGGAATGTAAAAAAGAAAAACTTGAGAAAGGCATGAAAGTTGATTTTCTTGTTGTAAAGGAACCGGACTTGAATGCCGGTAAATCAAAAGACAAAAACGGACGGGCAACGGACTTAAAGATTATAAAATAAAAATATGATGAGTACTCTGCTGCAGATATGTATTAGGCGTGGTTTTATGGTCACAGTACAATTATAAGATGTTCACCGGAATTGTGAATGATGATTCATTTTTCTGGTGAACATTTTTTTTCTTACTTATTTCGGTGTGTATTTGATGTAATCATAGTAAGCATATTTTGGACCTGAGTACCAGAAGTGATTAAGCCAGCTGTCTACTCCAGTTCCAGGCCATAGATTTACCATTATCTGCATTGGATGGGACGGCATTTTCTTTCCATATGGAGCATTGAAACCTCTGTTGTTTACACCATATACCCATTTTCCGTCAATGTACCAGTTTATATATCCGTTACCGTATTCGATGGCATATTTGTGATAACCTTTGCTTGCATCAAATCCGAGGTTGATTATTTTTTCATTATTGGCAACACCGTCAACATAATAGTTGAGCTGAACTTTTGTAGTGTCTTTTCCGAGAATTTCTACATCAATTTCATCCCATGGATTTCCGGTGTACAGGAAGAAGGAAGTTACAAGTCCGTCGCCTTTTGCAGCCATCATGTTTGTTTCAAATGTGCCGTAGCTGAATGTATTGTGAGTTCTGTATTCTCCGCTGGAATATGGTTTTCCGTAACTTGGTGTATTATCCAGCTTAATCGTCATCTTACCGTTGTTGAACCAGATATGATCGCTTTTCCATCCGCAGTTGAACATTCCTCCGTTTGTCCAGTCAGCTTTTCCGAAAACACCGGTGTTGTGGTAATCAAGTCCGTCCCAGAGACTCCAGGTTTGAACAGATCTTGCAGAAGTTTCCTCCGGTTCATTTTCCTGTACGACAGATACGTTTTGAGAACATGAACTCAGAGCCAGTAAGGCTGCAGTACTCAGCAGAACTGCAATTTTTTTTGCGTTTACTTTCATTTAATTCCTCCTTATAAAGCTTTTGCAAGTAAACTTTATGGAATAATTAAAAGGCTGAATTTTTATATCAACTATAATTATTTTATTCAAAATTACAGAAAATTGTTCCGTAAGATATTTTTCTTATTTTTTTTTACTTCTTCTGTACACAGACAGCATGATTTTTATACAATGATTCTGAAAATACAGAATAAAAATAGGATATAAAAATGGCAGCAGATTATGAACTTTTATGCTCAATGCTTTCTTCCCTTACTTTGAATGAAAGACATCCTGTACCAAATATGGCAAATGCTGCGGCACTTTTATGGCAGGAACTTCCGGATATAAACTGGGCCGGCTTTTATACAATGGAAGACGGTTATTTGCTTTTAGGACCTTTTCAGGGAAAGCCTGCCTGTATAAGGATTCCACTAGGAAAAGGAGTGTGCGGTACGGCAGCTGAAAAAAATAAAACTCAGCTTGTAAAAGATGTCCATCAGTTTAAAGGACACATTGCCTGTGATTCAGCTTCTAATTCAGAAATAGTCATTCCCCTTCATGATAAAGATAAAAAGGTATGCGCTGTGCTTGATATAGACAGTCCGTTAACAGGACGTTTTACAGATGAAGATAAAGCAGGTCTTGAAAAATTTGCACATATTCTTGAAAAAGCATGCATGTAGAGGAGTGAAAGAGATGAAAAAGATTCTTGCGGCATTATCAGCATTATGTGCAGCAGTTGTAGCTGTGGCACAGACAAAAATTACAGCAGATTTTACAGAAACGAAGACACCTGTAAGTCCATATCTGTTCGGTATTTTTTATGAAGACATAAACTATGCAGCAGACGGGGGCCTTTACGGAGAACTTATTCAGAACCGCTCCTTTGAATTTTCAAAAAGCGGAAAATCTTTTATGGAATACTGGAATCCGGTTTCTTCTGAGAATGAAGTCTTTTGTTCCAGAATAACTGAATGTATGGAAAGTCCTCTTAATAAAAATAATACTGTGTTTTTAAGATTAAACGTACGCCAGTCCGGAGATGGAATTTCAAATTCAGGTTATGACGGAATTAATGTAAAAGCCGGAAAAATATATCCCCTCAGCCTTTATCTTCGCAGCCCGGATTCATCTGTAGATAAAGTTCAGATAGAACTGCGTAACAGGAAAACATTACGGAAACTTTTTAAAACTGAATTTGAAATTTCATCAGAATGGAAAAAATATCATGCAGAAGTTATTCCTGAAAAATCCTGTGAAGAAGCAGAACTTCTGGTGACGGTTTCTTCTTCAGATGGAACTGTTGATGTTGATTTTGTTTCACTGTTTGCATCTGATATCTATAATGATGAAGAAAATGGTTTGAAAGAAAACCTTGTATTGATGCTTAAACAAATGAAACCTGGATTTGTCAGATTCCCTGGTGGTTGCATTGTTCACGGTTATAATCTTGAAAACAGTTTCAACTGGAAAGATACCGTTGGTCCGGTCGAAGAAAGAAAAGAGAAGGCTAATTACTGGGGTTATCAGCAGAGTTACGGACTTGGATTTTATGAATATTTCAGGCTCTGTGAAGATATCGGCAGTCAGCCTCTTCCGGTTTTAAGAGCGGGTGTTTCTCATTATGGACATACCTGTAATTCAGATGAACTTATGCAGCTGGCTCAGGATGCCCTTGACCTTATTGAATGGGCAACAGGAAGCAGAGATTCTGAATGGGGAAAGATTCGTGCAGAAGCAGGACATCCGGAACCTTTTGAACTTAACTATATTGGAATCGGAAATGAAGACTGCGGAGAAGATTATTTTTACAGATACAGTTACATTGCATCAAAAATAAAGGAAAAATATCCTGAGATTAAGACAGTTATTTCTTCCGGCTATACTTATGATGATGTAAATTTTCATAATGCCTGGAATAAAGTTAATGAATGGGAAGGCAGTGCTTTATATAAAAATACTGTAGATTTAGTTGATGAGCATTATTACAATCCGTCTGCATGGTTTCTAATGAATTCAAACAGATACGATGACAGAGAGTTTTATAAAACAGAAAAAAGTTTTCCGAAAGTATTTATAGGAGAATATGCTTCATGGGTTGAGGGACGCCGCGGAAATCTTTTTGCAGCACTGACTGAAGCAGCCTATATGACGGGAATTGAAAGGAACGGGGATGTAATTGAACTTGCTTCCTATGCACCTCTCTTTGCACGGGAAAATCATGTACAGTGGATTCCTGATGCAGTCTGGTTTAATGATGAATTTGTTTACGGGACGCCGTCATATTATGTGCAGTCTATGTTTATGAACAACAAGACAGATTTTTCCATAAGGACAGCTGTAGAAAATAATAAAACGATTGTTGATTCTCATAAAATGAAGGGCAGTGTCGGGCTTGCAACCTGGCAGACTCAGGCAGAATATTCAAATATTAAAGTTACTGACATGTCAGAAAATAAAATTCTCTATGACAGTTCCTCTGAAAAAATGAATATGAAAAAACTTAATGTCAGGAGCGGTTCCTGGAGTATAAAAAATAATTCTCTGATTCAGAGTGATGAAGGTGATAACATGCGCCTTACTTTTGAAAAACTTATAAAGCCTTCTGAAAATTATGATTTTGAAGTGACAGCAAGAAAAATCAGAGGTAATGAAGGTTTTCTCATAATGTTTGGTGTCAGTAAAGAAAATTTTTACTGGTGGAATATCGGAGGGTGGGGAAATACTCAGAGCTGCGTTCAGAAAGGAACGGCTCCCTCAAGAACTGTAATTGGAGATTCAAAGAATATAACAGTTGAACGTGACCGTGAATATAAAATAAAAATTGAAGTCAGGGGTGATACGTATCGATGCTATCTTGACGGAGAACTGCTTCATGAGTTTACAGATCGTGAAGAATATAAAAAGATTTTTGCTCATGTGGGAGAAACTGAAGACGAAGTAATCATTAAGATTGTCAATACAGGAAACAGAAAAGAAAAATGCAGTGTAGTACTTAATGGTGCGGACATGTTAAATCCTGATGCACAAATTATAACTTTAAGCGGAAGATTTGATTCAGAAAATTCTTTTGAAAATTCCCGTGCCGTATGTCCGGAAAATTCACCGGCAGTCATAAAGTCTCCGGATTTTACTTATACGGTAAAGCCTTATTCTTTTACGATAATAAAACTGACTAAAAAGAAGTGATGAGAAAAAACTTTTCCGTTTTAACGGCATTATGTCTGTAAAAAACGGAAAAGCTTTTTAGTTTTGTAAAACTATTTCAGATAATTCAATACCTGTTCCGTTATAAGCGGAACCAGCTGCTTTTTACGGCTGACGACTCCCTGCAGGTAATAGACATTCTCTTCCTGTTTCGGGAAGGTTATGAACGGCAAAAAGTTTTTGTCTGATTCAATAAGAAGAACACTGCTTAATGTGGTTATGTCCGTAACAAGAAGGCAGCTGAAAAGTCCCTTATGACTGCGGCGTTCAATTTCAAGTTCAGCAAGGAAGTCTTCCTTACGGTCAAGAATTTCTTTAGGGTTTCCGACTTCAATCTGGCTTACGGTATAAACAGCTTTGCCTTCCGTATATTCCTTCATGTCCTGACGTATTATTTCATCTGCAGCACGGCCAGAAACGTGGCTTCCGGCAAGGAGGATTTCATTACCAAGTTCCTTTACGTCAAGATTTGTAATGTCGCTTAAGTAATCAGCGGTTTCTACATCAAGATCCGTAACTGTAGCACTCTGAAGTACAAGGGTATCACTTAAAATTCCGCAGAGAAGCAGAGCAGCAATTTCCTTTGGAATAGGCACTCTGTATTCGCGGTAAAGCTGGGTAATAAGAGTTGCTGTAGAACCTACCGGTTTGTTTATGAAAGTAATAGGATATTTTGTAGATAAGGTTCCGAGACGGTGATGGTCTATTACGCCTAAAATTTTATAGTGGTCAATGTCTTCTACAGCCTGGCTGAGTTCATTGTGGTCAACCATTACTACGCTAATGTTTGGTTCTTTTAAAAGATCGTGTTCAGAAATAATACCGATGACCTTGTTGTTTTCATCTACGACCGGCAGATATTTGCACTGGGAATGTTTGAGAATATCCTGAATTTTTGCAGTCGTATCATTTATGTGTACCGGAAGAATTTCTTTGTCTGCAACGGCTGCAACCGGTGTAGAGTATGCTATGAGCATGGCGGTCGGGGTAGTTGTATACGGGCTTATGATTACCGATACTCCGTTTTTTTCTGCGAGCTCGCGAAGTTCCTTGTTAAGGGCAAATCCGCTGGTAAGAATCATAAGTTTTACTTTGTGTTCAATACAAAGTTTCTGAATGTCTTCACGGTCACTTACGATTACTACAAGATCCTCGCTGGAATGACTTTCGAGCCTTTCTATGAAGGTTTTTTCTGATGATGAACCGACAAGAATGAAAGCTTTGAAGGTTTTGTCGGCGTCATGGTTCAGTATTATAGGCTGTGCATTCAGTGTTTTCTGAATAAGTGAAATGCTT
Organism: Treponema rectale; assembly: GCF_014202035.1. Classification (NCBI taxonomy): domain Bacteria; kingdom Pseudomonadati; phylum Spirochaetota; class Spirochaetia; order Treponematales; family Treponemataceae; genus Treponema; species Treponema rectale. The sequence goes on from NZ_JACHFR010000002.1 coordinate 971,093, forward strand.
GTAGAAATCTTGTTGCGTTTTTCCGGATTCATTATGCGTAAAACACTCTGTGCGAATCCTGAATAGTGCAGGAGTGAAAGATATTTTCCTTCTCCGTCTACAACTGGAAGAACTCTTAAGCCGGTTTTTTCCATTCTTCCGATTGCTTCCCATACAGAAACATTTTCGTTTACAGTTTCAAACTCTTCAGGCATGTAGTATTCAACTTTTGGAATAAGATTCGGGATATACTGAGGACGCTGAATATTAAATTTCTGGAATATATATGAAGTCTGAGGATTTAAATGTCCGGCCCTGCAGGCGATGTATTCATCATGTCCAAGAAGGTTTCTCAGTTTTGCATAGGCAACGGCAGCAACGACACTGTCGGTATCAGGGTTTTTGTGTCCGATTACATAAACTTTATTTTTCATAGATGAATATTTTACTGCAGCATCGTTTTTTTGAAAAGTGTTCCGTTAATGGCTGAATAGGGGTAAAACTTCGGCAGCCGGTTTTATGGTCTGAAAGCATTTTTATCTGCGTACAGGCAGTGAAAGCAGCGGATTTTATAAAAATATTTCGAAAAAAACAGCTTTTATGTTGACTTATTATATTCTTTTTATGATATTCTTTTATACAAATAAAACTAGAAAAGGATTAATGAATGTTTTTTGTTTACGGATGAATTTCAGGAATGGTTCCTGTGTTTTCTTTCTGTAAGTATTAAACCTTCAGAATTTTGAGAATCGTGCAGAATACAAAAACAAATTTACCAGTCTTAAATGTGTCGGAAAATGGTCTTGAAATTAATGGAAAACCTCTTGAACCGTTTTTTTTGCTAGAAGATCTGATTGCTGTTATAGGTCAGCCGGATGAACGTTACTGGCAGGATCCTGAGCATAAATTTTTTGAAATCTGTCAGTGGAATGAACTTGGTTTGAGGACACGTTCAGATTATGAAGATAATACGAGAGTTCTTTCTTTTTATCTTTGTCTTAAGAAGAATCCTAAAAAAAGCCTGAATGCTTTTCCCGGTGATTTAATTGTTAATGGAGTGAATTTTGCGGAAAGACGGGAAGAATTCTTTTTTAATTACATTGAACTTGGCCGTGACTGTATCTGGGGTAAGTCACTGGATGCAGAATATGGTTATTGTAAGTGTGATGATGCAGAATTTATTGCATTTGATTTCTATAAGACGATTTATATTGCAGTATTCTTTAACCGTATTGATTATCTGGAAACTCTCGTTAAAGCCGGTCATGATGTAAACTGTCATGCAGATTTTAATAAGGAGCCGCTTTTGAGCTTTGCCGTATCTAAGAATAATCCTGAAATCATGCAGATTCTTATTGATGGCGGCGCTGATGTTAATAAACAGGATCTGTCTGGAGTTACGCCGCTGATGACAGCCATAAAGCTTAATCTTGTGGATATGGCAAGGCTTCTTATAAAAGCCGGAGCTTCATTTGACATAAAGGACGGCAGGGGATTTACTGCCAGGGATTATGCAGAGAAGCTTGATGTTGACGCAGGTATAAAGGAATTGTTTGCCTGAGCGGTCAATAGCTTCCATGAAAGTGCTTCTTGCCTTTGGCAAACCGCACTTTCATTCCAGCGTAATTTTTGCGTTCAGCAAAAGCTTCCATGAAAGTGCTTCTTGCCTTCGGCAAACCGCACTTTCATTCCAGCGTAAATCGACCATTCAGGTCAAAGCTTTCACTTCGGAGACTTCTTGCCTTCGGCAAACTGCACTTTCATTTCAGCGTAAATCGACCATTCAGGTCGATTTACTCCCATCCGAAGGTTGCAGGGGGTTTGTTGGTCAGGTCGTAGAAGATGGCGTCGATTTTGTTTAGTTTGGACAGCTGCAGTACCATTGCTGTGAGCAGGTCGTGTGGCAGCCGGGCAAATCTTGCGGTCATTACGTCTTCTGAACATACCGGACGAAGTACAATACTGAAATGGTCTTTTTCCGTTGCATAAGGAATGTTTATCGTCAGATGCTGGAAAATCTTTGAGTACCAGTTGGCGTTATGAAGGTCATCAAGTACGATTTTGTCTGCTTCCCTCAGCTGATCCAGACGGTCTTTTGTACAGTATCCTTCCTGAATCTTAAAGTCTGAGTCCTCTACATAGGGATTCTGCCACAGTTTTATGATGCATCTGTTGATGTGCTTTGAAGAATTAGTGATTTTTACAGAAGCGGCATCGAGTTTTTCCCAGAATTTTGGAAGATGCCTGAATCCTCCGTCAAGTTTCTTAAAAGCGATGACAGCCGGGAATCTGTAAGTTCTGAAGTCTCCCTGAACACCTACAGAGCGTACCGGAAGTACTGATTTTTCAAGTTCCTTAGAGCAGTCTTCACAGAACATATCCAGTTCAATCTGATTAAGTTCCTTTTCTGCTTCCTTATATTCTTCTTTGTCTGCATCAGAGATTTTTCCGTCTGAGCAGAGTACGTTTATGCTTAAGCCCGGTCCCGGGAAGGGATGACGCATTACAAGGTCGTCGCTTAATCCCAGTTTTTTACCCATGGCACGGACTTCATCTTTGTACAGATCCTTCAGAGGTTCTATGATGAGTCCCTGTTCAATAAGCTTCTGGATTCCGTCTACACGGTTATGATGGGTTTTTATAGTCTTTGAATTCTTTGTTCCGCCGGATTCGATGATATCAGGATAGAGAGTTCCCTGAGCAAGCATCCACTTTGATTCATCAAGCTTCTGCTCTGCAACAACCTGGTCCCGTACTTTAATAAAGTTTTCACCTACAGCCATTCTCTTTTTCTGAGGGTCAGTAAGGCCTTCTACGGCTTTAAGGAAGGAATCTCCCGCATCTTTTACGATAAAGTTATTAAAACCGAAGTCTGTATAGGCTTTAGCAACGGAAGCACTTTCGTTTTTACGCATGAATCCGTTGTCAATGTGAAGTCCGAGAACCCTTTCCTGTCCCAGGGCTTTGTTCAGGAGGGCAAAGGCAACTGTAGAATCTACCCCGCCGCTAAGGAAAAGAAGTACGTTCCTGTCTTTTGCATCCTTTTTTATGGATTCGATTATGTGATTAAGAACTGTATCTTCATCCCAGTTTTTTTCCATTCCGCAGAATGAAGCAAAGTTTGCAAATATTTTGTTTCCTTCAGGGGTATCTTTTACTTCACAGTGACACTGAAGGGAAAAACGCTTCTTTTTAAGGTTCTGAAGGGCTGCATAAGGGCAGTCTTTTGTTTTTCCTATGACTTCAAATCCCTCTGCCAGAGAAAGGACACCGTCCTGATGGCTCATCCAGACCTGAGTTACAGAAGAAACGTCTTTAAAGAGAGGAGAAGCCTTGCCTGCTTCGTTAAGTTCAAGGCGGGCAAAACCGAATTCTCCTGTTTCTGCTTTGCCTACCTCTGCACCGTAGCTTTTAGCAATAAGCTGGTGTCCGTAGCAAAGCCCGAGTATAGGAACATCAAGTTCAAGAATTTTTTCATTGAACTCAGGCACTTTTTCATCATAGACCGAACTTGGTCCTCCCGAAAAAACTATTCCCTTTGCATTTTCAAATTCTTTTATGTCAGCAGAAGGAAGGGCAATCTCAGTGTAATATCCCATGGAACGCATGCGTTTTGCGATAAGATGGGCATACTGTGAGCCAAAGTCAAGGACTACGATTTTGGAACGTGCCATATTTTTCTCCTAGATTTTGTTTTTTAATGATGCTGTTATGAAATCTCTGAATAAAGGACCTGCCTTATCCGGGCGGCTCTTGAATTCAGGATGGAACTGGCCTGCAACCATCCATGGATGATCCGGAACCTCACATACTTCTACAAGATCTCTTTCCGGGTTTACTCCGGCGATTATGAGACCTGCTTTTTTAAGTTCGTCTCTGTATTTATTGTTGAATTCATAGCGGTGACGGTGACGTTCCCAGATTGTAGTTGAACCGTAGGCTTTTTCCGTAAGGGTTCCCGGTGTAACCGCACATTCAAATTTACCCAGGCGGAGGGTTCCTCCGAGAATTTTGCCGTTCTGATCAGGCATAAGGTCAATTACAGGATGTGTCGTATCAGGATTGATTTCCGTTGAATTTGCATCTGTCCAGCCTAAAACGTTGCGGGCATATTCAATTACAAGAATCTGCATGCCGAGACAGATACCCATGTAAGGAACTTTGTTTGTACGGGCATATTTTGCAGTAAGAATCATTCCTTCTATACCGCGGCTGCCGAAGCCTCCCGGAACAATGATGCCGTCTGCACCTGCAAGCTTTTCTTTTGCAGAAGCATCATCCGTTATCTTTTCTGAATCAACCCAGTCTATTTCTACTTCGCTTTCGTTGGCAATTCCTGCATGAATAAGGCTTTCAACTACGCTGAGGTAAGCATCGTGAAGCTCGACATATTTCCCGACAAGGGCAATTTTAACATGGTGCTTCGGATTTTCGAACACGTGAACCATTTCTGCCCATTTTTCAAGGTGAGTTTCCCTTCCGGTGATGCCGAGAATCTTGCATACGGCATTTCCCAGGCCTTCTTTTTCCATGTTAAGGGGAACTTCGTAAATTGATTTTGCATTCAGGTTCTGTATAACGCAGTCTGTATCAACATTGCAGAACAGGGCAAGCTTTTCTTTTGTTGCTTCCGGTATTTCTATTTCCGTACGGAGCATGAGGATGTTCGGCTGAATACCCAGCTGCTGCAGTTCCTTTACGGAATGCTGTGTAGGCTTAGTCTTGATTTCATTGGCCTTTTTCATGAAAGGAACAAGGGTAAGGTGAATGTAACAGCAGTTTTCTTCCCCAAGCTCATATTTAAGTTCGCGTATACATTCAATAAACGGAAGGCTTTCAATATCACCGGCAGTACCGCCGATTTCCGTTATGATTACGTCTGCTCCCGTTTCCTGTGTAGAAAGAAGCATGCGTCTTTTTATTTCTTCAGTTACGTTTGGAATTACCTGTACAGTTCCTCCGTGGTATTTTCCTTCACGTTCATTATTTAATACAGAAAGATAAACCCTTCCGGCTGTAGTATTTGAACTTTGAGAAAGGGTAGCATCTGTAAAACGCTCGTAGTGTCCCAGATCAAGGTCCGTTTCTGCTCCGTCATCCGTTACAAAAACTTCTCCATGCTGAATAGGATTCATTGTTCCCGGGTCAATGTTAAGATAAGGATCAAATTTCTGATTTACTACCTTTAATCCGCGGCTTTTAAGGATGAGTCCCAGACTGGCAGCGGCAATACCTTTTCCCAGCCCCGAAACAACACCGCCTGTAATGAAAATGTACTTGGTCATATATACTCCGTTTTAGCCGTAGCTTTAGATTCACCAATAATATCCGTGCATTATATTTATAAATTCCGGCTTAGTCCATAAAACTTTGAAAAGTAATTGCTGATTAATGAAAGAACTTTTCTGCTTACTTTAGGATTTCTCTCCAGAAGCGAAAAGAAGGTCTCTTCCGGAATGCGGATTACGTCAACATCTGTACAGGCTACTGCATCTTCCGTCCGTATTCCGTTCAGCATGCAGGCTTCCTCTCCAAAGAATTTGCCCCGTTCTATAAAGGAAATGTGGTTTTTTGTCTGAAGTTTGACTGTTCCCCGTACAAGGTAGTAGGCATCCGTGCTTTCTTCGTTCAGGGAATATATGTGTTCATTCTGTTTGTAGAAAATAAGGTTTTCGTTTTTTATCATCAGGTGATCCGGCCTGATAAAAAGGGCCCGTTTTATGGTTGCAAAGATTCCCGGTTCATTATGGTCCGGCAGAATATAAAGTTCGCACAGCAGCAGTGTGTCAAAAAACTGGTATACGAACAGCCACTGGGCAAAGAAGAGGAAAATTACGAAAAACATGAATACACCAAGCAGAAGCACTATTGCGTTCCCCAGGACCCCGTAAATGATGTTATAGGCGTTAAAATTGATGAATTCCAGCATTATCCTTAAAACTACAGAGAAAATGAACGTACTTGCAGCCGCCATTATCATTGTTATTAAAAACGAAGGTTTTGTACGGGAGCCTTCCCTGTAAGCCAGGACAGTCATAAAAAAAAGAATCAGGTAAGGCAGCCGGCCTAAAATAAGGTCTATGAGAAAACTTAAAAAGCGGCTGTGATTTTTAAGAAAGTTGTGTACGTCAGGAATGTCAGTTATAGTTTTTGCAGTAATTACCAGGAATGTTATGCTTGCAAGAAGGACGACGATAAGGGCTTCTCCCGCAAGAATGAAAAACTGGTTTATGACAGGGCGTTTTTTCTGTTCCTGCCCGAAGATTTTTATAAGGCTTCCGATAATTGATGCAAAGAAGCGTCTTGCCATGAGTATGATTGCGATTACGATGGCAAATTCAAAAAAAGAAACGCTGTTTACGTCCAGAAATTTGTCCATTGAAGCCTGAATGTTCTGTATGCTTTCAAAAAAAGGAATCCTGTTGAGAAAGGAAGTCAGCAGGGAAGGGGAAGCATGCATGATCCGCACCAGGACAACTACTATCATAAGTGCCAGCGGTGCAAACGAAAGAAGAAAACCGAAGGCGCAGGCTGATGCGTAAGAAAAAAGGTCATTACTGAGAAAGAATCCAAACGTCAGATATAAGGATTGAAGAAAAGTTGTTAGTGTAAACTTCCGCCTTGTCATAAAAACTCTTTTATCATGCTGCCTTTTATCAGGAATTCAGTCATGATGACTTTTTACGTCCGGAAACAAGCTTGTAATATGGAATTCCATTGTAGTCAGTAGTGTCTTCAGCCTTGTTGTTTATTGATACCATCATCTGTTTTTGAATGGTTTCAGAAACATAGGCCCTGATTGCTGTCTTTACCTGAGCCGGAGTGTTGGGATGCAGCAGGAGGATCCAGTTGATTCCGTCTACGTCAGGTTTAATGGCAAAGACTATGGCGTCTACTACGTACTGTTTAGGACCGATTCTAAGCGTCAGGTCTCTGAGGACCGTGTTTTTCTGTGCCAGGTTAATCATTTGTGCCGGAACTTTAACGCACATTCCTACGGAGCTTATGTCCAGCAGTTTCATCTGGAAAAGCTTGTCATCGGAAGTCCAGAACATCTGTGCATCCCGCTCGTTAGTGATTTTTGCCCGGACATACTGCCTCATGCCTTTTGCATTGCATTCTACGAGTATGTTTTCTATTTCTGTAGTGATTGCGTCCGTACTTTCATCAACGGTAATGATTCCGCCGGGAATATTTGCTTCTGACAGGAAGATGGAACGGTCTTCCCGACGGATTCTTTCTGAAATGATACCGACAAAGACGGACCTGAGGGTCATTTCTTTTTCAAAGGACTTAATGAAGTTGAACCATGCGTCAATTGAAAGCTGTGCATCTACATTTATAAAGCAGACAGAACTTTCATGCAGCCTCAGGACGTTTTTTGCATCCTTATAGCTGTCTATGATGTATATTTCAAATTCTTTGTCCTGCAGTCTCGGAATGACGTCCTGCCTTATTGAATATGCAGGGTTGATAAAAAAGACTTTCTTCCCAAAGATCTGTGCTCTGGCAAGGTTATTTTCGTTGTTTTTTTCATCTTCAGTCATTCCGTCTCCTTGTATCTGCCTGAATCTGTAATCCGGCAGATTAACTGCTTTAGAAATCTGCGAGTTTCGGTGCTCTTGGATAAGGAATTACGTCGCGTATGTTTTCCATTCCGGTAACATAGCGGATAAGCCTTTCAAATCCTAGTCCGAATCCTGAATGGGGAACTGTACCGAACTTACGGAGATCAAGGTACCAGTCGTAGATGGATTCATCCATGTTGCGGTCTTTGATTGCAGCAAGAAGCTTGTCGTAGTTTTCTTCGCGTTCTGAGCCGCCGATAAGTTCTCCGATTCCAGGAACAAGAACATCAACTGCTTTTACAGTCTTACCGTCTTCATTCTGCTTCATGTAGAATGATTTGATTTCTTTAGGATAATTATAAACCATAACTGGCTTTTTGAAAATTTTTTCTGTAAGGTAGCGCTCATGTTCTGTGGCAATGTCGCAGCCCCAGTAAGGCTTGAACTCGAATTTTGCTTCAGAAGCGTGCTTTTCCAGTTCTGCAATTGCATCTGTATATGAAATGCGTACAAAATCTGCGTTTGCAACTGCTTCAAGGCTCTTGATGAGTCCCGGCTGAATGCGCTTGTCGAAGAATTCAAGGTCTGCACGGCACTTTGTAAGGGCCCAGTTAAGAAGGTATTTTACGAATTCTTCCTGAATGTCCATGTCATCATTAAGGTCGAAGAAAGCCATTTCCGGTTCAATCATCCAGAATTCTGACAGGTGGCGGGGGGTATTTGAGTTTTCTGCACGGAAGGTCGGGCCGAATGTGTATACACGGCTCAGGGAAGTAGCCATTGTTTCTGCTTCCAGCTGGCCTGATACTGTAAGGCTTGCCTTTTTTCCGAAGAAATCTTTGGAATAGTCTACGATTTTGTGTGCATCTTCAATTTTCATTCCGCCTGCACCGGCTTTTACACCCAGTTCCGCAATTTTTTCAAGGGAAAGGGTTGTAACCTGGAACATTTCTCCTGCGCCTTCACAGTCTGAACAGGTGATTTCCGGGGCATTGATGTACTGGAAGCCTCTTTCCTGGAAGAAGGAATGAACTGCAAAAGCCATCTGGCTCCTTACGCGGAAAACTGCACCGAAGGTATTGGTGCGTGCGCGCAGGTGTGCATTGTCCCTGAGGTATTCCATGGACATTTTGTTTTTCTGAAGAGGATATTCTTCCGGAGGACAGGTTCCCAGGCATTCAAGGTGCTGGAGTGTAATTTCTACAGCCTGACCGCTTGCCGGACTGGGAATGATGATTCCGTCTGCTTTTACCGATGCTCCGGTAGAGAGTTTCTTGAGGTTGTCTTCAATATTCTGAACGTCTGCATTTGCATCTGGAGAAGATCTGTCAAAGGTGAGCTGAATGTTTGCAAAGCAGCTACCGTCGTTCACCTGAACGAATACGAGGTTTTTTGAGTCTCTTACTGAACGGATCCATCCGTATACGCTGACTGAACGTCCGTCGGGATTAGATGTAAGTAATTCTTTTATTAAAACAGGTTTCATTATATCCATTCTATATTCTTCTTATTTAGCAGTCAAGTTTGTGCAGTTTACGCCTGACAATTGTATCGTACAGCGAGATGTTACTGTGTAAAGAAGTAGTTAAGTAAAAATAGTTAAAAATATTGCACTTTTTCTAAAAAATAGAGAATTTTTTTAGAAAAAATCTGTATGAAATTTTATACACTGTATACAAATTTATAACTATTGTTATAAAAATTTGCACACTTACCGTAAATTTACCTGAAATTTACTTTGAAGACTTAAAAAAAATCTGAAAAAAATAATTCGTTATATTATATAGAGTTAAGATAAACTTTTGAAAATTATATGTATGAATTCAGTAAAATTTTTTAGTTGGCACGGATGTTGCTATATTTATTAGTGACAGAAAATGAAACTTATCAAAAGGAGATCTTGGAACCATGAAAAATGAGATAGATTCTGCTTACCTCAGGCAGATACAGCAGTTCCCGCTGCTTACAGTTGAACAGGAAGTTGATTTGTCTAAAAAAATTCAGAAGGGGGATAAAAAAGCACTTTCTTCCCTCGTGAATTCAAATCTTCGTCTTGTTGTAAGCGTTGCCCTTAAATTCAGCAGGACTCCTGCTGACGTTATGGATTTGATACAGGAAGGAAATATGGGACTTATGGTTGCAGCCGGAAAGTACCATTTTTCTTTTAATACAAGGTTTTCTACGTATGCATATGCATGGATTGCCCAGTATATGCTGCGCTTTGTAAAATCTCGCACCCAGTTCATTTCATTGCCGGCCAGAAAGGAAGAACTTCTTCGCCGCGTAAGAGACGCACAGGCCTATTTGTATGAACTTACGGGAAACGAGCCTTCTGAAGAGGATGTTGCCGTTTATCTTGGCATGAATATTGATGAACTTAAAGCCATATTCAGCTATGCATATACGGTAGCTTCGCTGGACTGTGAAACTGGTGACGATGATTCTTCTACCCTTGTGTCGGTGATTCCGGATACTTCCTGTACTCCCGAAGAGAAACTTATGCTGGAGGAAGAAAAACGTCACCTGTATTCGCTTATGGATGCACTTCCGGTAAATGAACAGAAGGTACTTAAGTATCGTTATAACTTTGCCAACGATCTGCATTCAAAAACACTGCGCGAGATTGGAAAGATCATGGGTGTTACTCCTGAAGCTGTACGTCAGACTGAAATCCGTGCGGTAAAACATTTGAAACATGCAGTGAATGCTGCTGTTTAAGGTTTCCGGATGCGCATACATGTCCGGTAATCAATATAAGCGTGAATACTGAGTTCGAAAGACAGTTTTTACGCAGATGATGAGCAGGATGTTTTGTCAGAACATACTTGGACTCATTCATTTTCCTCCCTTTTTTTGTGTGGCCGTCCGTGTAAGTTTTGCACGGGCGGTATTTTTTTTATCCGGTGGAAATTTTATGCAAATTCCGTCACAATAGGGAAGTATGTCAGCCAGTAAGAAAAAGCCTGTAAGACGCCGTTCTCCTGCAAGAAAAACTGCGGGCAGAAAGAAGCCTAAGGTTCAGCTAAAAAATTCCAGTGTAATTGCATTATGTTCCGTACTTGCTTTTTTATGCGGACTTCTCCTTTTTATGAATTTCATGTTTGCAGGAAGGGGAAGTGATTCTGAAAAAAGACATGCTCCTGCTGTTGAGGCAGTTTCTGCAAAACCTTCAGTCTCAAAGCCGGCGGAACCGGATTCAGAAAAGGTAAAGCCTTCAGAAAAAAAAGTTTCACAACTTGAAGCTCCTGCTGTGAATTCAGATTCCGGAAATCAGGATAAAAAGAATCTTCCTTCAGAAAAAAAAGAAAGCAGTAATGTTTCAATAAAGCCTCAGGAAAGAATTGCCTCTGCAGATAACAGAAATCCGGTTGTTCAGCTTCCGGAAAAGTTTAACATTCCGAAGGCTTCTGCAAATGCAACTCTCGTTTTTATCATTGATGATGCGGGATTAAGCGTGGAAAAAACAAAAAAGTATACTTCCCTGCCGTTTCCGGTAACGATTGCTGTTCTTCCGAAACTTTCTCATTCGAAGGATTGTGCTTATTTAGTCCGTTCTTCCGGAAAGGAACTTATACTTCATCAGCCGATGCAGTCCCTGAATGTAAACCTTAATCCAGGCCCCGGAGCCATTACCGCTGACATGGGTACTTATGACATTGCCCGTACCGTAAAGGAAAACCTTGATGAAATAGGTCCAGGTGTAAAGGGAATGAATAACCATGAAGGCTCCCTTATTACTTCTGACCAGATAAAAATAGGAGCCGTTCTTGAAGTCTGTTCCGAAAGGGGAATCTATTTTTTAGACAGCCGTACTACAGCGGATACTAAAGCTCCTCAGGCTGCTCTGGAAAGGGATATGGCAATCTTTGAAAAAAATGCTCCTTATATCGACAATGTTCTTACAAGGGAAGCCATGCTTAAAGAAATTTATGGCTGTCTTGAGGTTGCCAATAAAAAAGGAACGGCTATAATGATAGGTCATGTGGATAAGTCTGCAAACATTCTTCCGGCCCTGCTTACGGAAATGTATCCGTATCTGGTTGAAAAGGGCTACAGGTTTGCCACACCTTCAATGTTGAAAAAATAAGGACTTGTGCAGTTTTACTGCATGGTCAGGAGATATTATGTTAGTATTGGGAATAGAAAGCAGCTGTGACGAAACAGCCTGTGCAATCGTAGAAGACGGAAAAAAAATCATAAGCAATGTAGTTGCTACTCAGATTCCTTTTCATCAGATTTATAAGGGAGTAGTTCCGGAAATTGCAAGCCGTAAGCATGCTGAATGGATTCTTCCGGTAGTAAGGCAGGCTCTTAATGAAGCTTCCATGAAACTTGAAGACGTGGATGCAATTGCTGCAACTAACCGTCCGGGACTCATGGGTTCCCTTCTTGTAGGCCTTACTTTTGCAAAAACTCTTGCCTGGAGCGTAAACAAGCCTTTTTATGCTGTAAACCACATGCTGGGACATATGTATGCAGCTCATCTTGAAAATGACATTCAGTATCCTTATCTGGGACTTCTGGTTTCCGGCGGACATTCAATCATAGCAAAGGTAAACGGTTTTGATGATCTTGAAATTTTAGGAACTACTATTGATGACAGTGTAGGGGAAGCTTTTGATAAGGTCAGCAAGTATTATGATCTTGGTTATCCTGGAGGCGTCATTATTGATAAGCTTGCAAAAAACGGAGATCCGAAGGCTTTTACTTTTCCTGTTCCGAAAATGGACAAGGGAGACCACCGTTATGATGTTTCTTTCAGCGGATTAAAGACGGCCGTAATTCATCAGGCAGATTTTTTCTTGAATGAAGGATATGAAAAAACTGTAGAGAATATTGCAGCTTCCTTCCAGGAGACGGCATGTAAAACTTTGGTAAGCCGCCTTCTCCGTGCAGTAAAGGATACCGGACTTACCACAGTTGTGGCCGGCGGTGGAGTAGCAGCTAATTCCCGCCTCCGTGCCATGCTTGCAGAACATTCAGAACTTAAATGTATTTTCCCTCCGTTAAAGCTTTGCGGAGATAATGGTGCGATGATTGCCGGAGTTGCCTACCATTTCTTAAAGCGGGGAGAAACTTCTCCTTTGAATACGACAGCCTGTGCCCGCATTCCTCAGTTTAAAAGAGGTCTTGCAAATCTTGAAGCTTTTGGCAGAAGATGATTATGGGAATCTCTAAAAATTGCAATTTTTAGAGATAACTCTGAAAGAGCGATGTTTTAAGTCGTGATATTACAACGACTTAAAACTCGTCGGTATTCTCTAGAAATACACATTAGTGGATTTCTAGAGAATACCCTTATATTTTAATCAGGACAGCTGCATTATAAAGCCTGCTGCTGTTCCTGAGATTTTATGACGGGGGAAAATATGCCGCACATTACAATTCAGATGTATCCCGGGAGGGATGATCAGATTAAGAAACGTCTTGCAGAAGCAATCGTAGAAACTGCTTCCAGGGAACTTGAGCGTGGAAAGGAACATTTTTCAGTGAGCATTGTTGATGTTCCTCAGGATGAATGGAAAGAAAAGGTTTATGATAAGGTATTGAAAGACAGTAATACTTTTGTTAAGCCTGGATATACAATGTAAAAAAAATACGAAAAAAATAAGGGACAGTTATTTCAAGATATAACCTGAAAATGACTGTCCCTTACTTATGTCTGTAAAGGTATCAAAGGTATCAGACCTTAAACTTTTTAACTTCAGTAATAAGCTGGTTTATGCTTGCTTTGTTTTCCATTGTAAGATCATTAACCGAAACAACAGATTTTGTAATCTGGTCAGCGCCGCTGGCCATTTCGTTCATGCCGCTGCTGATTTCCTGAGTAATGGTATTCATGTTTCTTGCTTCAGAGGTAATCTGAGAGCTTCCGTTCTGCATCTCAACTGAACTTGACTGAACTTTTTTAGTCAGGCCGTTCAGTGATTCAAGGGCATCCATTATTGTCTTACTCTGTTCAGTCTGAGACTCAATGTTTGTCCTGATGTTGTTTTCCTGAGAAGCAACTGTATTTACGCCGTTTTCTATAAGGGTGAATCTTGCAACTACATCTTCAGAATATGAGATGACTGCGGTGATGGAATCCTTGATTTTTGTAAGGACTGCAGTAATGGTATTTGTCTGGGTTGCGGAATTTTCTGCAAGCTTTCTTACTTCATCTGCTACTACGGCAAATCCCTTACCGGTTTCTCCTGCATGAGCTGCTTCTATGGCTGCATTCATGGCAAGAAGGTTTGTCTGTGTTGCAATGTCCTGAATTACTTTACTTATTTCAAGAAGTCCTTCTGATTCTTTTGCAACTTCCTGAATTGCCTCGGTAATTTTGTCCAGGGCAATCTTACCTGCCTGAGAGTTCTGTGTAAGGGTTTCTATATTCCTGCTGTTGCTTACAAGGGTTTCTGCCACGGAATCAATGTTTTCGATGAGGCTCTGAATTGATTTTGAAGATTCATTTATATTGGATGTCTGTTCACCAATAAGTTCCGTAAGGGTGTTGATGCCTCCGGAAATCTGTTCCATGGTTGAACTTGTTTCCGTAACGCTTGCAGACTGGTTAATCGTCTGGTTTTTAATGCTGCGGATGTTTTCGGAGATTTCGTTTATGGCTGCGGAAGTTTCATTCATGTTTGCAGCAAGTTCAGTTCCTACGTTTTCAAGTGTGTGGGCCTGCTGAGTTACAGAGGTAACGAGAGTGTGGATTTTATCGAAGGTCTGGTTAAAGTAGTTTGCCATGTCTCCGATTTCGTCAGAAGAATTAATGTTTATTCTTTTTGTCAGGTCTCCGTCACCTTCAGAGATATCTTTTAAGATTGCGGTAAATTTTTTTACAGGAACTGTAATGCTTCTTGTTATGAAGATGGCAATTATAATCAGTAAAAATGTAGAAACGCTGCTTACTGTTGTAGAAACTGTAAAAAGACTGTGGGAGTCTTTGTCAATGGTTCCGATGTTCTGAGTTATATTTGAAACTTCTTCTTCAACAAAGGCATTTACTTCGTCGTATATCTCTTCTGCAAAGGGATCGAATTTCTCCATGAATTCGTTTCCCTGCTCAGGTCCGTATTCAATATAGGCAGCAGCCATCTGTTTTCCAACTTCGTAAAAATTATTAAAAGACTGCAGTATGTTTTCCATTTGAGATACTTTTGCACTGTCATTTTTTGAGGAAAAGAAAGTCTTGTAGCCGTTTATGATCTGGCGGAAGGCCTGGGCGTGATCCTCTGCTTCATCGTATCCGTCGTCAAAACCTTCTGCACCTCTTGTGGCAGAAATATCCGTAAGCCACTGCTGTACCTGAATTACGTGTATCTGAAGCTCCTTTGCATTCAGGGCGTTTGGAAGTACTTCATGCTCTGTTTCGTGAGAAAGACTTCTGAAGGACATAGTGTTTATCAGTACTACTATAGAAAGAATGCTGATTACTACTATTGCGGCAGCATATCCACCGAAGATTTTAACGAAAAGTTTTGCCTTTAATTTCATTTTGAATCCTTGTTTCTGTGTGTAACTGGTGATTAACACGGATACAATATCAGTGTTAGTTTTTACCATAATATTTAATACTAATATTCTAATTCAGGAATTCTCATTTATAAAGTGAACGGTGTATAAAACTGCATAGTTTCAAGTAAGAGCGTTTTTTTTTACTATTTTGCTGTATGGAGAAAAAAAAGAACCGCATTATCACTGAAGATACTGCGGTCCTTTTATCAGTTTGCATATGGAATGCTTTTTTTCTGTCTTTTTTACTCGGGAAAATTATTTGTTCAGGTATTCAACTACAAGTTCACCCATCTTTTTTGTTCCCACAAGTTTGCCTGCAGCCTTTACTTCTGCAAGGTGGCTTCCGGCAATGTCTCCGGTGCGGTATCCTGCATCAAGAACATCGTTTACAGCCTTTTCAATAGCCTTTGCTTCTGTTTCAAGACCGAAACTGTAGCGTAAAAGCATTGCGGCACTGAGGATTGTTGCAAGAGGGTTTGCAAGGTCTTTACCTGCGATGTCTGGAGCAGAACCGTGGATAGGTTCATAAAGTCCAGGACCTGTTCCGTCACCAAGGGAAGCAGAAGCAAGCATACCGATTGAACCTGTAATCTGTGAAGCTTCATCAGAAAGAATGTCACCGAACATGTTGCTTGTTGCAATTACGTCAAACTGACGCGGGTTGCGAACCATCTGCATTGATGCGTTGTCAATGTAAAGGTATGAGAGGGTTACGTCAGGGTAATCCTTCTTTACATCCTCAGCTACACGGCGCCAGAGCTGTGATGAATTAAGGATGTTTGCCTTGTCTACGACGCAGAGTCTCTTCTGGCGTTTCTGAGCATATTCAAATCCCATGCGTACGATGCGTTCAATTTCTGGACGGGTGTATTTTTCTGTATCCCATGCAGTGTTCTGGTCTTCAGAAGTTCCTCTTTCTCCGAAGTAGATACCGCCGGTAAGTTCGCGTACGATAAGGATATCAAGTCCGTCTCCTACGATTTCATCCTTAAGAGGGCAGGCGTCTTTGAGCTGCTTCCACATAACTGCAGGACGAAGGTTTGCAAATACTTTCATTCCTCCGCGAAGTCCGAGAAGGGCTTTTTCCGGACGGAGTTCAGAAGCGAGATTATCCCATTTCGGACCGCCTACTGCACCGAGAAGGGCTGCATCGCTGTCCAGGGCAATCTTAAGCTGTTCTTCCGGAAGAGGTTTTCCAAACTGATCGATGGCAGAACCTCCTGCGATAACTTTTGTGTAATTCCATTTGTGGCCGAATTTTTTTGCAACTGAATCAAGTACGTTTACGGCTTCTGCAACAACGTCAGGACCGATTCCGTCTCCGGGAATAAGTGCAATAGTCTTTTCCATAGTCTATTTCCTCTTTATATAGTTTATTTTATTCAATCCACATTATAGTGATTTTTAATATTGCGTAAAGTAAAATAAAAGAATTGTAGTGTTGCATTTTATGCAATATTCATCTCTGTATTTTTCACGATAAATTCAGTCTGTAAGATTGAGTCAGCAAAAAAAAATTGTTATACTAACAAGAATAATCATGAGGTTAAAATGAAGGGTATTGAATTAGAAAAAGCTTATAATCCAAAAGATTTTGAAGACAGAATTTACAGGGACTGGGACTCAAAAGGATATTTCCGCCCGGCATCAGATGAGCAGTCACCTGTTCATCACACTTATCTTGATAACTCAAAAAATGCAGCGGTCTCAAAATACACTGTTGTAATTCCTCCGCCAAACGTAACCGGCGTTCTTCATATGGGACATGGTCTTAATAATACTTTGCAGGATATCGTAGTCCGCTACCACCGCATGAAGGGAGACAATACCCTCTGGATTCCTGGAACTGACCACGCCGGAATTGCTACTCAGAACGTAGTAGAGCGTGCCCTTAAAAAAGAAGGAAAATCCCGCAACGATCTTGGCCGGGAAAAGTTTATAGAACGTACATGGGAAGTTACTCATGAGCATCATGACACTATCGTAAAGCAGCAGAAAAAACTGGGTAATTCCGTAGACTGGAACCGTGAACGCTTTACTTATGATGAAGGTCTTTCAAAAGCTGTTCGTGATGTATTTGTTACCCTGTATGAACGCGGACTTATGTATAAAGGTCAGCGTCTTGTAAACTGGTGCCCGCGCTGCGGTACTGCCCTTGCTGATGATGAAGTTGACCACGTAGATACACAGGGTGCAATGTATCATCTTTATTATGAATATGCTGACGGAAGCGGAAAAATTGAAGTAGCTACAACCCGTCCTGAAACTTTTTTCGGAGATACGGCAGTTGCAGTAAACCCTTCTGATGAACGCTATACTGCTCTTGTAGGCAAAATGCTTAAGCTTCCTCTTACCGGTAAGGAAATTCCTATCATTGCAGATGAATATGTAGACAAGGAATTCGGAACCGGTATGGTAAAGATTACTCCGGCTCATGATCCTAATGACTGGGAAGTTGGTAAGCGTCATAATCTTGAAGTAATCAACCTTCTTAATCCGGATGGAACCCTTAACGAAAATGTTCCTGAAAAATACCGGGGACTTAAATGTGAACAGGCACGCAAGCTTGTAATAGAAGATCTTACAGCAGCAGGACTGTTCAAGGGTGAAGAAAAAATGGTTCACTCTGTAGGTCACTGTTACCGCTGTAAGACGGTTGTTGAACCTTATCTTTCTTACCAGTGGTTTGTAAAAATGAAGCCTCTTGCCGATAAGGCCCTTAAAGCATGGCGTGACGGAGAAATCGTATTCTATCCCCGCAAGTGGGAAAACACCTACTGCCGCTGGCTTGAAAATATCCGTGACTGGTGTATCAGCCGTCAGATCTGGTGGGGTCACAGAATTCCTGCATGGTACTGTGAATGTGGAGAAACAATCGTAAGCCGTGAAGATCCGGTCTGCTGTCCTAAATGCGGTGCCGGTGCAGATAAGCTTAAGCAGGATCCTGATGTTCTTGATACCTGGTTCTCAAGCTGGCTCTGGCCTTTCAGTACACTGGGCTGGCCTGAAACTACGGAAGACCTTAAGGCTTTCTATCCGACAACGGCTCTTGTTACTGCCTATGACATCATCTTCTTCTGGGTTGCCCGCATGATTATGGCAGGCCTGGAATTTACAGGAAAGGCTCCGTTTAAAGACATTTATATTCATGGTCTTGTACGTGATAAGCAGGGCCGCAAGATGTCAAAGTCTCTCGGTAACGGAATCGATCCTCTGGAAATTATTGACCAGTATGGTGCAGATGCTCTTAAGTTTACCCTTTCTTTCCTCTGTGCCCAGGGTCAGGATATTCTTGTAGATAATGATTCTTTCAAGATGGGATCAAAATTCTGTAATAAAATCTGGAATGCAAGCCGTTATATTCTCGGTAATCTTGAGGGCCGTACCCTTATTCCTGTAAAGGATGAAGAACTTACGGAACTTGACCGCTGGATTTATTCTGAACTTAATAAAGCTGCATCTGCTGCCCGTGAAGCTCTTGATAATTACCGCTATAACGATGCTTCAAGTGCTGTTTATGAATTCTTCTGGAATGAATTCTGTGACTGGTATGTAGAAGCAACAAAACTCAGTTTCTGGCATGGTGACGAGCATGAAAAGGACAGGGCAGTGTCTGTTCTTCTTAACATACTTGAGGAATCACTGCGCCTTATGCATCCGTTTGTTCCTTTTGTAACGGAAGAAATTTATTCAAAGCTTCCTCTTGCTCAGATTGTAGAAAACAGAAAGAAGGCTGGAAACTGCAGCGTACTCAGCAATTCTGTTTACGACGGAATGCTTATCAATGCTCCTTATCCTGAACCTGGTGCAGGCCGTGAAGATAAGAATATCTCACTTCGTTTTGATTCCCTTAAAGAAATAATCGGAAAGGTTCGTGCCCTCCGTACTGAATGTGGAATTGAACCTGCTGCAAAAATTAATGTTGCCCTTAAGATAGAAAAAGGCAGCAGTGCAGAAGTTGCCCGTGAAAAATCAGACATGATGAGTCTTCTTGCAGGACTTTCAAAAGTTGAATTTATTGATAAGACTCCTGAAAAGGCAATCGGTACTGTAGGAAGCGGATTTGAAGCCTTCCTTCTTGTTGATGAGAACATTAATAAGGATCAGCTTAAGACCCGCTTTACAAAAGAAATAGAAAAAGCTCAGAAGTCATGCCAGATGAGTCAGAATAAGCTTAACGGAAACTTTGCAAAAAATGCTCCGGCAGAAGTTGTTCAGCAGGAACGTGACCGTCTTGCAGAAAGTCAGCAGCGTATAGAAAAGCTCGAAGGTTATCTTAAGAGCCTGTAATCGCGGAAGCCTGATTTAAGGAGGACTTATGGCTAAGAAAAAGTATGAAATGGCTGTTGATAAGCCCAGCAGCATGGATACAGCCCACATGCTTCAGTTGAACAATACATACGTTGCTCCTTACATTCAGATTGCAACGAATTTAATCGGTAAGCAGAGATTTGCCGGCGGAAACATGTTCCGTCATCAGATAGATACCTTCGGAATCCTGATTGATTACGGTTACATGGATCCTGTTCTGCTTAAGGCAAGTCTTGTGCATGACGTCATAGAAGATATTCCCGGATTTGATGCATCTCTTATAGAAAAAGCTGATGCTGACGGTCCGGAAGTTCTGTCGCTGGTGAATGAAGTAACGAAAAAGCAGGGACAGCTTAAGAATGAATATCTGCGGGGAATTATTGAGAATGGAAGTTATCGGGCAAAGCTTTTAAAATGTGCTGACAGAATCAGTAACATGATAAGCCTTGGTTTTGTTACCAGTTCAGAGTTTATTGACCGCTACTGTAATGAAACTGAGTATTATATTCTTCCGATAGCAATTGAAGTTGACTATAACATGTATCAGGAAATCCTTAATCTTGTTATGACCCGCAGAAAGTATCTTGAGGATTCCGGCTATTACGATAGAAAAAAAGACGAGTAGATTTTTATGTCAGAAGAAATAGTAATTTATACAGACGGTGGCTGTCTTGGAAATCCCGGGCCGGGCGGCTGGGGGTGTGTCATTCTTGACGGTGAAAATGAAAACAGACTTTCCGGCGGAGAAGCTCAGACTACAAATAACCGTATGGAATTAAGTGCTGCAATCAATGCGCTGGATGCAGTTGTAAAAAATCCTCAGTGGGTTTCAAAAAAAATCTGTGTATATTCCGACAGTCAGTATGTAAAGAACGGAATTACTTCCTGGATAAATAACTGGAAGAAAAACGGATGGCGTACGGCTGCAAAAAAGCCTGTTCTTAATAAGGAACTGTGGCTTGCCCTTGATGAACTTTATAATCAGCTGAATATTGAATGGAAATGGGTTAAAGGTCATGCGGGTTTTAAATACAACGAAATCTGTGATCAGTTATGTAAGTCAGAAATGTCTAAGTTTTAGATTTTAAAATGCAGCAGGGAATTGCCCGTCAGGACAGTCCCCTGTTTTTTTTAGCAGTATTTATTCTGATTTAACGAAAAATACTTTTATTCCTTCATCAGGAAATTTTTCTTTTACTGCAGCAATGATTTTTTTTACCGCAGTTTTTTCTTCGTCTTCAATATAGCTTATCATTAGAAAATTTGTTTCAGGCCATGTTGCCGTTCCTAATTTATAGCTTGATTTTCCACGTCCGGTAACAAGAGGCACGGTTGTGTAAAGTATTCCCGGAATATTTTCTTCAAGTACTTCAATTATGTCATCCTGAACGGACTGGTTTGCAATTATTTCTGCCCTGTACATTTTAATCCTCCTGTGTAACTTCAGCTTCAGGCTGTTCCGTTTTTCCTTCAAGTAAAACCCTGATGTGGCTTTTCTGAGTTTTCTTTTCCTTCATGATGAGGGAATAAAGAACTGGAATAAAGAACAGAGTAACGAAAGTAGAAGAGGTAAGTCCTCCTACAACAGCAACTCCTATAGGCTGAACCATTGCGGCACTTCCGCTTGTAGCAAAACACATCGGCAGCATTCCGAGAATTGTAGTAAGGGTTGTCATAAGAACTGGACGCAGACGGCTTGCACCTGCTTCAAGACAGGCTTCCTTTTTCTTGTAGCCTCTGTCTATGAGGAGGTTTGTATAGTCAACAAGAATGATACCGTTGTTTACTACGATACCTACAAGCATGATCAGTCCTACGGCACTTACCATGGAAATAGCCTGACCTGTTATTTTGTATATTCCTACTACACCGATTACAAGGAACGGAATCGTACAGAGGTTGATGAGAGGTGCCTTAAAACTTTCGTAAGTTCCGGCCATTACTCCGAATACCAGCAGGACTGCCATAAGGATAATGCTGCCGTAAGTTTTGCTCTGGTCCTGCATGCTCTGCCAGGTTCCGTCGTAAGTAATGTTTACGTTATCAGGAATAATGAAGGTAGAAGCTATTTCTTCTTTAAGAAGGTTTTCTACTTCACGGGCATTTGCATTTGAAACAATGTCAGCACTTACAGTAACGACGCGGGTCTGGTTTTCGCGCTTGATGCTTACAGGTCCCAGGCCTTTTTTTACTTCTGCAAAGTTTGCAACGCTTACCTTGCCGTTTGTTCCCGTTACATAAATCTGTTCAAGGTCAATGACTTTCTGCTTGTCAGAATCCTGATACATGATTTTTACGGAATACTCTTTTCCGTTGTCACGGTAGGTTGTTGAAGTAACACCGTTGATGGCATAGTTGATTTCTTTTGCAACTGTAGTTACGTTGACGCCGAAGGAATAAGCTCTCTGTCTGTCGATTACAACTTCAACTTCAGGAACTCCTTCTTCCGTGTCAATACTTACTTCTCCGATGTCGCTTATGGATTCCATTACTTCACGAACCTGAGAAGCAACGGAAAGTGCATCATTGAGGGAATCAGACTTGATTTTAAGTACAAGATCGCTTCCCGTCATCTGTCTCATCATGCCCTGAGAAAAGTTGAATCTTACTCCGGCAAAATCGTTGAAGTGGGCGCGGAGTTTCTGCTGTATGGTTGCGGCTGTATCAATCTGACTGTCACTGTCCGGCAGTTTTATTTCTATGCTTCCCTTGTAGGAAGAAGAAGTGCCTCTTCCAGTACCGATGCTTGTAATGATGTTTGTATATCCTTTAATTTCATCCTTGCAGATCTGTTCAAGAGTTGTCATTACCTGTGCTGTTTCGCTTAAGGTTGTTCCTGTAGGAAGGGTTGCAGTTACTGTAACGCTGTCGTCACTTCCTGAAGGCATCATGTTGATTCTTAAAGTTGGAATGAAAGCAAATGAAACTGCAAGAACGCTTACACAGATTATGACTGTAACTGCACGATGGTTAAGGGCTGCATTGAGTGCTTTTCTGTATGCTCTTGTAACGGCATTAAGCGGAATATCCAGCAGTTCGTAGAATTTGCGAAGAGGCTTGAATTTAACAGGCTTTTCTTTTCTGTTGGACAGCGGAAGAAATTTTCCTGCAAGAACCGGAACAAGGAAGATGGCTACGAACAGTGATGAAATAAGTGCGATTACTACTGTAAAGATAATTCCCTTGAACATCTGTCCCATCATTTCCAGATCCTTAAGGAAGAACAGGAACGGTATGAATACACATATGGTTGTAAGGTTTCCGGATACGACGGACATTACCATTTCACTGGAGCCGAGTTCTGCTGCGACTTTAGGTTTTGCACCGCGGGTTCTGTAGACGTAGATGTTTTCAATCATAACGATGGAAGCATCTACAATCATTCCTACTCCGAGAATAAGTCCTGTCAGGGTCATCATGTTCAGTGTGATTCCTGCCATGCTCATGCACAGCATTGTAATTACAAGAGAAAGAGGAATGCTGATTGCAATGATGATTGTGGACTTAAAGTTTTTCAGGAAGAGGAAAAGAATTATTACGGCAAGCAGAAGTCCTTCGTAACAGCTTTCTATAAGAGTGTTGATTGTGTCCCTGATGGAATCAGTAGTGTCAGAAACAATCTCAAGAGAAACATCTGCCGGAATTGCTTCTTCTATTTCTTTCATTTTTTCATAGACTGCATTTGCAACAGTTACGCTGTTTTTTCCGGACTGTTTGCTGACGCTGATGTATACGCCCGGGAGGCTGTTGATGTAAACTTCACTGGTCTTATCTTCGTAGCCGAGTTCTGCAGTTCCGATGTCAGAAAGTTTTACGACATATCCGTTTACTTCCGTAATGATTGTATTTCTGATTTCTTCGATACTTGAAAATTCCCCTGTCGTGCGGATTGAATAGTCTGTGGTACCTTCCGTTATTTTACCGCCGCCAAGTTCAAGGTTCTGTTTTGCAAGGGCAGTGTTTACGTCTGTAATTGTAAGTCCGTATGCTGCAAGACGGTTCTGGCTCAGTTCAATTCGTACTATTTTAGAACGGCCTCCGTATACAGAAGCTTCTGCAACGCCGTCTGTCTGTTCAATAAGGTCTGTTATTGTATCTTCTGCGATGACTTTAAGATCATCAACGGAACGGTTGCCTTTTACTGCAAGACGGATTATAGGCATGCTGTCACTGTCCATCTTAAAGATGCTTGGAGAATCACAGTCATCCGGCAGGGATTTTGAAACACGGTCCAGTTTGTCCCTTACATTGTTTGTAGCAATATCAAGGTCTGTTCCGTAATTGAATTCAAGTGAAATAGTAGAAGAACCTTCCGAAGAAGTACTGGTCAAGTTCTTAAGGCCGCTTACGCTGATAAGCTGGGCTTCAAGAATTTTCGTAACTGACTTTTCTACTGACTCAGGACCTGCGTTTGTATATGTCGTGCGTACCATAAGATACGGACTGTCAACGTCAGGCATAAGGCTTATAGCAACATTTTTTATCGTAAAGATTCCGATAATTCCCAAAAGTACGAAGACAATAAGGGTAAGTACCGGATGCTGAAGTGTTTTTTTACTGATGCTCATCTGTACCTCCGGAAATTATTTATTCTGCTTCTGTCCTTCATCAGAAGTTTCTGTTTTCTTTTTATTAACGTCACGGATTTTTGCTCCGTCACTAAGAGATGTCTGTCCCTGAATTACAACGGTTTCTCCCGCTTCAACTCCGGAAGTAATCTGAACGACACCGTCTACGCTGCTGCCTAAAGTAACGGTACGTTTTTCTACGGTATCATCTTCTTTTACAACGTAAGCAAAATATTCTCCGTTATTCTGTACGAGGGAATCTGACGGCATGACTGCATAATTGCTGTAGTCCTGAGTGTAAAGCTTGACTTTTGCAAACATACCGGCATTGATTCTTGAATCTGCTTTGTCGAAAGTAAGAATGATTTCTTTAGTACGGCTTGCTGCATCAACTACAGGAGAAACATACTGTACTGTTGCCGTAAAAGTAACTCCAGGATAGGCTTCTACGGTTATGTCTGCTTTAAGTCCCGGTTTAAGTACTGCAACATATCGTTCAGGGATGCTTGCCGTAATCTGAAGGCTTGCAATGTCACCGATGACTGCTATTGCAGTTGAAGTGTTTACTGTAGTTCCGTTTTTAAGGGGAGAACTAATTATGCTTCCGTTAATAGGTGCGTAAACGGGACTTTCTTTATAGTAGGAACCGGGAGAAGTAGGGTCTATGCTTGCAATGACATCGCCTTTTTTTACAGATGTTCCGAGCATTACTTTTGTGGAAATTATTTTTCCTGCCGTATCAGGATAAACTGAAACTGAATTCTGAGCTTCAACTTCACCGTTTGCAATTACATAGTCATGAAGAGTCTGCTTTTCAAGAAGCTGGGTCTTTACGCTTATAAGGGTCTGCGCTCCTCCGCGTCCATTTCCCATGCCCATGACGCTGCCGTCAGATTTTGCGGTAGCTGCATAGGTTATAAGAATGACTGCTGCGAGAATGGTACATGCTCCGACTAAAAATGGTTTTGTTAATTTAATACCTTTCATTTTACTACTCCAGAATTATTTATTTGCCCAGGGTTCCGAATGAAACCCCTGTTGTATTTTCAAGATCAAGAACGGCACATATAAGGGTATATGCCTGAGACAGAAGGTTTACCCGTGCGGTAAAAAGACTGTCGCTTGCCGACTGCAGGCTCAGCAGATCTTTAGTTCCGTGATTGTAGGCTTCAAGAGTCATGTTATAGGTCTGCTCTGCAAGTTCAATACTGCTTTTTCTCAATTCAACCAGGGACTGGTATTCTTTAATCTGATTCAGATAGCTTTCTATGGAAACTTCAAGAGTTGTCTTCTGGTTTTCTATTTCAAGTTCCAGAGTCTTGACGCTGTCTTTTTTTGTATCAACGGCAAGGAAAGTATCAGACCATGGGAAGAGACCGTCCAGAGGAATTGTTGCACCAAAAGAAAGAGTTCCTTTTCCGGAATCCGTGAGGCTGCCGGTGTCATCAGAAGCTGCATTCATTGTGTAGGAATATCCTGCTGTAAGAACGGGAGTATATGCAGAAAGGCGTGCTGCTGTCAGTGCATTTTTTGCAGATTCCAGCTGAACTTCCAGGGATTTTAATGTCGGATTTTCTATAGTAATTCCGTCCAGAGAAATTTCTTTAAGGCTGAGGATTTCATTTAAATCTCCAATAAGTTTTATTTCTGTATCCTGAGGAAGGGCAAGCATCTGCTTGAAAGCTGCCGTGTCATTTTTCCAGGTTGTGCGGGCGCTCTCAAGACTGAACTGTGCATTCTGCCATGTAACCTGTGCGCTTAAAACGTCCAGCTGGCTTAAAGAGCCCCTGTTGTATTTTGTACGGTTGGATTCATACTGGCTTTTTGCCGTAGCTTCATTTTTTTCCTGAAGGGCTATGTTTTCCTGTTCGTTAAGGAGAGCCCAGAAGGCTTTTCTTACGGAAAGTTCTATCGTGCGGCGTGCTGTTTCGTAAGAAATTTTCGATGACTTGTAATTAAGGGAAGCTGCCTTTACGGAAGTTGCCAGATTTGCTGACAGTGAAAGGTTTAATTTTCCTGTAATCGTAATTGTTCCTGCGTCAGAAACTGCATTCTCTTCTTCCGGCAGTGTCTGACTGTAGGAGGCAGATACGTTTGCGGTCGGACTGATTGAATTCCATGACCAGCGGTTGTTTCGTTCTGCCTGCTCAAGTTCAATCTGGTTCTGTTTAATTGTAAGGTTTCCATCTAAGGCATATTTTACTGAATCTTCTATGGTAAGTTTCAGTTCTTCTGAATATGCAGCGGAAACTGCTGACATAACTATTAGTGCTGTAACTGAAAAAAGTTTTCTCATATCAATTCCTTCTCATTTCTTAAACCGGTTTCAATAATAAAAATATATATTAACGGTTCGTGTTACACAAAAAAAAATTGTTATGAGTGAATAAAAATGTGTTATTCTGAAATTGTTTCAGTCGCAGGTATATCTTGCTCTGTTTGTATCCGTTTCAAAAACGTCTACTGCATAAAGCCAGGGCTGTTTTCCGTCGGTCTTTTTTAATTCAGGAAGAATTTCAATCAGTGCTGAATAAATATAAAAGGCGATGCGCTCTGCACTTGGATTCTGGTCAAACCACTGGATGTCATTAAGGTTTGTGTGGTCAAGTTTTCCTGTTACCTGTTTAAGGCCATCCTTGAGTTTTGAAAAGTCCAGAAGCATTCCCCCTTCATTTAAAACGGAACCTTTTACGTGAACATAAACTTTGTAGTTGTGGCCGTGCAGTCTTTCACATTTGCCGTTGTAGTCCCGCAAAAAATGTGCTGCTGCAAAATCCGTATTTACTCTTACTTCGTACATACATCAAGCCTTACGGGAATTCCGTCATTGTTAAGGGCTTCTTTTATAGAAGAAACCGTGTAGTCTCCTGAGTGAACCATGCTTGCAATGAGTGCGGCATCTGCTTTTCCGTCAGATAGAACTTTTGTAAGGTGTTCAGGTTTTCCGCCTCCTCCTGAAGCAATTACCGGAACATTTACGTTTTCTGAAATCATGCGGGTAAGGTTAAGTTCGTAGCCGTCTCTGGTTCCGTCTGCATCAATGGAGTTAAGAACGATTTCTCCTGCTCCAAGTTCAACTGCTTTTTTTGCCCAGTCAAGGGCATCAAGTTCAGTGGCAACGCGTCCGCCGTTAATAAAAACCCTGTAACCGCTTGGCATAGCCGGGTCTTTTGCAGCATCCATTCCCAGTACGATGCACTGATTGCCGAAAACCCTTGCTCCTTCACTGATAAGTTCCGGGTGTTTTACAGCCTGTGAGTTAAGGGAAACTTTTTCTGCTCCTGCAAGAATCGTAGAACGGATGTCATCAATCGTGCCGATTCCACCGCCTACACAGAATGGAATGAATACCTGGGAAGCAACGCGGCTTATAAGGTCAAGAATCGGTCCTCTTCCTGCTGCACTGGCCATGATGTCGTAAAAAACCAGTTCATCAACTCCCTGACGGTAGTATTCAGCAGCCATTTCTACAGGGTCGCCTATATCAATATTGTTTTTAAATTTTATTCCTTTTGTCGTGCGTCCGTCCTTTACGTCAAGACAGACGATAATTCTTTTCTTTAACACTGTCTGCTCCCGTTTTTTACAGTTCTGCAAAGTTTCTTAAAATCTGAAGTCCTGCACTTCCTGATTTTTCCGGATGAAACTGAAAGACGCTGATGTTGTCTTTTTCTATGATTGAAGGTACAAGCATTCCGTAGTCAGCCGCTCCTTTTATAACCGAAGGATCATCAGGCTGAATTACGTATGAGTGTACAAAGTAAAAATCTGTGTGTTCCGGGATTCCTTTCATCAGACGGGAACCGCCGTTAAGATAGGTAATGTCATTCCAGCCCATGTGAGGAACTTTCAGCTCGTTTTTAAGCATGGCCCTTTCTTTGTGTTCGTTTTCGTCAGGATGTCTTTCCTGCCACAATTTAGAAAAGTGCCGTATTTTTCCTTTTAAAATGCCCAGACATTCAACATTTCCTTCTTCACTGAAATCAAAAATGATCTGAGAACCCAGACATACACCTGCCAGAGGTTTGCCTGAAGCAGCAAAGTCTTTTAAAAATGAGTCGTATCCGCTTTTTTTTAGCTGTTCCATAGCATATGCAGCATCACCAACGCCAGGAAATATGATCCTGTCTGCATTTTTAAGTTCTGCAGGGGTTTTAGAAATAATGTAGGGTGCTTTTATGTAGTTAAGGGCCCGTTCTACGCTTTTAATGTTGCCGGCATTATAATCTACTATACCAATCATGCATAAAAAGTAGCAGTTACCGTGCATTTTTTCAATGGATTTTTCGGTAATAGGGAGATTGAAAAACATGAAAATTATCCACCTTTTTCTAAAAAATAAATGGTTGCTAAAATAAAATTTCTATGTTTATGTTTTCCCTATGATTCCAGAAAATATGAAACTTGTATGGCAGGATAATTTTGACGGCAGCGGACTTGATTCAGCTAAGTGGAAAAAACTTGTCTGGAAAAAGGGCGTTGTGAATAATGAGGAGCAGTGTTATACGGATGATTCTGAGACCTGCTTTATAGATAATGGTCTTGTAATTCAGGCTGTAAAAACGGAAAACGGAAGCTGGAAAAGTGCCCGCATAACTACAGCCGGTCTTTGTTCCTGGAAGTACGGATATTTTGAAGCAAAAATAAAGCTTCCTGCAAAAACGGATGGTATCTGGCCGGCTTTCTGGATGATGAGTGAAGAAAATGCTTACGGTAAGTGGCCCCGTTCAGGAGAAATTGATATTCTTGAATATTCGCCTGCAACTTTCGGTTCTGATGTGTATGGAACCGTTCATTATGGAACGGGAACTGTGGATAAAGAAACGCATTTCTGGAAAAACCTTATGCGCGTTCCCCTTGAAAAACTGCCTGAATCTGCTGACGGTTATCATACTTACGGACTTATGTGGTCTGAAAATGAAATCAGCTTTTATTATGACGGAATAAAGTCTGCTTCTTCCTGGCGGCGCTATGACGGGGATGAAGTACGCTGGCCTTTTGACAGATCCTTTCATTTTATAATTAATCTTGCCATGGGCGGAACTTTAGGCGGTAAAATTCCTGAAAATCTTGAACGTGCGTCCATGAAAATTGAATATGTAAGGGTGTGGCAATAATTATACTGCACTAAAGTCGAAAAAAATGCACCTTTCTAAAAATTGTCCGTCTTGAGAATTCCCTCTGTCAGGCTGAGAATATCATAAAAGTTAAAGATAGACTGGGGCTGAAAGTTGTATGCACTTCAGGCTCCGGTAGGGGGTATTATGAAAAAATTGTCTTGGTTGGCAGCTGTAAGTGCATTGCTTATCGGCAGCTCAGTTTTCGTTTCCTGCGGTGGAAGCGACAGTGACGGCGGATCTGATCCGGTATTAGATAAGATAACAGTAGATGCTTCTGCTGCAAAAACTGTTTTTGCTGTAGGTGATTATTTTTCTGCTGACGGTCTTGATGTAAAGGCTGTAATGTCTGATAAAACAAAGAAACCTCTTTCTGTAGACGAATATACAGTTGCTCTTGCTGCAGCAAATCTTGGTGAAAATGGAAAAATCATCCGTGCAAAAGAAAGCGGACATTCAGAAGAAGCTGTAGTTACTGTAACTTATGAAGAAAAAACAGCTACTTATAATGTAACTGTTTCTGATGTTGTAACAAAACTTGAACTTACTATCGGATCTGCTGCTAAAGCAGAGTATGATGTTGGAGAAGAGTTTGATCCTACTGATATTACTGTAAAGGCATTCTATGGTGATGCTGACACAGTAGGTGAAGATGTTACTGAAAGCGCAACATTTACAGCAACTGTAAAAGATGATGAAGGTAATGATGTTGAATTTACAACAGAAGAACCTGGAACTTTTGCTGTAACTCTTACTGCTGAATATGCTGGTAAGACAGCTTATAAAAAGGCAACAGTTACTGTAAAGGAACCTGCCGCACCAGCTGACTATGAAATTTCTTTCAGTAACACAAAGAATTCTTATGTATACAGCGGTGATGGTGTATATACACTTACTATTGTTGAGGCAAATGATTCAGAGTGGGGTAATCAGATTTTCATCAAGAATCCTAACAAACTTGCAGGAGTAGCAAAGGGAGACCTTGTACTTGCAACAATCACTGTAAAGTCTGACAAGGCAATCAATGAATTATTCTTCAAGAACCAGTATAATGGCGGAACATATTCTGGAGTAGATACAGCAAAGGCTCTTACAGCTGATACAGAAACTGTTTTCCAGGTTGTTGGAACTGCAGCAAATGATTACGATGATTCAAGCTCTTATGTTATTGCTCTTCGCGGAAACCTTGCAGACACAACACTTGTAATCAGCAACATTAAGTCAGAAGTTCTTACAGACTATGATGTAACAAGTGTAACCCTTGAAGCAACTCCTGATTCAATCAGTGCTGGTGAAACATCAACAATCACACTTAAAGATCAGTACGGAATTGCTATTGCTGATGCAGTTTATG
This sequence comes from Treponema rectale, assembly GCF_014202035.1. Taxonomy (NCBI): domain Bacteria; kingdom Pseudomonadati; phylum Spirochaetota; class Spirochaetia; order Treponematales; family Treponemataceae; genus Treponema; species Treponema rectale. The sequence continues at coordinate 1,001,496 of NZ_JACHFR010000002.1, forward strand.
AAATTACCTCTGCGGATCCTGTTGCAACCCTCGAAGGAAATGTTCTTACTGCAGGGGATACAGCAGAGACCGTAACTGTAAAGGCAACTTATGGTGACTTTGAAGCGACTGTTGATGTAGTGATTTCTGCTGAAAAGGATTATGCAAAGTACTGGGCTCCTTCAATTACGACAGAAGGTAATAATGCACCTGCTGATTATTTCAGTATTTGGGCTAACCTTGGTTGGGTAGATGGTGGTTATGTACATCTTTCTGATATGACAGCAAGTGCAACAGGTGTAGCTTTGACCCAGACAGTGGATAATTTCTGTTGGTTCGGTACACAGATCTGGTACGGTGTAAGTGCTGCTAGTGACTTCTCATTCAAAGTAACTTCAACTGTTGCCGGTGGTATTACTATTAACGATGTGGTTTATGAACTTGAAGCTGGTACAGCAAAAGAAATTACCCTTGAAGGTGTAACTGGAAAACTTGCAATTCAGCTTGGAACAAAGGAGCCTGCAACTCAGCTTGGTGACTGTACCTTTACAATCAGTGACTTCAGCGTAACAGCCGCAGAGTAATCCCCCAAAAAATTACAGTTCATCCTGTAATTCAAAGGATAGATCTTACTTAAACTTTAACGGCACTTCCGTAACAGGAGGTGCCGTTTTTTTTGTTCTTTTGTGGTGATTTTGAAACTTCAGTGAAAATATATATATGCAAACCAAATTAAAAAAAAGGAGCTGTAAAAATCATGAACGGACAATTCACCAGACCCTGGAAGGACCTGACCTTTAAGGACAACTTTATCTTCTGCAAGGTTATGAAAAACGAAGAAATCTGCAGAAAGATGCTTGAGATTCTTCTTAAAATTAAGGTTGAAAAAATTGAATACATTGAATCAGAAAAGACCATCGAAAACTATTACGAATCCAGGGGAATCAGGCTGGATGTCTACGTTAAGGATTCAGACAGAATCTTTGACATAGAAATCCAGACCGGCAACTATGATGACCTGCTGCTGAGGGCCCGCTACTATCAGGGAGCCTGTGACGTAGCAACCGTAAGGCGCCGCACTAAATTCAGGAACCTTAAGGAAACCTACATCGTCTTCATCTGTGAAGAGGATCCTTTCGGAATGGGACTGCCCGTGTACACAAAGAAGAACCGTTTTACAGAAACAGACGCACTGATTTATGATGACAAAACCCATGCCGTATTTTATAATTCAAGTGCATGGAGCAAAGTTCAGGACGAAGAACTAAGGGACGTACTGCGTTTTATTTATGAATCCAAAGCCACTTCTTCTTTCTCAAAACTTCTTGAGGAAAACACCCTCCGTGCAAAATCCAGACCCGAAATGGAGGATGAATACATGTATTTTATGGACATAGTTGAAGAAGAAAAGGAATATGCTCGTGAAGCCGGCCTTGCAGAAGGAAGGGAAACTGGCAGAGCTGAAGGGGTGAAAGATACTAGAATTGAGACAGCAAAAAATCTTATTAAAATGAGCGTACTTACTTTGTCTCAGATAGCTCAGGCGACCGGGCTGCCGGAGCAAGAGATCGAGAAGTTAAAATAAAACTTGTATTGAATCACTTCCGTAACAGCCGGTGCTGCTTTTTTGAATGAATTTAATCTAAAAAAAATCTCCCAAAACTGAAAATTAGAGAGTTTTAATTCCTGAAAAGCTAACCATAATATCTAGAAGGGCTTTTTTTTATAAAAGCAGGTCAATATTTTATGGGGGAACAATTATGGTTTTATTCTCTTCACAAAAAGTAAAAAAGTCTGCCTTGGTTACAATGATTCTTTTTTTAATGGCAGTGCTGGCAGGTTTTTCTTCCTGTTCAGCATCTTCAAATGATGACTCAGAACCAGAAGTCAGTGAGATTACGTTAAAGGTTCAAGATGATGCTACATCACTTGTTGTCGGTGATACTTTAAAGATAACTGCTACTGTATTACCAAGAACAATAAAGAATCCTCAGATTACATGGAAGTCAAATCCTTCATCTGTAGCAACTGTAAGCAATGGTGTAGTTACAGGTGTTTCTGTCGGTAATGTTACTGTTACTGCAAAATGCGGTAAGAAAAGTGCTCAGGTTACTCTTACTGTAAAACGTGCAGAAAACGGAGAGACCGATGATTCTGTTGTAACAGGTGCAACTAAAGGAACCAGTGTCGGAACTTCGGGAACATCTTTTGAGGCAAAATCAAATAATGTTAACGATTATACTGTTCTTGTATGGTCAGATGAATTTGAAGGTACGAGCTTAAAAAATGAAAACTGGGCTTACGAGACCGGAAGAACAGGATGGGGTAATAATGAGTCTCAGAATTATACTACATCAAGCGACAATTCAGAAGTTAAAGGAGAAGTTCTCCGCATTACTGTAAAAGGTGACGGAACGACAGATCCTACGTCTGCACGTATAAAAAGTCAGGATTTAAAGTACTTTAAATACGGAAAACTTGAGGCCCGCATTAAATTTGATGAAGGTAATCTTTCATGGCCGGCATTCTGGATGCTTGGTCAGAATATGAGTGACGGTGTTACATGGCCGTATTGTGGTGAAATTGATATCATGGAGCATATCAATGAGGACCGCACCGTAATGGAAACCGTTCACTGGAATACTACAGGAAGTAATCCCGCAACAGATACATATTCTCATGGCGGCTGGGGAACTCATTCACCTGATTACAGCGGAACAAAACCTCCGATTTCAAAAGATGACTGGCACATATATGGCCTTAAGTGGACGGAAAATAAAATAACCATGTATGTGGATGACATTGATTATTTCAGCGTTGGTCTTGACGGAACAGGTTTTGACTGTTTTAAAAATCCTTTCTTCTTTATCTTGAATTACGCAGCAGGCGGTCAGCTTGTTGGTTATGACTGGGCTCCGGCTTCTGCATTTGCAGGTGTAAACTGGAACATGTATATCGACTACATCCGTGTATATCAGGATGAAAATCATGTTGTAGACGGTGTTGCAGCAGTTCCTGTTGAATCTGTTTCTGTTACTGGAACTGCATCTGTAAAAGTTGGTTCGACAACTACTCTTACTGCAACTGTAACTCCTTCGAATGCAACAGATAAAACAGTAACCTGGTCTTCTGACGATGCAAATGTTGCGACAGTTTCTTCAGACGGTGTAGTAACCGGTGTGTCAGAGGGAAGTGCAGTTATTACTGCAACTGCAGGCGGTAAGTCATACAGCGTAACAGTCAGTGTAGAAGAAGCAGAAGTTGCCGTAACCTCTGTTACTGTAAGCGGAACAGGTTCTATAAAAGTAGGTGCAACTACAACCTTTACTGCAACTGTAACTCCTTCAAATGCAACGGATAAAACAGTGACCTGGTCTTCAGGAGATACAAGTGTTGCAACCGTTTCTTCAAGCGGGGTAGTAACCGGCGTAAAAGCAGGAAGTGCCGTTATTACTGCAACTGCAGGAGGAAAGTCCGGAACAAAAACTGTAACTGTTACTGCAGAATCATCTTCGGGAATTACTTCTCCTTTAAGCGGCTATTCCCTTATCTGGAATGATGAATTTGATGAAGCTGATTCTGATGGAACACCATTAAGTACAAAATGGGGTTATGACATTGGTATAGGTTATTCTGCCTGTACAGATGGAAAGAACCCGAATAATGGAAACTGGGGTAACGGAGAACTTCAGTGGTATTCAGACAATGATGCCGACAACACATATGTAAGTGACGGAACTCTTAAAATTGTTGCAAAGAAAGAATCTTCCAACGGAATGAATTATACATCCGGACGTATTGTTACCCGCAGTATTACAGGTGGACAGTGGAAATACGGATATATAGAAATGTCTGCAAAGATTCCAAATGATGCCGGTGTATGGCCTGCATTCTGGATGCTTGACCAGGATATATATGATGGAGAAAACTGGCCTGGAAGCGGAGAGATTGACATCATGGAATCCAGTGTAAATCTCTGGGGAAGCGACAATGTTTACGGAACCCTTCACTGTACTGCAGGAAGCGGAGGAAGTCCTGTATTTACAAAGAATTCTACAGTTTCTTTCAGTGACGGAAAATTCCATAAATATGCCGTGGACTGGGATGATGATCACATTGACTGGTATTATGACGACGTAAAAGTATTTACATATAATCCGGCAAGCTATGATGACGGGCCGTGGCCATTTAAAGAAGAATTTTACATCATTATAAACCTTGCCGTGGGCGGAAACCTTGGTGGTGAAGTTCCTTCTGACTTTACCTCAAGTACTATGGAAGTTGACTACGTGCGCGTATGGCAGAAAGATGCCGGATATACAGACAGAAGCGGAGCTGTGGAAGTCACTGGAGCACCTTCTTCAACTGTAACAAAAAACATTCCGGATGGAGCAAAGGTTGTGTATGATTCCACTGCAGCTGCAACAAATGGAATTACCGGAGGCGGTTCATGGAACGGCGGCTGGGCATGGAGTGACTATACAGCAGGTGATAAGACTTTAAAGCAGGTTACATTCAGTTCCATTAATGGAGATAATGCCTGCGGCGGATGGAATATCAGCAGTTATGATTATGGAGCAAATGCAAAACTTCATTTAAGTGTTTATGCAAGTCACGATTTCCAGATTAAGCCTGTAAAGCCCGATACAGCTTATTCTCAGACAGTTTCTTCTGACGGTACTTATGAATGGGTTGATGTAGAAATTGATCTTGGTTCTGCAAATACTCTCTCTCAAATCGGATTTATTTCCTCTGTCGTACAGACCATCTGGGTAGACCATGTTTATATTACTGAATCTGACAGCGGTTCAAGCGGATCCGGAGGAAGCGGTTCAGGTTCCGGCGGAAGTGGAGATACTGGTTCCGGAATTGACTGGAGCAGTATTAACTTCGCCGGAGACGGAGCGGGAGGTGGAGCTTATAGCAATAAATATAAGTTCTATTCAGAAAACAATGTAGGTTCCCTTGTGAACATACAGAGTTCATTCGGAAAAGAAGCTGGTTTGTATGTGGCATTTAATGATGTCGGAGCACCTTCGGCCTGTTCTTTATCAAAAGAAAACTATGCTCAGCAGGGGGCAGGTATGTTGTTCTATATCAGTAAATTTACTGCAAAGGAAACTTCTTTCACAATAACTGCTGGTGGTAAAACCTACACTTGTGCAGTTTACTATGCCGATGGAGCAGAGTAAGATTTAATTAAATTGCAGTGCAGGCCTTTCTTTCTGACGGGCCTGCATTTTTTTTCATTTCAAAACATCCTAAAACCGAAATATAAAGACTACAGAAATAAAAAAAAGTGTAATACCTTTGTATTTGCAGGAGGAATTCCATGAATAAAATCAGAAACTTTTTTCAGTTAAAATCATGTGTGTTTTTATTTTTTATCGCAGGTGTTTTTTCAGTAATTTCCTGTGAAGTGAATTCAGATTCTGAACCGGCACCTGTAAAAGTAGAAAGCGTTACTCTTTCTGGAACAGATTCCCTGAAAGAAGGTGAATCAAAAACATTTACGGTTACGGTATTGCCAGAAAATGCTGCAGATAAAACTGTTACCTGGACTTCTTCTGATTCAGAAATTTTAAAAGTTGATGCCGGCGGACTTGTTACTGCTATAAAAGAGGGAAAGGCTGTCATTACAGTAACTTCATCTGACGGTAATAAAAAAGACAGTATTGAAGTAACTGTTGTAAAAAAACAGACTTCTGAAGATAACGGCGGAGATGACAACGGGGGAGGGAATAACGGAGGACAGGAAGGAGGGGAAACAGAAAATCCTGAACAGCCTCAGTCTGCTCCATCAGTGGAAATTCCTTCCGGAGTTTATGTAATTCAGAATTCATCAAAAAGCATTTCCACATTCGGCGGTGCTTTAGGCTGGAATGCAGGTTCCGTTGAACTTTCAGATTACACTTATCCGTCAGATTCAAAAAAAGCAAAGAAAGTAGTATTTACCCGTAACGGTGCTTATGATGCTTTTTATGTCAATACAACCATGCTTGATGTGACGGCTTCTCCAAAACTTTATATGAGCGTGTATGCTTCTCATGATTTTGCAATCAAAGCCATGACCACAAACAGAGAAGATTCATTCACTGTAGAAAATGACGGTGAATGGGGCTGGCATAGTGTTGAGTATGACATGGGAGCTGCTTCTGAAATTACAATGATATGTTTTGTATCAAGTATTCCCCAGACAATATATGTTGATAAGGTTTATGTAACCGGCGCAAAAGTTTCTTCCGGTTCAGAAGGAAGCGGCGGCAGTGGATCCGGCGGAACTCAGCCTGATGAAAACCTTACGGGAATAAGCATAAGCGGACCTTCTTCAGTAAAGGTAACTTCCCAGATAAATCTTACTGTAACGGCAACTCCATCTGATGCTTCTACAGGAACTGTAACCTGGTCAAGTTCAAATGAAGATATTGCCCTTGTTTCAAATAAGGGAACGGTTACAGGCCTTTCTGTTGGAACTGTCGTTATTACTGCAGAGGCCGGAAGTTTTTCTGCAGAAAAAACAATTAAAGTTATAGAAGATGTAGATCCTGAAAGTGCAGTTCAAAAACCTTCTGACATTTCACCTGAATCAAAATACACTGTTCCTTTCGGTGTTGTAACAAACGGCGGAATCGGTAACGGTCAGTTCAGTATCTGTTTCGGAGCTCCTTCTCCTATGGCAGACTACTGGGATTTATTTATTACAGGCGGTGATTACAGCGAACAGAAAGTAAAGCTTGGTACTTGCGGCGTGACAAATATAAAAACAGGCAAAGCCGGTACATACAGTCTTTCGCTTTATGCAGTATATGTTGTTGATGATGTTCCTCATTATTCAAATCCCTGGACGGGCAGTGTAAACGTAACTACAGATTCTGTTGCACAGACTTTACCTTCTGATGCTGAAGCGCGCCTTGCTAACAGAACTCTCGTAAAAAAGAAGGACACAACGACCCTTACCCTTCAGTTTGAAAACAATACCGGTTACTGGCGTGATGATCAGATCTGGGTAACGGGTTATGGTCGCAATGCAATAGGTGAGTGGTGCTATCTTAATAAAGACGGAACTGCAATTCCAATTCAGGCAGGTACGACAAGTGAGGACTGGTCTTTCCGTTTCAGTGATGTGGATCCTGAATGGGGACTTCAGTGTAAGGACTTCAGTTCCAGCCGCATTTATTTTACCTGTGGTGATGAACCTGTAACCATGAATGCCGTTATTGACGGAAACGGAAATGTTGGTGTTGCTCAGCCTAATATGGCAATAGAAAATGATTCTAACTCTACAAAATATTTTGACTGGATTGAATTTACTTCCGGCGGAGTTCTTTATGTAAATACGACTCAGGTAGATGCCTTTACATTCCCTATCGTAGTTGCAGATTATGCAGATGACGGAATGGGCGGTTATGAATGGAAAAAATCTGTAGGTGTTACAAAGAGCCGCAGTGAAGTTTTTGCAGCCTGGGATTCATGGACAGATAAATACACGCATTATAAAAACCTTGTACGCTGCAATGGAACAAGAATTCTGGCGCCATGCAAAGTTCCGAAAACAGATTTTGATATGACTTATATGGATTCTTACATTGCTGATGTATGGAACTATTATAAGACTCATGACCTTTATTATTCAGAAAATGAACACGGTACATACACTGGACGAGTTCATGAGATTGCGGATAAAAACGGAGTTACAAGAAATGTGCTCATAATGACCCGTGCCGGGGATGGAGCAAAGTTTTATGTTTATGACACTCCTAACATGGAAGAAGCTTTTGAAGGAAGCGGAAAACTTGCAATGGACTGTTCACCGGGGCAGAGCATGGAATGGTTTGGTACTTCAGAATACGGAAATGCAGAAACTTCTAAAAATGTTCAGAACCGTATCTGTTCTGCATTTACCCGTCATGCCTTTATTAAGCAGGGAAACGACTACATAAATGTCATGGATGATCCGAGCCGTTATTATTCGGAAGAGCCGGCAAACATGTATTCTGCATTTTTCCATAAAGAAGCCGGAAACCTTGACGGATATGCCTACGGTTTTGCCTACGATGACAATCATGATCAGTCTACGACTACTGTTGACGGTAACTGCCGCGGAGTTGTTGTAGGAATCGGAGCCTGGGAATAACATGCATTTCGGTTTTAATCATAAAATAACCGAAAAAAACACTCTATAAGTAAAAAGCACTCCCTACCTTCTGTAAATATTACCCCTTAGAATAGGGTAAGTAGAAAAAAAAGGGGGTGTATTATGCAGAAAATTGCAAAATTTTTTGAAAAAACTATGTTTACTGCTGCTGCAGTAGTGTTTTTTGCATTTGGTGCATTGTTTGTATCGTGTTCTGACGGAGGCGGTTCCGGCGGAAGTTCTGTCAGCCTGAAATCCATTTCACTTGATGTTACGGATGTAAAGACAGCTTATATTTCAGGAGAAGATGCTTTTACTGCTGAAGGATTAAAAGTAACTGCGCTTTATTCAGACAAGTCAAGAAAAGAAATCAGTGCAGAAGAATATACAGTTACCGGTTACGAAAAATATGCAGATGCTAACGGAGTACTTTCTCTTACCGGCGATGCAAATTATGTAAGCGTAAAGATTACCGTTGAATATAACGGACAGAAAGCTTCGTATTCCATTGTAATTTCAAAACCTGTTTCCCGCATAACGGTTGATGTATCTAAAGCTGTAACGGATTTCTTTACGGGTGATGAAATTTCACTTGAAGCTGTTGAACTGGCAGAGGATGACGAAGAACAGGCTGCAGGCTTTATCGTCCGTGCATTCTATCTTAATGAAGGTGATGAAGGTTATGCAGAAGAAGCAGACGAAGTTGTAACGACAGGCGTAAGTTTTACTGCAGTAGACAGTTCCGTAAGCGGAACTACTGACGTTAAGGCATCTTATCTTGGAAAAGAAAGTGAAGCTTTTGCTGTAAACGTTTATAGAATTTCTGGAACTGTTGCTTCTGAATATGAAAAGGGAGATGCAGTACCTTCTCTTGATGGAATTAAAGTTTATCTAGGTGATGAAGAAGTAACTGGTGCTGAGGTTGTTCTTAAAGATTCAGAAGGAAATGAATATGCTGAATCAGTTTTCAAAGTAGGTACATATTCCCTTATCGTAACAGCCGGAACTGCAGAGAAAACTTTTGCAGAAATTACAGTTAACCGTCCTGATGCAGAAAAGTTTGCTGTTATATCAGATGAATCAAAAATTGAAGGTGCAGCCCTTCAGATAAGAATTGATGCTTCTGACATGAATGTAAAATGGGCAGAAAATCTTGAATCTGTAAAACCTGAAATTACTTTGTCTGACGGAACTGTCAGCTCGGACCCGGGGGCATTCTTTACAGCTCCTGCGGTAAATGCAGATACAGGAATTGTAGAAAAGTTTACAATTCAGATTGTACTTACTTCTCCTGTTTCTACAACAGTTGCAGATGTATCAGCTGATATTGCCGGAACAAAATACAAGGCTACAGTTCGTTTTGTAAACGGTTCATGCATTCCTTCTGATTATGTTCCTTCTTCCCTTGTTCTTGATAAAACTTCTGTTGAACTTTCATGCGCTGCAACAACAACATTTAAAGTAACAGACGGAAAGTACGGCCTTGATTATTCTTCTGATGTAACATGGTCACTTGAAGAGGATTCAACCGGTTCTTCGATTGAAGGCGGTCTGTTTACTGCTGGAACAGTTGATGAACTTTCTACTGTAACAGTTCGCGCAAGCCTTAAGGCAAATCCTTCTGTTTATGCAGAAGCTTCTGTTACAATCAATCCTGATAAGGATGATGTTTCTTCAATCTATGATGCCCGTATTTATAATGAAGAGAATAACGGTGCATGGTTCCATGGTGAACTTTCATGGGATGATTCACAGTATAAGATTGTAGAAATAACATCAAAGAGTGCCGGCATTCAGAATATTATAGATGTTGTTCCTGCTGAGGATAAGACAACTTTCATGATCAATCTTACCAGCGGAGAGTATCGCGGTGTAACAAAAACTTTTGTATTCCGCGTTAAGACAGAAAAAGGTGCTTATTACGATGTAAGCGTAACTTACACAGACAGAGATGTTACTGCCGGCGGATCAACAACTTCTATTGATGATGTTTCAGTTGAAGAAGCTGTTCTTAATCCAAAACTTATTCTTGCAAAAGAAAATGTAGAAGTTGAAAAAAACGGTACTGTCAGAGTTGCCATTGCTTACGATGAGATTTTAGATTTTGATGCAGCAAAAATGTCTGCAGCTTCTTCTGATGATGAAGTGGTAACTGCTAAAATTGAAGGAACTGAACTTGTTCTTTCATGGGTAAAAGATGGTGAAGCGACAGTAACTGTATCTTATGATAACAGTGTGACAGTGAAGACAACTATAGCTGTAACAGCCCTTGCAGGAGAGATTGTGTATGAATCTCTTCCAATTCTTCCTAAGGGAAATATGCAGACAAAGGTTGAAGGTGCAAGTGTGTGGCTTTACCTTGACAACACAAATCTCGGAATTAGTGGAACTGATGCAAGCAAAGTTGAAGTTACGGTAACGGATACGGCAACTGGAAATGAAGTTGGCATTAACACAAAGGAATTCAATGACTACGGTGCAAACACAGTAAGACTTTATCTTGTATTTGGTGCTGCTTATGCTAACCTTAAAGTAGATGTTGTTGGAACATTCAACGGCAAAAATTACAAGGGCGAGGCTGTCTTCAAGGATGGTATATACCAGTTTGAATTTGTACCTGAGGCTCTTGTCGTAAGTCCTGCAACAAAAACTGTTGAAACTGGAAGTGAAGTTACATTTACTGTAAAAGATACCAAATATGGTGTAGATATTACTGATAAATGTACCTTTGCTACAGATAATGCCACAGTTAATGGTAATAAAGTGACTGTAGGCGACGCTGTAGGAGCTGTAACGGTAACAGTAACTTATAACGATGACGAAAGTATTTCGGCAAGTGCAACGCTTAATGTTGTTGAAGCAGGTTCTGTTTCTTATGATGTTGTACCAGTCCTCGTAAACGATACTTCAATCGGAGGAAACCAGATATTCTTATATCTTGACAACAGTATAATTAAAATGGCTGTAAAGAATAAGTTTGAAAATGAGATGGAATTTGTTTTTACTGATACAAAGACAAACGAAGTTCTTGCGGTTACACCAGTTGAATACAATGATTGGAAAGGAGATAAATTCCGTCTTTATGCAACTCTTCCTTCTGGAGGACATGACGATGCAACCTTACGGATAACGGCAACATTTGGTGACAAGTCTTATCAGAGTACTGTTACTTTTGAAGGTGGAAAAGCTGTTTCAAATGAATAAAATAATTTAGTAGAATTTTTACTTTGTTCTCAATCCGTCCCCCGTCTGCACTTCTCCTTAATTATACGCGGACGGGGGATTTCTTTTTTTCAGGCTGAAGTTAAATAAAAAAAGTACCGGAATCATGAAATTCTGTTTACGATTCCGGTACTTGCTATAGAAAGATTATGTTTTAATTCCCGTAATTCAGGGCGTTAAAACCTGATGAGTTTATTTTATTACACCCATAGAAACTGGTGTAATTACCTGAGAGTTAAAAGAAATTTTACTTACAGTAATACCAGGTTTTGTATGTTCCAGCGTAACGTGGTAGGTTCCCGGATTAAGAATTACCTGAGAAGCATTAACTGTTGTAAATACACCTGCCGTACTTCTGCATTCCAGGGATGAAGCCGGTTTTCCGTCAATCATTATGTTTGTAACGGACTGGCTTAAGTCATCGCTTTCTTTTATGTAAGTACCGCTTATGTTGTAAACTCCTTTGTGGTCAACTGTAAGCCATGTATTTTCATCAGGAATAAAATCTATCCGCTCGTTTACAGTTTTTGCACCTTCCGGAGCAGCTTTACATTCAGTATTGAATTCGAGAATTTCTTTAAGGGCTCGAAGTGGTCTTTTACTTACCGGAGCCTGAAGTATAAAATTCAGAATGTTTTTTACGCAGAGCTGAAGTTCACCCAGGGTAAGTTCTCCGTTAGAAAGACATTCTTCAATATTATCACCGTACTGATTGCATTCAGCTCCGTCGTTGTCTACAATCATGTAAATGTCATTTCTTGCGCGGATCATGTAGGCTGCATTTTTGATTGTTGCATCACCGCCTTTTACACAGTGATTCATTTTAGCCCACCAGTCAGTCATGACAAGTCCGTCATATTTCCATTCATCCCGGAGAATCATTGCTACCGTTTCGTAGTTTGAGGCAGCCCAGTGTCCGTTAATAGGATTGTAGCTGGTCATAAGAGAAACAAGATTTCCGTCTTTTACTACAATTTCAAAGCCTTTAAGATAAATCTCCCTCAATGCACGTTCAGAAAGAACAGAGTCACTTGAGTTGCGGCAAAGTTCCTGGGAGTTGCATGCGTAGTGCTTTATGGTTCCGCTTGAACCGCCTTTTTTAATTCCCCTGATTTCTGCTGCAGCAATGATACCTGTAAGGAATGGATCTTCACTTAAATATTCAAAGTTGCGTCCGTTAAGAGGATTTCTGTGAATGTTTATTCCAGGTCCCAGAAGAGAATCAATTTCGTAACGTACGAGCTCTTTTCCTTCTTCAATAAAAAGTTCTTCTATAAGTTCAGGATTCCAGGTACATGCAATCTGAGTTCCTATAGGCATCAGGCTTGCTTCCCGTCCTGTGTCAACACGAATACCTGAAGGACCGTCTGCACATCCTGCAACAGGAATCTTGTAATCATCATGAAGACTTTCGCTTAAGCCTCCGTATGCAGCAGTGATTCCCATTGTAACTTTTGCACTCATCATTCCTTCGCCCCTTACGATGGTTGCAAGCTGCTTTACATCAAGCTGGGCAATAAAATCATTCATCAGGTTTCTGTCTTTTTTTACGTCATCAAAAGAAATGCCTTTGTTGCCAGTAAATGGAATTTCTTTCGGAAGGTTTTCTTTAATGATTTTCTCAAGATCGTTTTTATTCAGAGGAACATTTTCATATACAGTGTTTCCGTTTTCATTTTTAAGCCTCTTGAATTCCTTAAAAGGAGCACCTGCCTGAGAACATTTTTTTACCGCATAAGTCCTGCCGATACTGATGGAATCCTTTTCTCCGAAGCTGAGCTTTTCTGCATTTAGTGAATCACTTCCGGCGTAAACGTAATATTTTCCTTCTTCAAGAACCCAGGAATGTGCAAACCCGGTTATTCCGGAATCATCGTAGGAAGCAAAATCTTCCAGATTGAATTTAACGGTAACGGTTTCTTTCTGTCCTTTTTCAAGAAGGCCTGTCTTTGCAAACCCGGCAAGTACGCGGGATGCTTTTCCAAGTTTTCCGTTTGGTGCATTAAGGTATACTTCGAGAGTTTCTTTTCCGCTGCAGTTACCTGTGTTTGTAATTTCTGCCTTTATGGTAACTGTCAAAGAATCTTCCCTGCATTCTGTAATCTGTGTGTTAAATTCTGTATAGCTTAACCCGAAACCGAAAGGATAAAGAATTTTGTCTTTTGCAAATGTGTTGAAGTATCTGTAGCCTATAAAAATATCTTCTTCATAAATGTTTTCTTTTTCATTTCCGAAGTTTTTAGTTGAAGGATAGTCTTCGATTTTTGCTATCGTATCAGAAAGTTTGCCTGAGAAATTTTCTTTTCCCAGGAGAAGAGCTGCAGCAGAATGTCCTGCTTCCATACCGCCCATCCATACGTAGGCAGCGGCTTTTATGTGTCCGTTGAAGGCACTGTCGTTTATAAAACTGGTATCCATGATTCCGCATGTATTGAAGATTACTGCAACTTCATCAAATACACTGCAGATGTTCACGAGATTGTCATATTCAGTTTCAGAAAGGTACCAGCTTCCTTTTACGGCCTGAAGATCTTTGTCTTCACCGGCGTTTCTTCCGATAACATATATTGCTTTTGAGTTGTTTTTTGCAAAGCGTGCGGCCATTTCTTTTGAGACCGGCATTTCTTTTTGGCTCCACGGTTCTCCAGCCCAGCGGCCGCCTCCGTTATCAAACGGATTTTCTTTATGCCATTCTTCGTAAACGTTTACAAGTTCCCTGTCAAATACTGCTGTTTCTGAATTTTCAGCTTTAAGCAGTTCATCAATGAGTACAGTTGAATAAAGTACATGAACTGAACCTCCGGATCCCATTCCGCTTTTATGAAAATCTTTCTGGCATCTTCCGAATACACATACGGAATCACCCTTTTTAAGCGGAAGTATTTTTCCTTCATTTTTAATAAGAACTGAACCTTCTGTAGCTGTGGTGAAAATTAAATCTGCAAACGACATACCTTCCTCCGTTAGAAATGCCAATTATAGCATGAGTGCATACCATATAAAAGTGAATAAATATTGTATAAATACAGATAAAATTTGCAAAACCGAAAATATGACACTACAATGAAAAGTAGCAGACTGTGAAAAATTTCGGTCAGCAGTGAAAATAATTCGTAGGTGAAACTGAATGCTTTTAAGAAAAATCGGAAGTATTTTTAATAATCATCGTTTCTCAAAAAGACTGGTAATGATATATACCTGCATTGTCGTAGTACCTCTTGCATTTATCTTTATAATACTTATGGCTGTATATAAATCTTCATTCCAGGATGAAGTAGAAGACAACAGCCGGCATATCGTTCTTAATGAGTTTTCCGATCTGCAGCGGCGCATGGAAAGCGTAGACAGAATTGAAAAAATAATAAATTCAAATGCAGCCCTTCTTTCTTTTTTAATGTCCCCCCAGGAATATGATGAAGCGGAAACAATTTCTACTGTAATCTCAGCAACAGATTCCCTTGAAAAAATTCTTGCGGTTGAAGCAGATCTTTCTTCCCTGAGAATATTTGCCGACAACGAAAATGTTCCGGAACGTTCTCCGGTATTGTTTCATTCAGACAGAACAGATTTAGACCGGCTTTCCAGATGGGAGTTTGATTATAATCCTTTCTATATTTTTTCCCAAAGGTATAAGGAACCTTCCGTAATATGTACGACCCGCAGGCTTTTTAATGGAAGGAGAAAAGTAGGTTTTATTCAGATTTCAATAGATCCGAAAAAATTTTTTCCTTTTATGTTTGAACAAAAAAAATCTGAAGAATCTTTCTGTATTTTAAAAATCGGCGAGAACGGTATGTTGTCAAGATTTAACAACAGTCAGATTAAGACGCAGTGCATTCTTGATGACAGCGCTTTGTCCCAGATTCAAAAACAGTATGATAAATTCTCCCAGGGAGAAATAATAAAATTTCAGAGTAACGGAAAATCTTACATAGGTGCTTTTGCTACCGTTCCTGAACTTAATATAGTGCTTATTCATTCCAGATATATGCCTATTGTTGAACCTCACATGCTTACTATTTACATCGGCTTCATCGTAGGTCTTGTAGTTACTCTTTTCTTTTTCTTTTTTGTCATTGCATACATTACGACAAAGATGCTTGGCGGAGTATATTCCATTATTGACGGAATGAAAGAGATTCGTTCAGGAAATCTTGATGTCTGTATTCCTGTAACTTCTTCCATAGATGAAATCAGTCTTACCCAGATTACTTTTAATTCTATGGTAGATAAAATCAAGACGCAGATTGAAATGATAAAGACGGAAGAGCATCTGATTGCAGATACAGAGATGAAAGCCATGCAGAATCAGATTAACGCTCATTTTCTGTACAACGTTCTTGAGACAATTCATATGCAGGCTCTTTTAAAAGAAGATAACGAAACTGCAGAAAGCATTCTCGTGCTCGGAAAGATGATGCGCTACTGTCTCCGCTGGAGGGTGCATTCTGTAACTCTTTCCCAGGAGCTGGAATATATTAATTCCTATATAAAGATTCTGAATATCAGAAATGATTATAAGATTACCCTGGAAGCAGATATTCCGGAAAAACTTCTTGACCGTGAAATCCCAAAAATGCTGGTTCAGCCTTTTGTAGAAAATTCTTTCTATCATGGAATTGAACCTCTTGCGCAGGATTCAGTAATAAAAATTTATACGGAAGTTGATGTGGAAAATGACAGGCTTTTCTTGTGTGTGCAGGATTTCGGATGCGGTATAAGTGAAGAAAAACTGGAGGAAATAAAAAATTATCTTGCTGATGTTGATTACGAGCGTGATTCAACAGGCAGCATAGGAATAAAAAACATTCAGCAGCGTTTATTTCTTTTTTACGGAGAAGAGTATAAGCTGCAGATTTTTTCAACTCAGGGAAAGGGAACTGTCATAAAAGTTCCTCTTCCTCTTTCTGAGGTAAGACTTTAGGGGAGACAAAAAGATGATAACAATTGTTGTTGCAGATGATGAAAAACTTATTCGAGCGGGAATAAAAAAGATTCTCATGGATAATGTCAGTGCTGATTTAAATGTTATTGAAGCAAAAAACGGAAAGGAAGCTCTGGATTATATAAAAGAAAATTCAACGGATGTTCTCATTACTGATATAAAAATGCCGGTAATGGACGGAGTTGAACTCATGCAGAATGTCCGTGAACTTCCGAGAAAGCCTGCAATGATTGTACTTTCAGGTTTCGATGATTTTAATTACGCAAAGGTTGCCATATCTTCCGGAGTTCTTGCCTACATTCTTAAACCTGTAGATTCAAAAGAACTTTGTACTGCCGTAAACTCTGCCTTGAATTCTGTAAAGAAAATAGAAAAGTCTCAGACTGAACTTAAATTAAAGTCCCTCATTATCGAAGGCGGTTCAAGAGGAATTGATGATTTAAAAGACATAAACATGTTTCACGGATTCTGCTGCGTAACGGTAAAAATTCCTTCCGGAATGAATGATGAAAATTTCTATTCCGTTCTTGATCCTAATCTGTGCTATGTTCTTGAAAAGAAAAAACATCTTGCAGGACTTGTAATTCAGAAAGATTATCTTGAGGAAATAATTTCTCTCGTAAAAAAGAACGGCTGTACTGCCGGTATAAGTACCTGCTCTGATAATGTTGTGGACCTGCGCAAACTTTATCATCAGTCCTGTTCAAGTGTTCTCCGCTTTTTCTTTGAAGATGAACAGTTCGGTTCCGTGTTTACTTATGATGCAGAAAGTTCTGTTTCTGATTTTTCAGAAATCGACCTTCGTTATGAAAAGTTCATTGCTGCACTGGATCTTCTTTCTGAAAACGAAATAAAAAAAGCCATGTCAAATCTTCTGGAATTTGATTACGCTGATTCAGGTAAAAAAGCAGAATCAGTTCTGTATGTTCATGATAAACTGGTAAGTAATTTGTTTAAGCGCTATCCTAAATTTCATGACAATGATACCTATCTGTATCTTAAAAGCCTGATGATCGAAAATATTGTTCAGGTAGATTCTTATGATGAGTGGAAGCACTATATCGGTGATTACGTTATTTATCTTACACAGCTTCTTATAAAGCAGCAGGGAAAATATCCTTACATAACAAAGGCAATTTCTTACGTTAACAGGCATTATTCAGAAAACATAACCATGGCTACCGTAGCAAACTATGTAAGCATGAATTACACCTGGTTCAGCGAGAAGTTTAAGGAACAGGTAGGAACTAACTTTAATGATTACCTTAAAAAATTCCGCATGGAGCAGGCAAAGCGGCTTTTAGAAATGGGAACCTATAAGGTGTATGAAGTTGCAAATAAATCCGGTTTCAGGGACGTAAAGCATTTTATGAAAACTTTCCGCGAGTTGAACGGAATGTCAGCCGGTGAATGGGCAAAGATTCACAGCCGTTACAGTGAAGATTAAAAGACATAAAGAACGTTGACATCATTTTGACAAAATGACATAATTTGTCAAAATAAAATCAAGAGGTTTATTATGGCAAAGAAGTATGCTTTTTTATTTCCTGGACAGGGTGCACAGGCTCCTGGAATGGTAAAAGATGTTGCTGAATCTTCAGCATCTGCAAAAAAAATTATTGATGATGTATCTGCAATTGTAGGTCTTGATGTTGCAAAACTTATGTGGGAATCAGATGCAGAAACTTTGAGCCGTTCAGATAACAGCCAGCTTGCAATTACTACAGCTTCAATTGTAATTATGGCAGCTCTTAAAGATAAGGGAATTGAACCTTCAGCAGCAATGGGATTTTCTCTCGGAGAATTTCCGGCACTTTATGCAGCAGGAGTTCTTTCTTTTGAAAATGTAATAAAAGTTGTACGCCAGCGCGGTCTTATCATGCAGAAAGTATGTGAGGAAATTGCAGCAGCTAATGAAGGCCATGCACCTGGAATGACTGCAGTTCTTGGACTTGCTCCTGAAAAAGTCGTAGAAATTGCTTCTTCCATTAAAGATGCTTATGCAGCAAACATGAACAGCGTAAAGCAGACTGTTGTTTCAGGAACTTTTGATTCTCTTGCTGCTGTAGAAAAAGCTGCAACAGAAGCCGGAGCACGCAGGGTAGTACGCCTTAAGGTTGCAGGACCTTTCCATTCACCGCTCATGCAGAAAGCTGCTGATGAATTCGGTAAGGTTCTTGAAAACGTACAGTTTGACGAACCTAAGATTCCTCTTTTCAGCAATGTAACCGGTAAGCAGGCTGCAAATGCTGAGGAAGTAAAGAAGTCTGCAGTTCTCCATCTTACACATTCCGTTCTCTGGACTGATGAAGAAGCTGTTCTTGCTTCAATGATTAAAGCTGATTCTGGAAATGAATGGTCAGTTCTTGAACCTGGACCGGGAAAAGTTCTCTCAGGACTCTGGGGTCAGACAGAATTCGGTGCAGGCCTTGCAGCTGTTCCTGTAAATACAGCAGACGGAATTGCAGCCCTGTAATATAATCTTACATTAAGGAGATAGTTATGTTGCTTGAAAATAAAAAAGCCCTTGTAACAGGTTCCAGCCGTGGAATCGGACGAGGAATCGTAGAAAAGTTTCTCAGTGAAGGAGCAGAAGTCTGGGGTCTCTGTTCTAAACCAAGTGCTGCAAAAGAAGAACTTGAAAAGTTTGCAGCAGAACACAATACAGCATTCCATGAAATCTGTGCAGATGTCGGAAACGAAGAACAGCTTTCAGAAGTTGTAAAGGCAGCTCTTGCAGAAGCCGGCGGTTTTGATGTTCTTGTAAACAATGCCGGAATTACTCGTGACGGTCTTTCATTCCGCATGAAGAAAGCAGACTGGGATGATGTACTTCGTATTAACCTTACAAGTGCATTTATTGTATGTCAGATTATTTCCAATGACATGATCCGTAAGAGAACAGGTTCAATTATCAACATGGCTTCCATCGTCGGAATTCACGGAAACGGCGGTCAGGTAAACTATTCAGCTTCTAAAGGCGGACTTATTGCATATTCAAAGTCTCTTGCTGCTGAAGTAGGAAGCAGGGGCGTTCGCGTTAATGCTATAGCTCCTGGATTCATTGCCACGGATATGACAGGTGCACTTAAGGAAGACCTTCAGAAAATCATGATTGACAGGACACTCCTTAAGCGTGCAGGAACTCCTGAAGACATCGCAAATACAGCACTTTATCTTGCCAGTGACCTCAGTTCTTACGTAACTGCCCAGGTTATCGGCGTAGACGGCGGTATGGGTGCCTGATTCTTTTTAACGAAGCTGGGGATGACCAATAAGTATGAGTCATTGCCGTGCTCGATACTCTGTCATTGCCGCACTTGATGCGGCAATCTCATGCAGGGGGATTTTCGGGTCGGAGCCCGAAAATGACATTTTTTGAACTTATTGGTCATCCCCATGACGATACATTTTGGACAGCCCCAGTTTTTTTTACATTATCATCGGACAGAAATCCGGTAATCCCCTGTAAGTACAGTAAAACTTAAATCCTTACTTCCAGATCGTCCAGAATTCCTGAAAATGCCGTGTTCTTAAGCTTAAACAGAAGCGCTCCTTCATCATCTGAAGTTATTTCAATACCGGTTTCAATCCACTTGTCATCAACTTTTACTTCAAAAGTATCTCCAAAGTTAATCTGTGTAAGCGGTGCTCCTTCTTTTGTAATCCAGAAGCTTCCTGAATTTATGTCAAATGTAAGGAAACCTTCAATTTTGTCTGCCATTATTTACCTCTCTGGAATTTAATTTTGTGTTACCCTGTTAAGAATATACCTTAAATCCCGGCAAAATACCAATAATCAGCATTATGTTTTTCCCTATTGCATAAAAAAAAGTTTTACTGTAATATTTTACAAAATGACATTTTTTGATATTTTGTCAAACTGAATGTTGATTTATTAAGGAGAACTAACAGATGCGTAGAGTAGTAGTAACCGGTTTAGGTTGTATCAGTCCTGTAGGTAACACAGTTGATGAAACATGGCAGGCAATTAAAGACGGCAAGAGTGGAGTTGCTGCAATTACACGTTATGATGCAACACCTTTTAAGGTTAAGTATGCTGCAGAAGTAAAGAACTTTGATGCTTCAAAATATATGGATTCAAGTGCAGCCCGCAAAATGGGTCTTTTCTCAAGATATGCTGTAGCTGCTGCAAAAATGGCTCTTGAAGATTCAGACCTTCTCGGAAAAGCTGACATTCTTGAAGATACAGCAGTTTATCTTGGTGTAGGTATCGGTGGTCTCGAAGTAACAGAAAACACAATGAAGGCTTATTTTGAATCAAATTATACACGTATGCCTCCAATGACTATTCCTGAACTTATTCCTAATGAAGCTGCCGGAAACATCAGTCTTGCATTCGGTCTTCATGGAGCAACTCATACAGTAGCAACTGCATGTGCTTCAGGAACAGATGCTATCGGTGATGCTCTCGATCAGATCCGCTGCGGCCGCTATGATGTAATCCTTGCAGGTGGTGCTGAATCTACTCAGTGTGGTTACGGTAACCTTGGATTTACAATGCTCCACGCTCTCTCTTCTAAGTGGGTTGATGATCCGTCAAAAGCAAGCCGTCCGTTTGATAAGCAGCGCGATGGTTTTATCATGGGTGAAGGTTCAACAATTCTTGTTCTTGAAGAATACGAACATGCAAAAGCACGCGGTGCAAAGATTTATGCAGAAGTTGCAGGTTACGGCGGATCAACAGACGGTTATCACCTTACAGCACCAAACCCAAACGGAATTCCAGGTGCAAAATGTATGACTATTGCAATGAAAGACGCAGGCGTAAAACCTGAAGAAGTTACATATTACAACGCTCACGGAACTTCAACACACCTTAATGATTCCGGAGAAACAAAAATGCTTCACATCGCATTCGGTGATGCAGCAAAGAAACTTCACATTTCTTCTACAAAGTCTATGACAGGTCACTGTCTCGGAAATGCAGGTTCTCTTGAAGCAATGATCTGTATAAAGGCAATCCAGGATTCATACATTCCTGCTACAATCAATCTTGATGAAGTTGACGTAGAAGGCGGATGTGACCTTGATTATACTCCAAACCACGGCCTCAACATGAACGTTGATGTTGCAATGAGTGCAAACTTTGGATTTGGCGGACATAACGGTTGTCTCGTGTTCAAGAAAGTAAAGTAATTCTTTCTTATATCTGAATAAATGGGGAATGACCAATAAGTATGAGTCATTGCCGTGCTCGACACCCTGTCATTGCCGCACTTGATGCGGCAATCGCATGCAGGGGGATTTTCGGCTCGAGCCCGAAAATGACACTTTTTGAACTTATTGGTCAGGCAGTTTTTTTATGCATCAACAGAAAAAAACTGCAATGACTTTTGTAAAAAAATACGGTAAAATCATTGCATAAAACCTTAGGAGAAAAATAATGGAAAAATTCACAGATATTGAATCTCTTTTACCCCACAGAAAACCTTTCCTTTTTGTAGATTCTATTGACAGCTACGATGAAAACGGCTGTGTATGTACACGCAAATTTACGGAAGAAGATTTCTTTTTTAAAGGTCATTTTCCTGAATATCCGGTAGTTCCTGGAGTTATTCTTATAGAAACAATGGCTCAGGGCGGTGGAGCTGCATTAAGCCTTCAGAAAAAGTTTAAGGAAGGAAGCCTTTTCTTCCTTGCTACAGTAAATAACGTTAAGTTTAAGCATCAGGTTCGCCCTGGTGATACAGTACGCATGGAAGTAACAAACAAGCGTGCAACACCAAACATGGTAGTTCAGAGTGGAAAAGCCTATGTGGGAGATACCCTCTGTGCCCAGGCTGAATGGATGTGCCTTGTAGGTTCTGGACAGCAGGCATAAAACTGTAAAATTTAAACGGTAAATTGTAAACGGGAAGACGTTGATTTTAATTCGGCCTCTTTCCGTTTTTTTTTCTATTGTTTTTTTTCCGGAATTAAATAACCTTTCCCAGTTCAATAAGATCTTCTGCTCCGTCAACTAAAACGGCTCCCATTCCTTTTTCAAGGGGAAGGGCAAGGTCAATATCAAACCTGTCACCTACAGAAAGGCATTCTTCTGCGCTGCAGCCTGCTGTTTTACAGGCAAGGGACAGAACTTCTTCCGAAGGTTTTGATTTTTTGCAGGAATCAAGTCCGATTATTTCAGTAATGATTTTTTCAACGCCTATTGCCTTAAGGGTGTTGTAAGCGGCGGTTTTCGGATTATTTGTTACGGCTATAAGAAAGTATTTTTTCTTTAAGGCTTTAAGGACTTCCGTAACTGCCGGATTTTCATGAATATACAGTTCAGGTTTTAAAAGCTGGTTTCTCCATTCAATTGAAGTTTCAATATCAACTCCAAAATGAGTAAAAGCATTTCCAAGACTTATTTTCTGTCCGTTATGATTGCGGCTCCATTCTGCCCTGAAATCTGCGATTTTCTTCCGTCCTTCTTCATGGGGCCATCCGTTTACGTCAGACCAGTGCCTTATCTGTACATCTACCTGTTCTTTGACATATTCATCACTGGTATAAAGAGTTCCGTCGATATCAAATATGATTGTCTTAAGTATTTGTGGAATTTTATAAATTTTCATCAGATACCGGCTTTCTGTTCATCCTGAGGGGTAAAAACCTTGGCAGCTTTAGAAAGCGTCATGGAAGCCTGTGTAATGTTTTCAAAAACTTTCATTCCGGTAAAGGCAAATACTGCACATCCTGTAAGTTCCGCATCATGACACAGAGGTACTTTTATGGTAAGTCCCGTTATGTTTGCCTTGAGCTGGTTCCATTCATCATTTGCAGCCTGTCCGCCTGTAATGGTAATTTCTTTCGGAAAGTCAAAACTTGCGTTTTTTGAAGCGTCCTTAAGAATGTCGATGGCGTTGCGTACGTCCAGTGCAATCTGAGTAAGAAGATACTTCCCGTCTGAATAAGTAGGATCCGATCCGTCAGCTGTAAGACATTTGTGTACAAGGTCATTGTGTTCAAATTCATGTCCTGCTTCCCGCTCAACCTTTTTTTTGAAGGCTGAATATCTGGAACCGGATTCTTTATAAAGAACTGCTGCATTCCACAGCCCCGGAACAACGGATGGCATTGTACGGATTTTATCAGAAAATATCGGGGAAGGTGTACAGAGGTTTATTCCCTCACTTGAACCGGCCCTGTCGCATAAAACTCCCGGATTAAGGGTTGCAGTTCCTGCCAGCGCACAAACAAAGTCAGGAGCACCGCAGTATACAGGGGTACCTTCAGTGATTCCGTTATTTTCAAAAGAAAAGAAAGATTCTGCCTTGCGGGTAAGCCTTCCTGCCATGCTGCCTGAAAAATAAAATTGCGGCAGTTTTTTACAGTCCGCTTCCGTAAAGCCGGATTTTAAAAGTTCATCCCTGTTCCACCAGAAGTCTACAAACCTGTTCTCAGGAATGATTGTTACCTTGCTTTCCGTAAGAAGATAAATCATGTATTCCGTTGAAGAAAATATGGTCTCAGCAGAGTTCCATATATCAGGCATTCTGTTCTTAAAAGTAAGAAGTCTTGGTATAAAAAGGGATTTTCCGGAATAAGAAATGCTTTCATCCGCATCCTCATTCCATAGAAGGGTTTCTCCTGTAGAAGCTGTCAGGGTTGGACCGTTACCGCTTATGCAGATGGCATTTACTTTAACGTCCGGATTGTTGGCAAACATCTCCTGGCAGGCATTTACAAGAGACGGAAACCATTCTTTTGAAGCATACTTTGTGCTTTTCAGAAGGAATTTCCTGCGGCTGTATGCAAGGACGCTTCCGTCTTCGCTGATTACGGCAGCCTTAAGAGAAGAGGTTCCTATGTCGGCACAAAGTACGTTTTTCATTTTAAGCCTTAGCCTCTGTATTTTCTTTTTCAGAATCTTTTTCAGCCGGCTTAGAAACTTTCATAAGCTTGTCAATGATTGAACGGTTGTCAAGAAGTTCTCCCAGTGACTGATTATGGTGAAGGCGTGTAATTACATTTGCAAAGAGACCTGAAACGTTTGTACTGATATACCATTCACGTTTAAGAAGTTCTTCGTGATAAACGGCATTTGTACCGATGATTCTGTAGAAAAGTCCCTGTTTGTAAGCTTCATCAAACTGTTCGATGGCATTTCCTGTAAAGAACGGAAGGCTTATTGCTGCAATTACCTTTGTAGCTCCCTGTTCGTGCAGGAATCCCATGGCTTTAAGAAGAGTACCGCCGGTACCCAGCATGTCGTCAGCAAGGAATGCAACCTTACCCTTAACGTCACCTAAAAGCTTAACGCTCTTTATGTTTGTATTTTTAGCGTCCTGAGTAACTACAGAATAGTCTCTTTCCTTATAAATCATTGCGAGAGGCTTTTTAAGGCCTGTAGCATAGAACTTGTTGCGGTCGATTGCACCTGTGTCAGGAGATACGACAACAAGGTCTTCCTTAGAAAGATCTATTACTTTTGCAAGTTCGCGGATAATCTGGTAAGAAGCATGCAGGTTCTCACAGTGAGTGTGGCTGAATGCATTTACGATTTCACGGCTGTGGAGGTCAAGGGTAATGATTCTCTTAACTTCCATGCTTTCATAAATATGTCCGAGAAGGGAAGCTGTAAGACCTTCCCGACCCTTCTTTTTGTGCTGTCTTGAATAAGGGTATACCGGAAGAACCAGTGTCATTGATTTTGCACCGGCCTGACGGATTGCATCGATTGCAACCAGAAGACCCATAACGTGATCATTTACGCTCAGGCGCATAACGTTCTTTCCGTTATTCATGGAAATAGGTTCGTGGTTTTCTACATCCTGGAAAATGTATACGTCCTTTCCGCGGATACATTCCTGAAGTTCGCATTTGTACTCACCGTTTGCAAAATAGGTGAATGAAGCGTTTACTTTGAATGAAGGAGCACGATACTTGTCGGTACTTCCACGAATGCACAAATCCGGAGTAAACAGGTCGTTGTAAAGATTAGCCTGTTCTACAAGCTTGGATTTGTCTACGTCGTAGCGTTTCGAAATAACATCGTTCTTGAGAGTGTAGCGATGTTTGTACATGTGGCGCAGGTGAGTGATAACTTCATTTGCAAAAGCTTCACCACCAGGACAGGCAACGATGGCCAGATCAGTTGGATCAGAATACGGCATTATTCTTTCCCCTATAAGTGAATTTTTTTATGCACATATTCTACTGTTTATGCAGGTCGAATTCAAGGTAAACGGCAGTTCAGTCATCCTCAGAAGTTCTTGCAAGGGCGTCTTTTTTCTGTTTTTCCATATTGGATTCCATGATGAACTTTATGAAGAAGTCCTCAAGAGTGGCTTTTGGTCCTTCAAGATGAAGTCTTCTTCTTGCACGGGCATTGTCGCGCCGTACCGTATAAAGCAGGTAGAAGTCTCTGTAATCAAGGCTTACGTCTGTTTTTACACGTTCTCCAAGATAAGCACCTACTTCATCACGACCGATGGATTTAACGCCCTGGTTGCGCAGGATGTCCTTAAGCTTAAGAACCTGCTCATGAGAAATTCCGAAGAGAAATTCTTCCATTGCCTGAGAAACTTCCGTTGTAGAAAGCTTGTTTTTTATGAACGATGCCCAGTTTTCATCAGCCTGCATGCTTACCATGATGAGCTCGCTTGTTCCCATCATTGTACCGAAGGCAGGAGCAAGACGGCGGCGGGCATTCCATACGGTCTGAAGTACGGGTGCTATGTCAGAAATTGTCTGGTCGCTTCTGTGTTCCCAGAGGATTATGAGAAGGTTTGCAATCTGACGCCTCAGTTCCATGGATATGGTCTTGTCCTTGATGAGGTTCAGATAAACATCTTCCGCCATAAGCGTAAACATCATGGATGTAGTTTCGTCAGAGTATTCCTTTACCTGTTTTTCAGTCATGGAAGTATAGTTTCTGGCAAGTTTTTCCATTGAGTAGAAAGTGTGAATCTTTGTGATGAGGAATCCTTTTCCCAAAGTAGCCTTTGAAGGCATGTGAAGTGTCGTATCACCGTCTTCCTGGTATGAAATTATGCTTTCAATAAGAGTTTCCGGCGTACGCATTGAAGAAGTAAGGTTTGCTTTTTCCAGCAGTGACGGAAACCGTGCAATGGCTTTGGCAAGGTTTTCAACATCGTTAAGCCTGCTCTGAATGCGCTCGACTTTATCTGGATTCTCTTTACTCAGTTCCGAGATAAGATTTGTTATCAGATCCTGCTGATGCGGAGTAAAGATTATGATGCCGTCAGGAATTGAACTTACCAGGTCTTCCTTGTCAAAAAATTCATCAATACTGACCTGTTCAAAATCTTGAAGAGCAATATTTTCCATTTTGTCCCTTCTTATATTATGTCTTATATTATGAGGGCATGAGCGGATAAAAAAAATCCTGTGATTTTTTAAGAAGCCGTCTTATTTATGACTGTAAAAATGACCGGTGAATATAAACTTTTTTTAATCAACTCTCGCCCAATCTAAGTATACAATAAATGATAACGATTTCAAGGTTTCAGAAGCTTTTTTTAGCCGGTAAAAGTATAAAATTTCTTTATATTTTTTATGTTTATGGGAAGGGGCTGTCCAATAAGTTCAAAAACTGTCATTTTCGGGCTGTCAACAACTTTTTATAAGTGTCATTTTCAACTTTTTATAAAGTGTCATTTTCGGGCTTGAGCCGAAAATCCCCCTGCATGAGATTGCCGCATCAAGTGCGGCAATGACAGGGTGTCGAGCACGGCAATGACTCATACTTATTGGACATCCCCTAACTTCTGAAAGAGCGATGTTTTAAGTCGTGACATTACAACGACTTAAAACTCGTCGGCATTTTCTAGAAATACACATTAGTGGATTTCTAGAGATGCCCTTATGTCTTGTTTCAAGAATTCCTAAAGAAATGCCGAAATTCTTACTATGAGGAAGTGTAGGAATTTTCTTTTAGGGCTTTTACTGCTGCTTTATCCGTCATTTGCATATTCTCAGACAGATCAGTCCTCTCAAAAAAGAATTCCGGTTTATCCGGAACTTGTAGTTACTCAGAATGACCTTTCCATAGAGAGACATTATTCACCGGAAGGAATCTTTGACGGATATCTTCTTTATGTGCGCAAACTGCCGGCTGTAGAAAGCGTAATGCTTTGTGAAACTGCAAAAGATCCTGAAGGAAAGATGGATAATTTTGCATACAGGGCCTCTTCCTATAATTCTTACAACGGAGACGAAATCCGTATCCTCAACGGTAAAGTCCTTGATTCCGAATACGCAAGATATACCCTCATATCCTCAACCGCAGTAAAACATTCCAGACTTGGAGACAGTTTCTGCATTTTTATTCCGCCGGTACTTGTATACGGTTATCCCTGGTCCAGAAACGGCACTGTAACCGTAGGCAATAATACATTTGTTAATATCCGCACGTTTTCAAAAAAATACGGTGATTATGAAGGAACTTTTCAGGATAATCCCTTCATGTTCAGTTTTAAGGCCCCTGTTTCTGAACCTCCCGTAAAAAAGACTGAACCGCCTCAATTACCGGAAGAAGCAGCTCCTGTTCTTGACGAAAAATATAATCCTGATACGGCCGCTTCCTTTAATGAAATTGCCGGAGATTCCGGAGGAAACGTCATTTATTCCGAAGGTACTGCTTCATTAAAAAAAGACGTGGATTCCATAATAAGAAAACTGGATAAATCAAAAAAGGCAGACCTTGTTTTTGCAATAGATACCACAGGCAGCATGGTAGACGAACTGAACGTTCTGAGGACAGTCTGGCTTCCTCAGTTTATAAAGGAATATCCTTCCTACACGGATTTAAGGGTTGCCCTGGTGCTTTACCGGGATTTTGGAGATTCATATCTGTATAAGAATCTTCCTGTTAAGATTTTTCATTTTACCAGGGACATGAAGGTGTTCTACCGGAATATTGACGGAGTATACATAAAGGGAAACGAGGGCGGAGATGTTCCGGAGGCAGTTTATGAAGCTCTTTATGCCTCTTTAAAGTACCTTGACTGGCGTGAAGATGCTCAGAAAAAGATAATACTCATAGGTGATGCTCCTGCTCATGACGTACCGAGGGGACCAAAAAAAATCAGCCGGGAAATCGTTGCAGACCTGGCTTCCTCTAAAGGCGTATCCTGTGACTGCATAATTCTTCCCTGACTGATTTCTGTCTGATTATTCTGTTTTTGTTTTATATGACTCAGGAATTTTTGCGTAATCGTTTACAGCAAGTTTCTGAAAGGCACCTTTCAGAGTTCCCGGAGTTGTATTTCTGTAGATTTCGATGATTTCTTCGTAAATCGGAGCAGCCTTATCGTATTTTTTTTCCTTAAGGTAGATGTGGGCAATTTCAAAGCGGGCTTCCGTATACACTGCAGTATCAATTCCGAACCTTTTGATTACTGTTTCATAATAATAAACTGCATCATCGGAGTGTCCTTTTTCATATGCAGTCTGTGCCATCTGAATTATTTCCCTGTCATCAGCTTCCGGGGCCGGTTCAACCCTGGTACTTTTGCATGAAATGACGAGAGAAGCTGATAAAAGCATGATTCCAAATAAAACTGATTTTTTCATAACACCAACTATATAATCTTTTTTTTGTAATGGAAACCTCAAAAGCCGTTGTTTTTTGAAGTTCACTTCCATACCTGACCGTAGAAACAATTTTTTTCCCGGGATGTTACATCTGTTCAGGCCTGAAGCCTATGTGAACCAGCTGCTTTCTTAAAAAAGGAATTTTTGTGATTCTTTTTCCGTGAATGCACAGTTCAGTAGAGTTTCCGCCGTCAAATTCTATTGCATAATCACAGCCCAGCTGTTTGAATATAAGCGCACATTCTAAAAAAGAAAGCCCCCTGCTGCCGGAAAATATGCCTCCGTCTACCGCAAGAATATAAAGAATCCTGCCGTTTTCAGCTGTTCCGGCGGCAATGCGTGCGTCGTCCGTGTGTATATACTGTTTTACGCATTTTCCTTCTGCCAGAATCGTAAAGAAACCTCCTGCCGCAATATCTGCCTTTTCAAGGATTTCATCTTCCTGGCTTAAGGCTATCCGGGCAGACCAGCCTTTTGTTTCTTTAAAGAAAGCCAGTGCTGAATATTTTGGTTCAGGGGGATAAAGTTTTTCTTTATTTCTTATAACGATTTCTGCCGGCTGTTTTCCAAAAGGGGTTGCGTTTAGTGCCAGAAGACAGTTGTTTTCAGAGGCAAATTTTTTTACAGAACTTTTATTGCAGTCAATTATTATTTCCGTATCTTCTGCATTCAGGTCCAGCTTTACAATTGTGTACTTAAGAGGAAACTTCCTGCTTCTGAAACTGGCAGTGCTCATGCAGGGAAAGTCTCTGTCAGTCTCCCATTCAGGCTGAAAAATGAGGAAATTCTCCGTATGTGCTGCTTCTGTCTGAACCGTCAGGTTATTTGATGTAGCGCATGCGCTGATGGCCAGGCAGAGGCTTAAAATCCATATTATTCTTTTCATTGCCGTTATTTATACTTTAAATGAATACAGGAAAATATTAAAATCATTTTATATGAAACTTACTTTTTTAGGAACAGGAACCAGTCATGGCGTTCCTGTTATAGGCTGTACCTGCAGTGTATGCCGTTCTGATGATGAGAGGGATAAAAGATACCGCTGCAGTGCCTATCTTGAAGACGGAGATTCCGCTTTTTTAATAGATGTTGGTCCTGAATTCAGGGTTCAGGCTTTAAGGGCTGGTATTTCTAAAGTAAGTGCAGTTTTTGTAACTCATTCCCATGCTGATCATCTTAACGGTCTGGATGATTTAAGGGTTTTCAGTCACACAAGGGCTGTAGATCCGTCTTTTCCCCAGAAAAACAATGAAACTCACGGCAGCGGTTTGCGGATTTATGCAGACTCAAACTGCATCCGTGATACGAAAAACAGATTTGACTATATTTTTACTCCCGTAAAGGAAGGTGGCGGTAAGCCTAAAATTAATCTCGTGGATGTTGCACCTTACGGAAAGGACAATCCGATCAGGGAAGGGCAGCTTGAGATAATCCCCGTACCCCTGATGCACGGAAGTCTTCGGGTAACAGGCTATCTTTTTATAAAAAAAATTTCCGGCGTTAAAAAAAGCATTGCGTATCTTACGGACTGCAGCTGTATTCCCCAGTCCTCCATTGATTTGATAAAGTCCTGCTGCGGCACTCCGGACCATCTTGTGATTGATGCCCTCCGCAGGGAACCTCATTCTACTCATTTTAACTTCGAACAGGCTCTCGGCTGTGCTCAGGTTTTAAATCCCGTGCATACCTGGTTTATTCACATGACCCACAATATGAGTCACGTTCAGGTGGAGCGCTATGTTTCTTCCCGGCTGGAAGATTATCCTGTGCTGAAGGAGAGGGTGCGTACCGGCGGAAGTGTAGGGCCTGCCTATGATACTCTTTTTATTGAATGTTGAATGAATATTGAACTTTAACTTTTCATGACGGTTACTTAAAGAAAGCAAATACCTTTTTCTGACAGAAGTTCTTCTTAGGGCATAAAAAAACCGTCCTTCTGTCAGGACGGTCTTCTGCAAGCAGGATATGCTTATTTTGCTTCTGCAGCTGGCTTTGGAACTGAAACTTTCTTTGTGATGAAGTCACTCTTAAGGCACTGTGTGCAGATCTTGAGTGTCATACTTGTTCCGCCGATAACAGTCTTTACTTTTACAAGATTAGGCTTCCACTGGCGGCGTGTGTGGTTGTATGACTTACTTACTTTGTTTCCGTGAATCGGGTGCTTTCCGCAAATATCACATGTTCTTGACATTTTGTTACCTACCTAAAAGAATTCAATAAGTTATAGGATTTTATATAAATCCTTCTGTTTAGTCAATGGCAAAACAACTGCGCCTGCTTCTGTTATTTTCCGTATGTTTTTTCGATCTCAAGGATCTGGTCACGAATGACGGCCGCCTGTTCATAATCAAGCCGTTCTGCACAGTCTTCCATTTCTTTCCGGAGGGCGGTAAGCAGTTTTTTTCTCTGGGCCGGAACAAAAAGATTTGCACTTTTCTTCAGAACTGCAAGATTTACCTGGGCCGTTTCTTCTGCGTCTGTCTTCTCATGTACAAGAATGTCTTCAACTGCCTTTTTTATGGTTTTCGGAGTTATTCCATGCTCTTTATTGTAAGCTTCCTGAATTGAACGGCGGCGTTTTGTTTCGTCAATGGCTTCTTTCATTGCGTCACTCATTCGGTCTGCATACATCACGACCATTCCTTCTGCGTTGCGTGCAGCCCGTCCTATTATCTGAATCAGTGACGTAGTGCTTCTCAAAAAACCGATTTTATCTGCATCAAGAAGTGCTATAAAGCTTACTTCCGGCAGGTCTATTCCTTCCCTCAGCAGGTTGATGCCGATTAGAACGTCAATTTCTCCGGTTCTCAGGGACTTGAGGATTTCAACTCTCTCAAAGGTGTCGATTTCTGAGTGAATGTATTTGCATTTTATTCCCAGTTCCGTAAGGTAGTCAGTAAGATCTTCCGCCATTTTTTTTGTAAGGGTAAGCAGCAGGGAACGTTCACCTTTTTTAATTCTTGCCGTAACTTCCGCAAAAATATCCTGCATCTGACCTTCGCTTGGCCTGACTTCAACTATCGGGTCCAGAAGTCCTGTAGGGCGGATTAACTGTTCTACTATCTGAGTAGACTGTTTTATTTCTTCCTTACGGGGCGTTGCCGTTACATAGATGACCTGGTTCATCTTTGCTGTAAATTCGTCCGCTTTAAGAGGTCTGTTATCCAGTGCACTTGGCAGCCTGAATCCAAAGTCAATAAGATTCTGTTTGCGGCTTCTGTCTCCTTCGTACATTGCACCTATCTGAGGAACCGTTACGTGGGCTTCGTCTATTAGGCACAGAAAATCATCAGGAAAATAGTGCAGCAGGGTAGCAGGCGGATCTCCGTGCTTTCTGTTTGCAATTGGTGCTGAATAGTTTTCAATTCCGGAACAGTAGCCCATTTCCTTCATCATTTCTATGTCGTAGGTTGTACGGGTTTTTAGACGCTCGGCTTCAAGCATTTTTCCCTGGGCCCTCAGCTCTTCAAGTCTCTGTTCAAGTTCTGCGTTTATTCTTTCTGTAGCCTGCTGCAGCATGATTTCAGGAACGACAAAGTGTTTTGCAGGATACAGGTAAAGTTCATCCAGTTCTTCAACAGCCGTGCCGTTCAGTACGTCAAATCTTCTGATCCTTGAAACTTCATCAAAGTCAACTTCAATTCTGTAAGCCTGGTCTGTTTCCATGTATGGCGGAAAAACTTCTATCGTGTCTCCCTTTATGCGGAAATTTCCCCTTTCAAGAACGGCGTCATTCCTCTGATATTGAACGCTTATGAGCTTTTGTGCCAGTTTGTGGACGTCCAGTTCTTCACCCCTGCTTATGTGGGTACGCATTTCTTTGTATAAATCCGGCATTCCCAGGCCGTATATGCAGCTGACTGTTGCAACGATTATTACGTCCCGTCTTTCCATAAGGGCATAGGTTGCCGCAAGACGGAGGCTGTCTATTTCTTTGTTTATAGCTGCGTCTTTTTCAATGTAAAGGTCTCTTGCAGGAACATAAGCTTCCGGCTGGTAATAGTCATAGTAACTTACAAAGTATTCGACTGCATTTTCCGGAAAGAATGTCTTGAATTCCCGGTAAAGCTGTGCGCTTAAGGTTTTATTGTGGCTTATTATAAGGGTAGGACGCTGTACCGCTTCGATTATTTTAGCCATGGTGAATGTTTTTCCGGAGCCCGTTACGCCTTTCAGTGTCTGGTATTTGTCTCCCCTTAGAAATCCCTCTGCCAGTTTTCGGATAGCTTCCGGCTGGTCTCCTGAAGGTTCATAAGGTGAGTGAACTTTAAATCTGCGCATGTTGAATCTCCGGCTATGAAAAAATTACAAAATAGTGCTACGATTATAGCATGAATCGTACTTCAGAAAAATACTTTACTAAGCTGCTGCTGTTTTTTTTAACCGCAAATCTTTTTGCAGCAGAATTTTCCCTGAGTATTGGCCCGAGGTATTCATTCAGAAATTCAACTACAGAAGAAATCCTTTATTTTTCCGGAACTTTTAATACTGATAAAAACAAAGTGTGCAGTCTCCTTGAATGGAACGAAAAGGCAGTAATGTCTGCAGGCATAGGAACTCAGGGGCAGCTCAGGACTGATTCCGGAAACTGTTTTATTTTTTCCGCCGACTTTGACTTTACGTTTCCCTATAATTCTTCCTGGATGAGTGATTCTGACTGGACTTCTTCCGGGGTCAAGTTTAATTATTCAAAATTTGACTGTACTCTTGATTCTCCTTTTTCCGGAGGAGGAATAAAAAACTTTTCGGCAGAAACGTACTTTGCATATAAGGTAAAGCTTCCCTGGTCAGCAGAAATTCAGCCGAGGTTTGGTTTCCGTTATTCTTCAGTGCATTATAAGGCAAGAAACGGTTACGGCTGGTATGGTTCTTCAAAGTGGACTACGGACGGATATACCTATCCCTGGAATTCCCCCTGGTCTCATTATTTTCCGGATGGAAAGTATCATCTTGCAGGAATAAATTATTATGTTCGTAAAACCGCCGTGTTTACGGGGCTGGAGCTTTCTAAAAAACTCAAGTCCTCTTTTTCAGTCTTTGCCGGAGCTGACCTTTATCCCTTTACCTTTGTTCTTGCCGCAGACAGGCATCTTGGCTCAAGAGATTATTATGAAACCTGTGATTATATTTACAATGTATGTCGTTCCTATGATTTTTATGCAGGAATAAAGACTGAATTATCTTCCAGAATTACCCTGAACCTTAACCTTGCATATTACGTTTTTGAAACTACCCGCGGAAAACAGCTTCTTGAATTTGATGAAGGCGGAACTGAAAGATCAGGACAGGACGGCGGCTTTTCAAATAAAACCTGGTGTTTTACTTCTTCCTTAAGTTACAGATTTTAAGTTTGTTCCAAAAAAAAGGGGATGACCAATAAGTTTACATCCTGATATCATTCCGAACTTCATCTTAGTGTCATTCCGAACTTTATCCTAGTGTCATTCCGAACGCTACGCCACATTCGCACGCACCTGCTACGAATGTGTGATTCGGAATCTATAGAACTAGATGTGGCGTAGCGTTCAGTATGAGTCATTGCCGTGCTCGACACGGCAATCTCTTGTATTGTAATTAAATGGATTTTCGGGTTAAGCCCGAAAATGACACTTTTTGAACTTTTTGGACAGCCCCAAAAAAAAAGACTGCCCTAAGACAGTCTCTTTTACTGAATTTCAGAAGAATTAGTCTTCTACAACGTCAGCAGCTTTGTAAGTTTCCAGGAGTTCCCATGTACCTTTTACAGTGCTTCCGGCATAAACATTTGCATATACGGCAAATTTGTTCTGTGTTTTTGTTGTGTAAGAAGTGTCAACTGTAGCAGCAAGCCATGAGCTGATATTAAGAGGTGAGCCTTCTGAATCAAGGAGGTTTCCATTGCTGTCAACGTCATCCACAGTTTCAGCTACAGATTTTGGAAGGAAGTATACATTGTAGTCGAAGTCTGCATCTGCAGTTTCAGTTTCAACGAAGTAAACGTAAACTGTTGTTCCGTCGGTAGTGTCTACATACGAACTGCTAAGAGTAGTAAATGCATCCTTGATTACTGTTTCCTTTGCTACAGAGTCTTTGTTGTATGTTACTCCTCTTGATTCATATTCTGCTCCGAAGTTGTCTCCCTGAAGATTTGTTACTCCTGTGTAGTATGAAACGTAGTATTCTGCGCCTGATGATGTAGTTCTTAATCCGACAACAGCGAAGTCTTTTCCGTCCTCTCCGTCATGAAGATCAAAAATCATTCCCATTACACCGCCCTGTGTGGTAGAACTTGCATCGAAGTTTACTTTTACAAGTGATCCTGCATGTTTAAGATTTGTAGAATTGTAACCGCGGCTTGTTTTAGTTGTTGAGTCGTTTGTATATTCAATAGAGTAGTTGTTGTTGCTTCCTGAGATCATGTCGTTTGGATCATCATCGTCAGCATAACCCATAAAACCAATTGCAGCAGCTGCAAGAACAGCACTACCTAAAAGAACCTTTGAAAATTTCATATCTTCTCCTTAGAAGTCAGGCTTTAAAGCCCTTTATTTTGTTGATGCATAAAGCATCTTTTAAACTTTATTAGAAAACCGTTATTTTTGCAAACAAAAGTTTAAAATAAAGTCCTCATTACTGTATTGCAAAAAAATACAAAATCAAGTTTTTCAAAAAATTTTTTCTGACTTTATCAGTGCATGTTTCTGTATTTTTTCACCGTTAACTGCAGGTTCAGAGAAATCCGCAGAAAATTACTCGTTTTCCCTGCCTGAACTGTAAAAAAAAACAAACCCCGGCACTAAAATGTCGGGGTAAAAAAATGACATTAACGGATGTAATTCGAAAAACCGTCAAAAAAAATTATTTTTCGTAACCTATTCCGGACTGAACCGTTTCAACAGCTTCCTCTGTCTGTTCGATAACAGTTTCTCCAGCAGCAGCCTCTTCCTCTACCTTTGCAGAAGCACAACCGGCAAGCATTGCAGCCGCAAAAGATGCCAGAACAACCTTGTACATAATTTTCATAGCAGTAACCTCTTAAAATAAAAAATCCGGCACAAAAAGCACCGTAAAATCATTATAACACGCATTTTTCCGGAATTCTAACTTTTAACCGTAATTTTACAGAGGCGGGGAACACTCAGAATCCACCCCGGCAGGTAAAAGAAAAGGGAATGCGCGTGTATCTCAACGGGCCCTACAGGGCTTACCCTCCCGGCCGGTCCTCCGCAGAAACTGCTCCGGACGCGCTCCGCGCCCCTTCCGGTCCCGCCCGGCATGCTCCATGAGTTCCCGTAAGCAGCCTTTTTTTTGCCATTCCCGTTTAAAAAAATTTGCCGGTAATTTCTTTTCGACTTACTGCTGCGGCAATCGCACTGATTTTCTGCAGGGGAACAGGCCTGAACAGCGGAGAAGACACAACAGCAGGCCGTACTCCAGGTGCGGGCTTAAAGCACGACGCAGTCAGATGTACATGGTGTTTGAACAGTGCAAATGCATACGACTGGACAATCACCGCAATACAGTGTCCTGTAGATGAAAGCGCAGAAAGTCTGACTGCCTGTCAGCTGCAGACAGGGGATTACACGGATCCTCAGAAAAAAAACTGCAGATGGAAGCGCAGAAAGCCTGACCTTTACCGGCGACAGAAACGGCAGCGGCAACTTTGATTAGGTTGAAGTATCTGAAGGTGCTGGTGATACCGCAACAGAGGAAAATTTCCCGGCTTTCTATTTTTGCAGGAATTACAGCACTGCTGCGACAAACCTGAGCGGAACTGATTATGAAAGTGCCTGGTGTCTTCCAGACATGGCGGAGCTTTTCCAGATTTATGAAAACGGAAAGGGAATAAACAGGGTCTTTGATATGGATGCAGCAGGCGAAGCTTTTGACGGGAATAAGTCTGTAAATTCATTTTACTGGCCGTCGTCCCGCACTGATACCGTCATGTCCCGGTTAAGATTACCCGTATACCGTTAATTTCAGGAATGACAGTTTCGCCTGCCTTAACAGCCGGTTGTACAGCACAAAGCCTGACTGCCTGTCAGCTGCAGACAGGGGATTACACGGATCCGCAAAAAAAAATCTGCAGCTGCGTAAACCGGGGTGATCCGCCCGGTATACTTCAGAGTTCCGTAAGAAGCCGGTAAAAGGCGGTTTCCCGCACTGATACCGTCATGTCCCGGTTAAGGTTATCCGTCATACCGTTAATTTCAGTAATGACAGTTTCGCCTGCCATAACAGCCGGTTGTACAGCACAAAGCCTGACTGCCAGTCAGCTGCAGACAGGGGATTACACGGACCCGCAAAAAAAATCTGCAGCTGCGTAAACCGGGTTAATCCCGTCCTGTATATTCCGGAGTTCCGTAAGAAGCCGGTAAAAGGCGGTTTCCCGCACTGATACCTTCATGTCCCGGTTAAGGTTATCCGTATACCGTTAATTTCAGGAATGACAGTTTCGCCTGCCTTAACAGCCGGTTGTACAGCATAAAGCCTGACAGCCTGTCAGCTGCAGACAGGGGATTACACGGATCCTCAGAAAAAATACGAAGACATTCCGCTTAAACCGTGAAAAAAAAATAAAAAAAGTCAGAAAAAATAAAAAAAATATAAAAAAATCGTTTCCGGCAGACGCGTAAATACCCCGGGAGGCCCGTAAACAGAGGGGTCTGCGGCATCGGAAAAAAAATTCAAAAAAAATGCAGAAAAATTTAAAAAGCTGTTGACA
The DNA here is from genome assembly GCF_014202035.1 of Treponema rectale. Lineage (NCBI taxonomy): Bacteria > Pseudomonadati > Spirochaetota > Spirochaetia > Treponematales > Treponemataceae > Treponema > Treponema rectale. Next base: position 1,039,047 of record NZ_JACHFR010000002.1, read on the forward strand.
CAAAATCGAATCGGATATATATTCTTCATCACTCAGCAACAACAGCTGAACAGCTTTTTGAAAGCATCAGGGACGGAAGAAACAGTAGATAATACGACGAATGTCAGTACGACGAGAAAGCATATGATTTCAGGAGAAATCCTGAAAACCTAAAGATTTCTTTTAATGAAAGCTTGGGAAGAATTAAAGTGGTAATCTTTTGCCCTTCGGGGCTTTAGAATAATCATGGAGAGTTCGATCCTGGCTCAGAACGAACGCTGGCGGCGCGTCTTAAGCATGCAAGT